>DASVAP010000361.1:0-3667 GCA_036376275.1 Planctomycetota bacterium | reverse complement strand
CGGGCGACGAGGCCGGCACGAGCGCGCTCGACGAGGACCGCGCCGACGTCCTGCAGGCCTTCGCCGAGCTCGGCTCCGCGCGCGCGCTCGAGCTGCGCGCCGGTCGCCAGCTCCTCTCCTACGGCTCGGAGCGCCTGATCGGCCCGCGCTACGGTCCGAACGTGCCGCAGGCCTTCGACGTCGCGCGCCTGGCGGGCGTGCGCGGCCGCTGGCGGCTCGACGCCCTCTACGGACGTCCGGTCGAGCCGCGCACGGGCACCTTCGACGACCGGAGCGACGACGAGCGCGCGCTGTGGATGCTCTACGCGACGCGCGCGGCCGCTCCCGGCGCGCCGCTCGGGCTCGACCTCTACGCGATCGGCCTGCACGACGGCGAGGCCGCCTACGAGGCCGGCGCGGGCGCGGAGCGGCGCACGACCCTCGGCTCGCGCCTGTTCGGCGCGGCGCGCGGCTGGGACTGGAACTTCGAGCTCTTCGCGCAGCTCGGGAGCTTCGCGGGCGAGGAGATCCGGGCCTGGTCGCTGGCCTCCGACACCGGCCGCGCGCTGGTGCTGGCCGGCCTCCCGGCGCGCCTCGGGCTGCGGGCCGACGTCATCAGCGGCGACGACGAGGCCGGCGACGGCGAGCTCGGCACCTTCAACCCGCTCTTCCCGAAGGGCAAGTACTTCGGCGAGAGCGGCCTGCTCGGGCCCTACAACCTGATCGACCTGCACCCGAGCCTGGCGCTGGAGCTGGCGCGCGGCTGGGCGCTCGAGCTCGGCGCGGTGCTCTTCTGGCGCGAGAGCGCGGGCGACGGCCTGTACGACAGCGGCGGGAACCTGCTGCGCGCGAGCGGCGGGAGCGAGGCGCGCTTCGCCGGCACGCAGCTCGACGCGACCCTGGCCTGGCAGGTGGACCGCCACCTCGACCTGGCCATCTCCGGCTCGTTCTTCGCGAGCGGGACGTTCCTGGAAGAGAGCGGGACGAGCGAGGACGTGGCCTTCCTGTCGCTCGAGGCGCGCTTCCGCTACTGACGCCTGCGACGGCTCAGTACCTGCGTTCGATGCGCGCGCCGGCGTAGAAGCGTGCCACGATCGCCTCGGGCGTCTCGCCCTGCTGGGCCAGGTGCCAGGCGCTGACCTGCGAGAGGCCGCAGCCGTGGCCGAAGCCGCGGCCCTCGAGCACGAGGTAGCCGGGGCTCTTGGAGGCGATCACGCAGCGCTCCCACAGCAGCGAGCGGATGCGCACCGGGCTGACGGCCATGCGGAAGTCGGTCGCGGGCAGGCTCGTGAAGCGCGTCTTCTCGTCGAGGCGGTGGCGGATGCTGACGCTCGCCACGCGTCCGGAGTCGGCGTGGCGGCCCTCGATCGAGACGGCCTCGACCGTGCCGAAGGCCGGGCGGCCGCGCTGGGCGCTCGACCAGCGCTGCAGGGCCGCGCTGACGTCCGGGAGCGGCACGTCGACCTTCCACAGGCCGTGCGAGGCGGAGAGCGAGAGTCCGAGCGCGCCCGGCAGCGCGGCGGGATCGTCGACGATCGGCATGGCGGCGGCGATCGGCGTCAGGCCGTCGGGCGCGAGCACGCCGGGCTTGATGCGTGCGAAGGCCTCGGTGCGCCCGCCGGAGCTGGCGTGGAACAGGGCCAGCACCGGGAAGCCGCGGTGGACCAGGACCTCGCCGCGCGTCGGCGCGATGGCCGCGGCCACGCGCGCGTCGGCGGCGCTCCAGCCGTGGTAGGCCATGTCGACGCCGAAGTGCCAGTGCAGCTGCCAGGGCTCGGCGTGGCGCTCCATCCAGCGCGCGGCCGCGTAGCTGCGCGCCACGATCGCCTGCGCCGCCAGGGCCGCCGCCGGCCACTTCGGGTTCATCTCGGCCCCGACCACCCCGGCCAGGTAGACCTCCATCGGCACGCGCTCGATCACCTCGACCTCGCCGCCGACCGGACGCAGCACGAGGTCGCCCGCCAGCGTGAGCGCGCGCGGCGCGCCGAAGACCGGCAGCGCGTCGAGCGTGAAGATCGGCTGCCCGCCGCTCCGGAGGGTGCCGCTGGTGCTCGCGCCCGGCCCGTCGCCGCCCAGGCGCCAGCCGTTCGCGCTGGCCTCGATCGTCACGCGCCCGGGCCCGAGGCGCCGCGTGCCGCCGCCGAGCTCGAGCACGGCCTCGCTCGCGAGCTGGATCGGCACCTTCGGCGCGCGCGCGAGCAGGACGCCGAGCAGCGGCTCGCGGTCGAGGGCCGGGAGCACGCGCGCCGCGGCCGGGGCGGCGACGGCCGGAGGCACGGCGCTGCCGGCCTCCTTCGCGGGCGGGCGCGCGCCGGCCTGCGCCCGCACCGGAGCGCAGGCGACCAGCGTCAGGACCAGGACGCGGCCCGCGGGGCGGGCGAGGAGGCGCAGAGAGGCTGTGCAGGAACGCCACGGCCTTCGGCCGTGGCGTTCTGCCAGGCTCCCTGGATCGTCCTGGCGCGCGATCCTCGCGCGCCCCTTCCGGTTCTTGCTCGGGCTCGGATCCATCGAGGCCGCCAGCGTAGTGATCCGGGGCGCGCGCTCAAGGAAGCGCGCCGATCGCGGCGGCCCCGGAAGCGAGGTGGGGGCCACGGTGCCTGCCGGACCGTGGCCCCCGGGGGAGACAGCGTCGTTCGATCAGGGCGGCGTCAGCGTGCCGCGCGCGCGCGTCCGCGTGCGCGGACCCTCGCGCGTCTCGAGCACGAGCAGCGAGACCACCGTGGCCGGCGCCTGGAGCTGGCCCGGCAGCAGCTCGCCCGTGAAGGCGCTCGCGAGCGGGATCACCCCGCCGTCGTAGTAGAGCAGCAGCACGCCGTCGCTGACGCCGGCGACCTGCGCGCCGAACAGCGAGAAGCCGGTCACGGGCGTGCCGCTCTCGAGCTCGAAGCGCACCACGGTGCCGAACTCGTCCGCCAGCACGAGCTGGCCGCCGTCGACCGCCAGCATCCCGATGTTGAAGAAGCAGAAGCAGGTGAAGTACTCGAACTCGCCCGCGCCCGCCGGCGCGCGGTACAGCGCGCCGTTCGTGCTGGCGGCGTAGAGCAGCCCCCCGTGCAGCAGCAGGACGCGCACGCCGTCGGGTGGCATGCGCTTGTCGCTCACCTCGCCCGTGAGCGGGTCGATGCGCGCGACCAGGCCCTCGGCCGTCCCCAGGAAGACGCCCTCCGGGCCGGCCGCGAGCGAGTTGAGCGTGCCGAGCTCGGGGAAGAGCACGTTCACCATCGCGCCGCTGGCGAGGTCGAACATGTACAGGCCGCCGAACGCGTCGATGCCGTAGAGGTGCTGGTCGTCCGCCGCCATGCGGATCAGCGGGCTGACGCAGGGGCCGGCGAAGGGCTCGAACACGCCGGTGGTGGTGTCGGCCTGGTGCAGGAAGCCGTCCGGGCCGGCGACGATCAGCCGGTCCGCCAGGGCGGGGGTCGCCAGGGCGGCGGCCGCGAGGAGAAGAAGGAGAGGGGAGCGGGGGGACATGGGGTCTCCGGGAATGAGGTGGGGAACGACGCGATCCGCGCCAGGCGCCGGGAAGGCAAGGCCCGTTCCGCGGTTCCGGGTGCCCCTCACGGGGCCTCGCGGGCACTCGCCCGCAGTCGGTTGCGGGGCGCCCCTCAGCTGCTTGCGGGCTGCCCGCAGCCCGTCGTGGCCGAGGCGAGGCCCGGGTTGCAGGAGGGGCGCGCGAGGATCGCGCGCC
>DASVAP010000329.1:0-6609 GCA_036376275.1 Planctomycetota bacterium | reverse complement strand
AGCGCCTACGCCGGCGGTCCCGGAGCCTGGACGCGCTACTTCGGGCCCGCGGATCCGCCGCTCTTCCCGTTCCTGCTCGGTTCCCAGGGCCTGTACGGCAGCGTGCGCGACTACGCGCGCTTCCTCTCCCTGTGGCAGGGGGACGGCATCGCCGGCGGACAGCACCTGCTCTCGGAGCGCGCCGTGCGCGCCGCGCTGCGGCCGGCGCAACGCCGCACGACTCCGACCGGCTTCGCCGGCCTCGAGAGCGCCTACGGCGAGATGATGGCGCTGTGGGTCGACCCGGCCGCGGTCGAGGAGCGGCGCGTGGTGGCCTTCGGCCACGGCGGCTCGGACGGGACCGCGGCCTGGCTCTTCCCCGCGCACGACCTGACGGTGCTGTACTTCACGCAGTCGCGCAACACGCGCACCGTGATCGAGCTCGAGGGCGAGCTGCAGCGCCTGGTCCTCGATCCCCTGGAGGGCCGCGCGGTCCGCCCTGCGCGCTCCTACACGGCGGAGGAGCTCGGCCCCTTCACCGGCGAGTACTGGGAGGAGGACGAGCAGGACTTCCGCGTCGTGCTGCTCCAGGAGGGACGCCTGTGGCTGGAGTACCCGGGCCGCACGCGCATCGAACTGGCGCCGACGAGTGTCGCGGATGCCTTCGCCTACACCCTCGCCCCGGATCTGCGCCTCGAGTTCGTGCGCGACGATCGGGGTGCGATCGTGGCCTTCGATCACCGGCGCAACGGCCAGGTCGAGCGCCTGCCCCGGCTCGTGCCAGCCGCTGACCTCCCGGACGTCGCGGCCCTGCTGGCGCGCGTGCGGGCCACGCTCGGTGCCCAGCACCTCGCCGCGCTCGGCCCGCTGCGCGTCACGGGCCGCTTCGAGATGCCCGCGTTGCGCCTCGACGGCCGCTACCAGGCGCTGGCCGACGGGATCCGCCGGCTGAAGAGCGAGATCGACTACGGCAGCGCCACCGAGTGGGCCGTTCTCGACGGAGGGCAGGGCTGGCGCCAGGTCCCGGGAGCCGCGCGCGAGCAGCTCGACGCGGAGCAGGTCCACGAGCTGCTCGCGGACCACCCGCTGCTGGTCGCAGCCGACTGGCAGGCGCTCTACGCCCACGTGCGCGTCCTCGCGCGCGGCGCGCACGCCGGCCGGCCGGCCTACCTCGTGCGCGCCGAGCCGCGCGCGGGCTGCGCGCACGACTGGATCGTGGACGCCGAGAGCTCCCTGCCGGTCGCGCTGCGCACGTTCTCGGGGGTCGCGGGCCTGGGCCTGCTCGGGGCCGTCACGGAGCTCTCCGACTGGCGCGAGGTGGGCGGCGTGCGCCTCCCCTTCCGGCGCGCGGGGCGCTTCTCGAACCGCGTCCTGGGGGCGTTCGAGACGCGCTGGGAGTCGGCCGAGGCCGGGGTGACGCTGCCGGAGGCCGCCTTCGAGCCGCCCGCGGACGCTCCGGAGGAGGCTCAGGAACCGCGCCAGGCGCGGTAGAACATCCACAGGCCGATGGCGACGAAGGCCGCGCCGGCGAGCATCGTCACGAGCCGCGGATTCAGCCAGCCGCGCAGGAGCGAGCCGCCCAGGACGCCGAGGCCCGCCGCCGCCACCAGGGCCGCCGAGGCCGCCAGGAAGACCGTCGAGCGCGCGTGGCGCTCGTCGCTGGCATAGACGAGCGTCGCGAGCTGCGTCTTGTCGCCCAGCTCGGCCAGGAAGACCGTCACGAACACCGTCCCGAAGAGCTTCGCGTCCATGGCGGAACTCTACGCGAGGCTCGCGACGGCCCCAATGCGCTCCGGGGCGCAGGTCAGAACGGCTTCAGCGTCCGCCAGGGCTCCTCGCCCGAGACGTCGATCAGCGCCGGCCCCTCGAACACGGCCGGCGAGAGCACCGCCAGGAAGGTGACCGGCTCGGCGAAGACGTTGTAGGAGCCGTGCACCTCGTTCATCGGCACGTGCGCCAGCTCGCCGGGCCCGAGCACGCGCTGCGCGCGGCCGACCCATTGCTCGACCCTTCCGGAAACGACGTACAGCAGCTCCTCCAGCGCCGGATGCCGGTGGAAGCGGTGCGCCTTCCCGCCCGGCATCGTCACGCGCACGAGCTGGAGCAGCCGCGACTCCGTCAGCCCGGCCCGCGCCAGCCACTCGTGCGGGCCCCAGGGCAGCTCCTCGACCACGGCTTCCCTGGAGGTCACGAAGCGCAGGCACTCGGCGCAGGACATCGCGGCGAGGTTAGGCGGACTCGGCCGGCCCGGCAACGGTGGCGCGGGTGGCCGGATCCGGGAACTCCTGACACCGCCTGGGCCCTGAACGAGTCAGCGCTGCCTCCGGCCGCGGCGAGCGCCGCGGGCGCCGCGCGGCCGGGCCTTCCTTCGCCCCGCGCAGGAAACCCCGATGCTAGTCTGGAGGAATGCAGGTGCAGCTCACGCCCGAGGAAGCGCGGCTCCTGGAGCGATTGATGGCCGAGGGACCCTTCGCGAGCGCGAGCGAGGCGCTCGGAGCCGCCCTGAGGCTCCTCGAGCAGGACCTGGCCTGGAAGGCGGACGCGCGCCGGAAGCTCCAGGAGGGCCTCGAGGACGTCGCGGCCGGAAGGGTCGTCGACGGGGAGAAGGCGATCGAGGAGATCCTGGCCAAGGTGGGTCGGCGCAGGGGCAAGAAGAGGGGCTGACCGAGTCCTTCGCGCTGAGCGATGGAGCTCGGCGGGACCTGGAGGCGATCCGGGCCTTCCTGGAGTACGAGAGCGGCCCGGTACGCGCTCGATCCGTCCTCGTGGAGCTCCAGGAGTCGCTTACGGATGCTTGCCTCCTTCCCTGGAGCAGGCCATCGACGTCCCGAGCTCGCGGATGCATCGGGGATGCGGTTCTGGAGTCTCTACCCGTACCTGGTCGCCTTCTTGCCCGAAGCCCGACCGGTGGTCGTCGTGCGGGTGCTACACGGCGCTCGCAGTCCTGAGGAGTTGAGAGCCGAGCTCCGTCAGGACGACCAGGGCTAGCAGGCAACCTCGCGTCGGCCACACGCATGACTGTCGGAGCGCCGGACTCTGACGGCACAGGCCTGCTGCCCGGCTTCGCAGGGCTCGACCGGCACGCGCCGCGCCTTCGCCAGCAGCTCGCTCCAAGCGATGTGCAGCCGATCGAGCCCAGGGTCCAAGGGGTCTTCGCCCCAGACGACCAGGCGGTCACTCCTGAAGTCGTAGTCGAATGACGCAGCGAAGAACGAGCTGAAGTCCATCGGCTTCAGCAGGCTGCTGGACCCCGAATCCGGATCAACGCGGAGGATCCCCTGCGCGGAGTGCCCCTGGAAGCGAGGTACAGGGCCCCCCGGGGGAGCTGCTCCTGGACTTGCGGCGAGCCGTGGATGAGCGCGGTGGTCGGGGCGAGCCCGAGGAGAACGAGCAAGCCCAGGACGTTGCAGTGGCGGCGGAAGTGCATGACTACGGGAGGGAGTTGTCTCGGGAAGGAAACGGACGTTCGTCCTTCCTGAAACAGCGCAGGGCTCGGGTGAACGCTGCACGGTCCTTCGGATCGATCTTCCCTTGATCGCCGACCGACCGACTCGCCCGCAGCGAGGCGGCGGACTCACCTTGCGGCGGGCTTGGTCTTCGGCAGCCGCAGCGCCGTGAACTCCTCGATCTGCTTCTGGATCGCGACCTCGGTCGGGAAGCGTTCGGTCGAGGAGGCGCCGTAGAATCCGTCGAGGCCGCGCACGCGCTGGAACAGGTGATCGGCGTCCTTGGGGAAGGCGATCGGGCCGCCGTGGCACAGGACCAGGGCGTCGGAGCGCAGGCCCTTGACCGTGTCGACGATGGTCTGGACGTCCTTCACGCACTGGTCGAGGGGGCTGACCGTCTTCGCGCCGATCGTGCCGCCGCTGGTGCAGCCCATGTGGGCCACGACGATGTCGGCGCCGGCCGCGGTCATGCGCCGCGCCTCGTCGACGTTGAACACGTAGGGCGTCGTCAGGAGGTCCATCTCGTGCGCCAGCGCCGTGATCTCGACCTCGAGCTGGTAGCTCATGCCGGTCTCCTCGAGCGTCTCGCGCAGGCGTCCCTCGATCAGCCCCACGGTCGGGAAGTTCTGGATGCCGGCGAAGCCGAGCGTCTGGAGCTCCTTCAGGAAGAGGCGCGGCATCATGAAGGGGTCGGTGCCGCATACCCCCGCCAGCACCGGCGTCCTCTTCACGACCGGCAGCACCTCGAAGGCCATCTCCTTCACGATCTGGTTGGCGTTGCCGTAGGGCATCAGGCCCGCCGTCGAGCCGCGCCCCGCCATGCGGTAGCGGCCCGAGTTGTAGACGATGATCAGGTCGATCCCGCCGGCCTCCTCGCTCTTGGCGGAGATGCCGGTGCCCGCGCCGCCGCCGATGATCGGCTCGCCACGCGCGACCTTGGCGCGCAGGCGCGCGAGGATCGCCTGGCGCGAGAGGTCGACCGGGGTGGGGACGGACGGCTCCGGGGGGCGCTTCTTGGCCATGGGGCCGGGAGGATAGCCGCCGGGCGGTCCGCGGGGTCGGAGCACGGGGCCGGCCCTCCCCCTTCCCGGCTCCAGCCGACCCCGTGGGGAGAAAAGAGGGCCGGCGGCGCTGCATCACGCTTGGCTCCCCCTCGGATGCGTCGCCGCCGGCCGCTCTCTGTTCGGGCGGGGTGCAGTCTGAGGGCGCCTCGCCGGGGCAGCCATCCGGGATTCCCCTGAGACCCTGGGCGGACTTCCCTTAGGGATGCGGCCCGCGCGCCCCGTCCGGGACGACGACGCTACCCTCGGCGGATGCACCCCTCGTTCCCGACCGCCGCGCTGCTCCTCCTCGCCCTCCCCGCCCGTGCGCAGTGGTCGGCGGATCCGGCCGAGAACCTGCTGGCGGTCGATCGGGCGGGCGAGCAGACCCAGCCGAAGCTGGCGCCGACGGCCGACGGTGGCTTCTACCTCTCCTGGTTCGACAACGACCCGGCGGGCGCGCCGGCCTTCGGCTACGACGTGTACCTGCAGCGCTTCGACGCGGCCGGGGTCGAGCAGTGGGCGCACAACGGCGTGCGCGTGGCCGACCTCGGGCTCTCGAGCACGACCGACTACGACCTGGCGGTCGACGCGGCGGGGTACGCGCTGCTCACCTTCCAGGACGATCGCGGCGTGGGCACGCAGATCACGGCCGCGCGCGTCGATCCCGCGGGGACGCTCGTGTGGGGCGGCGCCGGCGTGCAGCTCACGGCCACGGCCGACTTCGTGGCCAACCCGAAGATCGTGGGGACGAGCGACGGCGAGATCGTGGTGGCCTGGATCCAGGGTGCCACGGTCCGCCTCGCACGGCTCGACGCGGCCGGGACGGCGCTGTGGAGCCCGGCCCTGGTCCTGACCGCGCCGGCCGGCAGCTACGCGACCGCGGACCTGGACGCGAGCACCTCCGGCACCTGCATCCTCGCCCTCGTGCACCAGACCGGCGGCTTCGGCTCGCCGCGCCACCTGCGCGCGCAGAAGTTCTCCGCGAGCGGGACGGAGCTGTGGAGCGCCGGCCACGTGCCGGTCTTCGACGGCGGCTCGCTCCAGTTCGGCAACTTCCCGCAGTGCCTGCCGGACGGGAGCGGCGGCGCCGTCTTCGCCTGGTACTCGGCCGCGCCGGCCCTGCAGGTCTTCGCGCAGCGCCTGGACGCGGGCGGGAGCGAGCTCTTCCCCCACAACGGCAGCGCGGTCGCGACCACGGCCGGACGCGTGCGCGTGGCCCCGGGCGTGGCCTTCGACGCGGCCAGCGGGAGGACCTTCGTCGCCTGGGTCGAGAAGAACTCGACCCAGAGCCAGTGCGGGGTCGGCGTGCAGGCCCTCGACGCCTCCGGCGCGCGCCTGGCGGGTGACGGCGCGGTGAGCGTGGTGCCGCTGGGCGCCAGCGCGATCGCCGACGTGCAGGCCCTGAGGCTCGGCGGGGGCTTCGCCGCCACGTGGACCTCGTCGCCGGCCTTTGGCCAGGACGTGGCGCGCGCGGCGCTGCTGGACCTGGGCGGCGCGCTCGCGTTCGCGCCCTTCGACCTCTCCTCGACCCCCGCGGTCAAGTACCGCTTCCAGGCCGAGCGCAGCGCCCTCGGCCAGGGCCTCCTCGCCTGGCGCGACGAGCGCGGGGCCGACCCGCACGTCTACCTCCAGAACCTGCTGCCCGACGGCAGCCTGGGCGGCGTGGCCGCGACGACCGTGCGCAACGGCGCCGGGATCAACGTCGTGTGCTACACGCCGGTCACCGACGCGCACATCGGCCAGACCTGGACCACCGAGGTCAGCCACGCGCACCACCCGGGCACGACGCTCACGACGATCGCCGTGCACACGCGCGCGCTGAACGGCCCGCTGCTCGGCCGCGTGCCGCGTCGCATCGGGCAGCTCCTGGTCGGCGGGCCGCGCCTCTTCGCCCACACGGTCGCCTCGACGGGCTCGGCCGACCTGCACTCCGTCGCCATCCCGGCCGACGCAGGCCTGGTCGGGACCCTGTGGGCAACCCAGGCGCGCCTGACGGGCAACGGGCTCGAGCTGACGAACGCGCTGGACGTCCGGATCGGGTTCTAGCCGATCCTCAGATCGGCTACGGATTCCGCCGTCAGCGTGACCGCGACGGTTCTGCGGGCGGGCGCAGGCCCGCCCGCTGATCCGGCGCGTGATTC
>DASVAP010000314.1:0-4122 GCA_036376275.1 Planctomycetota bacterium | reverse complement strand
GGCGCCTCGAGAGCTCGACTGCACGGCGCCACGGGTCCGGCGGCAGCGCCACGGAGCAGCGGCGGGGCCCCGACGGGCGCGCAATCTCGTCCCAGCCCCAGCCCCCAACGGGCGCGCACCACCCGGGCCGACCGCTACCCGAACCCCCGCACGAAGCAGAGAGATGCAGCGAGAACAATACGGACAGACCAGCGCCAAGCAGCCCACCGCAAGGCAGAGAAGACCCCCCACCCTCGCCAGGCCCACCCCCCCACGCCACAATCCCGCGCGGAGCACCCCATGAAGAACGGCAAGACCCCGCGGCGCAAGTCCTCCGACCCCTTCGACCCGACGCCCGCCGATCGCTTCACCTTCGGCCTGTGGACGGTCGGCAACCCCGGCCGCGATCCCTTCGGCGAGCCCGTGCGTGCGCGCATGGAGCCGACCTACCTGGTGAAGAAGCTGGCCGAGTGCGGCGCGCACGGCGTGAACCTGCACGACAACGACCTCGTGCCCTTCGGTGCCTCGGCCAGCGAGCGCGACCGGCTCGTGGGCGAGTTCAAGGCGGCGCTGGAGGACTGCGGGATGGTCGTGCCGATGGCGACGACGAACCTCTTCTCGCACCCGGTCTTCAAGGACGGCGCCTTCTCCTCCAACGACCCGAAGGTGCGTGCCTTCGCTTTGCAGAAGTCGATGGCGGCGATCGACCTCGGGGTCGAGCTGGGCGCGAAGATCTACGTCTTCTGGGGCGGGCGCGAGGGCAGCGAGGCGGACGCCTGCCGCGATCCGCGCACGGCCGTCGCGCGCACCCGGGAAGCCATGGACTACCTGTGCGAGTACGTGCGCGACCAGAGGTACGAGCTCCGCTTCGCGCTGGAGGCGAAGCCCAACGAGCCCCGCTCCGACATCTACTTCGCCACCACCGGCCACATGCTGCACTTCATCTCGACCCTGGCGCACCCGGAGATGGTCGGGGTCAACCCGGAGGTCGCGCACGAGACAATGGCCGGGCTCTCGATGACGCACGGCGTGGCCCAGGCGATGGAGGCCGGGAAGCTCTTCCACATCGACCTCAACGCGCAGAAGATCGGGCGCTACGACCAGGACCTGCGCTTCGGCTCGGAGGACGTGAAGGGCGCCTTCCTGCTGGTGCGCCTGCTCGAGGGCACCGCCGGCGGCGCGCCCTACACCGGTCCGCTGCACTTCGACGCCCACGCCTACCGCAGCGAGGACGAGGCCGGCGTGTGGGACTTCGCGCGCGGCTGCATGCGCACCTACAAGATCCTCAAGGCCCGCGCGGCGGCCTTCGACGCCGACCCGGAGGTGCGCGCGCTCGTGGCGGAGCAGCGCGACGGCGAGCTCGAGCCGCTCATGCGCGCCTACTCGAAGAAGAACGCCAAGGCCCTGCGCGCCGCGCGCATCGACGTGGACACCGTCGCGCGCCGCGGCCTCGGCTACGAGCGCCTCGACCAGCTCATGATGGAACACCTCCTCGGCGTCCGCTGACCCCGGGACCGCCAGGCTCCAGCCTGGCTCTTCTCTCCTCCCTCTCCTTCCTTGCTCCCCTCCGCGTCCTCCGCGTCTTCCCTCCGCGTCTCCGCGCCCCTCTTCTCTTCGGATCGGAGGCGGAGGAGCGCGGAGACGCGGAGGGAAGACGCGGAGGGCGCGGAGACCAGAGGGAGGAAGGAGTGAGCGGAGAGCTCTACCTCGGCCTCGACGTCGGCACCCAGTCCACCAAGGCCCTGCTCCTCGACCCCGACGCGCGCACCGTCGTCGCGCGCGCCGCCAGCGCCTACGAGCTCCTCCCCGGCCTCCCGCCCGGCGCCGCCGAGCAGCACCCGGACACCTGGTGGAGCGCGGTCGAGACCTGCCTGGCCACGCTCGCCCGCTCGGCCGACCTCGCGCGCGTGCGCGCGCTCGGCGTCTCCGGCCAGCAGCACGGCTTCGTCGCCCTCGACGCCGAGCGGCGCGTGCTGCGGCCCGCCAAGCTGTGGTGCGACACGAGCACCGCCGCCGAGGCGCGCGAGCTGACGCGCACCCTCGGCCGCCACGTCCCGACCGGCTTCACGGCTTCCAAGATCCTGTGGCTGGCGCGCCACGAGCCCGAGCGCTTCGCGCGCCTCGCGCACGTGCTCCTGCCGCACGACTGGATCAACTTCCGCCTCACCGGCGAGCTCGCCATGGAGGCCGGCGACGCCTCCGGCACGGCGCTGTTCGATCCCGCGACGCGCCGCTTCGACGCGCGCGCCTGCTACGCGATCGACGCGCGCCTGGAGAGCTGCCTCCCGCGCCTCGTCGCGCCCGACGAGCCCATCGGGACGCTCACCCCGGACGCCGCGCGCGCGCTCGGTCTCCGCACCGGCATCCCAGTCGCGCCGGGCGGCGGCGACAACATGTGCGCCGCGATCGGCGCCGGCGCGACGCGCGCGGGCATTGCCGTGCTCTCGCTCGGCACCTCCGCCACGGTCTTCGCCTACGCGCGCACGCCCGTGCTCGACCCCGAGGGCCTGATCGCGCCCTTCTGCGACTCGACCGGCGGGTACCTACCCCTCCTGTGCGTGATGAACGCGACGGGTGTCCTCAACGAGGTCGCGCGCGGCTTCGGGCAGGACCTGGCGACCCTCACCAGGGCCGCCGAATCGGTCGCGCCCGGCTCCGACGGCCTGCTCTTCCTCCCGGACCTCGCCGGCGAGCGCGTCCCCGACCTGCCCGAGGCGACCGGCACGCTCCTCGGCCTCCGCCCAGGCCTGCTCGACGCCGGCCACGTCTTCCGCGCCGCCCTCGAGGGCGTGAGCCTCAACCTCGCCTGGGGCGTCGCGCGCCTGCGCGCCCTCGGCCTCGCCCTCGACTCCGTGCGCCTCGTCGGCGGCGGCGCCCGCAACGAGCTGTGGGCCGGGATCCTGGCTGACGTGCTCGCCGTACCCGTGCAGCGCCTGGCCGAGGACGAGTCGGCCGCCCTCGGCGCCGCGCTCCAGGCGGCCGCGGTCGCGCGCGGCATTCCCGTGGACGAGCTGGCCCAGGCGCATGCGACTCCGGCCGGCCCGCCCTTCGCTCCGCGCAAGGGGCACGCGGGCGTCTATGGCGAGGCGTCCCTGCGCTTCCGGGATGCCGTGGACCGGCTGCACGCCGGGCGCGGTAGGGTCGAGACATGATGGATGACGGCGACCTCTACACCACCACGGACCGTGTCCTGGGGTACGTGGTGTGGTCGCTCTTCATCCTGGTCCTGGCCGGCTTCCTCTACGCCGCGATCCGACGCGAGAGCCGCTGGACGAACGAGGGACGGAGGCAGAAGACGCCGCCCAGGTCCGGCTAGGGGTCGCGGTCTCTCAGCGACTGGAAGACGAGCAGGCCCAGGCGCATGCGACTCCGGCCGGCCGGCCCTTCGCGCCGCGCAAGGGCCACGCGGTGTCTATGACGAGGCGTCTGCGCGCTTTCGAGCCGCGGTGGAGCGCCTGCACGGGCAGGGCTGACGCTCACCAGCTCCCGTCGCGCGAGATCAGCAGCCGGATCCAGCCCGACTCGTCGAGCCACTGGTAGCCATCCACGTGTGGCGCCTCGAAGGGCTCGAGCAGTCCCTCGACGTTGTGCCACGAGAGCGGCGTGAGGACGAGTCGGAATCCCTCGCGCGCCGCCTCCAGTCCGACATCTCGGTCGCCGCTCACGAAGTGCATGCGCGCTCCCGCGAGCTCCAGGTGCTCCTCGACCCGGACGCTCGGGCGCGCGCCGGCCACGAGCTCGCGCAGGAGCTCCCGCAGCGCGCGCACCTGGCCGGGATCGAAGTCTCGCAGGCACAGGAGCGGGCAATGCGGCGATCCCTCAGGGATGAACTCGACGCGCATGTGGGGATTCTCCCCCGGGGGCCAGCGAGGGTCGAGAGGAAGAGCGCCTCTGGCCCGCTCAGTCGCGCCGACGGCGGAGACCTTGGACCGCCAGCGACAAGACAAACCAGTGGAGTCCGCCGGTGTCGAGCGCGATCAGGGTCCAGGCCGCGATCCGGAGGTTGCCGTCGAGCCCGAGGAACAGCGCGACCAGCACGACGAGCGAGCCGACGAGCGGGATGCCCGAGACGTGCCGGTAGTCGCCTCTCGACACTCCCCTCGCGCGCAGGATGGGGTAGTGCAGGAAGGACAGGTAGGCGTT
>DASVAP010000312.1:0-10578 GCA_036376275.1 Planctomycetota bacterium | reverse complement strand
TGCGCCTCGCCGGCACCTACGAGCAGCGCGCGGTCGGCTTCGTGCCGGTGCCCTTCGAGATCCACGCCGCCGCGCCGGACCGCCGGCGCGTGTGGATCCAGCTCCCGCCGCCGCTCGACGAGCGCTTCGCCGCCGACGGCGTGCCGGGCCACCTCGTGCGCGTGCACGACGGGACGGAGTCCTTCGAGCTCAACCGCTACCGCGGCGACAAGCTCTACGCCGCCGGCGAGGCGCGCGAGGAGGCCGTGGCGGCGCGCTTCGCGCTGGCGGGCGACCTGGGCGCGCTGCACGCGACGCTCCGGACCGAGGCGCGCGTGCGCTTCGACGAGCGCGAGTGCTACCGGGTGGCGGCCACGACCCCCGACGGCCGCAGCCGCACGCTCCACTTCGAGGTCGCGAGCGGCCTCCTGGCCGGCCGCGAGGCGGAGGACGAGGCCCTGGTGCACTACCGCGACTGGCGCGCCTTCGACGGGCTCCTCCTGCCGGCCTCGCAGCGCGTCTTCCGGCCCGACGGTGGGATCGAGGAGCACTTCCGGATCGAATCGGCGACGATCGAGCCGGTCGCGGAGGAGCGCTTCGAGCGCAGCGAGCGCGTGCGCGAGCTGCTGGCGGAGCGCGAGCCGCGCTGAGCGGCTCGCGGGGTGCCGGCGCAGGGGCGCCCCGCCCCGTCGCGCGGAGCAGCGAAAACCCCGGGTTCGCCGACGCAGCCCCGACGCCCGCGACGCGTTGCTTGCGCAGACTCGCGCAGCCCGCCCGCACCGGTCGGGCTAGGATCGCGGCGTGGGTCCCGCCCCCTCCCAGCCCCAAGACCCCGCCCCGCCCGCCGGCGAGGCCACGCAGCTCCTCGCGTCCCTGAAGCGCGGCGAGGCGGCGGCCTCCGGGCGCCTCCTCGAGTTGATCTACGCCGAGCTGAAGAGCCTGGCGGCCGCCGCCCTGCGCGGCGAGCGCGCCGACCACACCCTGCAGCCGACCGCGCTCGTGCACGAGGCCTGGCTGCGGCTCGTGGACCAGACGCGCGTCGAGTGGCAGGGCCGCGCGCACTTCCTGGGCACGGCCGCGCTGGCCATGCGCCGCGTGCTGGTCGACCACGCGCGCGCGCGCGGGCGCGAGAAGCGCGGCGGCGGGGCGGCGCGCGTGCCGCTGGAGGGCGAGCGGATCCCGGCCCCGACCGGGCTCGACCTCGAGCTCGACGTGCTGGCGCTCGACCGCGGGCTGGAGGAGCTGGCGCGCCACAGCGAGCGCGCGGCGCGGGTGGTCGAGCTGCGCTTCTTCGCCGGGCTCTCGGAGGAGGACACGGCCGAGGTGCTGGGCGTCGCGCGCGCCACGGTCACGCGCGACTGGCGCGCGGCCCGCGCCTGGCTCTCCGACTGGCTCCAGCGGGGAGCCTGAGGTGGGCGCGAGCCCCTTCGAGCGCGCCGCCGAGCGCTTCGAGGAGCTCGCGCAGCTGAGCGTGGAGGAGCGCGCGCGGGCCCTGGAACGGCTCGCGGAGCCCGCCGAGGTGCTGGAGCCGCTGCGGCGCATGCTGGCGGGCGCGGCGCACCCCTGCGCGGCCCTGGACGCGCCGGTCCCGCGGGCCGAGCTGCCGGAGTGGATCGGGGGCTTCCGCATCCTGCACCTCCTGGGCGAGGGCGGCATGGGGCGCGTCTACGAGGCCGAGCAGCAGGCGCCGCGCCGGCGCGTGGCGCTCAAGGTGCTGAAGAGCGCCTTCGCCGCGCCCGAGCTGCGCCGGCGCTTCGAGACCGAGGCCCAGGCCCTCGGCCGCCTGCAGCACCCGGGCCTCGCCACGGTCTACGAGGCCGGCAGCGCCGAGGTGCACGGCGAGCGCGTGGCCTACCTGGCCATGGAGAAGGTCGAGGGCGAGGCCCTGGATGCCTACCTCGCGCGCGCGCGGCCCACCCTGGCGGCGCGCGTCGAGCTGGTGGCGCGCGTGGCCGACGCCGTGCACCACGCGCACGAGAAGGGCGTCGTGCACCGCGACCTCAAGCCGTCGAACGTGCTGGTCGAGCCCTCCGGCCGGCCGCGCGTGCTCGACTTCGGCATCGCGCGCCTGACGGGCGCCGACCTGGAGGTCACCACCGGCCACACGCACGCGGGCGCGGTGCTGGGGACGCTGCCCTACATGAGCCCCGAGCAGCTCGCCGGCCACGCCTCCGGGGTCGACCTGCGCACCGACGTGTACGCGCTCGGCGTGCTGCTGCACGAGGTGCTCGCCGGCCGCCGGCCCTTCGACCTCGCCGGGAAGACGCTGGCGGAGGCGGCGCGCATCGTGGCCGAGGAGGAGCCGGCCCCGCTCGGCCAGCTCGATGCGCGCCTGCGCGGGGACCTGGAGACGATCGCCGCCAAGGCCCTGGCCAAGGAGCGCGAGCAGCGCTATGCCTCGGCCGCCGCGCTGGCCGAGGACCTGCGGCGCACGCTGCGCCACGAGCCGATCGTCGCGCGCCCGGCGACGACGCTCTACCAGCTCAAGAAGTTCGCGCGCCGCAACCGGCGCCTCGTCGCGGCCCTGGGCTTCGCGCTGCTCTCGCTGCTGGCCGGGCTGTGCGCCTCCCTGGTGCTGGCGCTGCAGGCGCGCGAGCAGAGCGCGCTGGCCCGCGAGCGCGCCGCGGCGCTCGAGCTGCAGCTCTACCGCCAGGGGGTCGCGGAGGTGTACCGCACGCTGGCGGAGGGCCGCCGCGAGCGCGCCGCCGAGCTCCTCGCGGACCTGCCGCGTTCCCTCGCCGGCTGGGAGCTCGCGCACCTCGAACGGCGGCTCTCCAGCACGAACCGGGCCCTGCCCCGGCACGTGGGCGGAACCTACCGGCTGCGGGCGGACCGCGCGGGGACGCGCCTCGCCAGCGCCGGACCGGACGGCCTGCGCGTCCTCGACGCGGGCACGGGCGCGCTGCGGCTCGAGCTCGACGCGGGCGGGCAGCCGCGCCGCTTCGACCTCTCGGGCGACGGGCGCCACGTCTTCGCCCTGGGCTGGTCGCCGGGCACGCTGACGGCCAGCCTGTGGGAGGAGGGTCGGCTCGTGCGCACCGAGCGCCACGCTTCGGACCACATGGGCTGGGCCGAGTGCGCCTTCGATGCGGCCGGCGCGAGCGTCTACTGGGGCTGGAACGACGGGCTCCTGCGCGCCTGGGAGGTGTCCACGGGACGCACGCGCTTCACGCAGCCCGTGCAGGCGTCCGACGTGCGCGTGCTGGCCGTCCCGGAGCAGGGGGACTGGCTCGTGACGGGCGGCGACTGGGGCGACTCGTCGCTGGCGGTGGTCGAGCGCGCGAGCGGCCACGTCCGGCGGCGCTTGCCCACGGACTGGCAGGCGGTCGCCGAGCTCGTCCTGCTGGGGGGCGGCCCGGCCTTCGCCGCGCGCAGCCAGGACGGCCTCGTCAGCCTGTGGCCGGGTCCCGAGCAGGAGCCCACGCGCCTGGACGCGAACGAGCCGATCCTGGCCCTCGCCAGCGCGCCCGGCGGCGAGCAGCTGCTCGCGGGCACCGCCAGCGGACGCATCCTGGTCGTGGACGGCGCCACGGCCCGGCTCGTGGGGCTGCACGATGCCGGGGCGGCGCTGCAGACCCTCGTGCCCCTGCCGGAGCGGCGCCTCCTGGCCGCGGGGACGCTCGACGGACGCATCGTGCTGCTGGAGCGCGACTCGGGACAGAGCGTGGGCGCGCTCGCCGCCAGCCCGGGCACGAAGGCGGTCGTCGAGCTGCTGGCCCTGCCGGACGGACGGCTGGCCGCCGGGCACTCGAACGGCGACGTCGCGCTGCTCGCGACCGCCCCGGACGCCTTCCGCAGCCTGGTCGGCCACGGCTCCTACGTCTACGGCGTGGCCTTCGCGCGCGGCGGCCGCGAGCTCGTGAGCGTGAGCTGGGACCACACGCTGCGCCGCTGGGACGCGCGCAGCCTGCGCGAGCTGGCGAGCCATCCCCTGCCCCAGCGCGCGACCGCGCTGGTGACCCTCGGGCCCGAGCGCGTCCTCGTGGCCACGATGAGCGGCGAGGTCGTGGCCCTCGACCTCGCCGACGGCGCCGTCGCGTGGCGCACGCGCGCCAGCCCCTGGGACGGCAGCGGCGCGGGCCTCGCCAGCAGCCCGGACGGCACGCGCGTGGCCGTGGTGGACCCCGGTGACGCACGCACGCGCATCCTCGCGGCGCGGGACGGCACGGTCCTGGCCACGGCGACGCTGCCGCCGCGCACGCGGGCCCTGGCCTGGGATCCGGCCGACGGCTGGATCGCGGCGGGCGCGCCCGGCCGGATCCTGTTCCTCGACGCACGCACGCTCGCGCCGCGCTCGGAGCTCGCGCTCGAGGGCACACCGCAGCGCCTCGTGCCCGCGCCGGACGGCACCTGGCTGGCCGTCGGCACGCGCGAGGGCCGGATCGAGGTCGTGGACGTGGCGAGCGGCGTCCCGCGCGCGCGCATCGGCGGCGGACCGGGCCCGATGTACGCGCTCGCGGTCCACCCGGACGGCACGCGCCTGGCGAGCGGCAGCGAGGACGGCCGCGTGCTCCTGTGGGAGACGGCCTCCTGGACCCGCGTGGCCGAGCTCGAGCCGCACGTGCCGCGTCCTCCGGAGCCGGCCTACCGCTACGTGTGGGAGCTGGCCTTCGCGCCGGACGGGCAGCAGCTCGTCTCCGCCTCCGGCGACCACACCCTGCGCCTGTGGAGCGCGGCCGCTCCCGGGGAGTGAGGCCCACGCACGTGCGCGGGCTCGAATCCTCCTTCCCCGACACGGGCGCGGCCCCGCGCCGCGCTCGTCCATCCGCGCCTCCGGCGGGCGGCCGCCGCCGGCCGATAGGACCGCCATGTCCGGCGCGTGGCTCGCACCGACCCGACGCAAGCTGGCCCTGGCCGCGGGCGGCTTCCTGGTGTTCCCGCTGCTCCTCGCGCTGCACGCGATCCCGGGGCGCTGGGACGTGCTCGACCTGGGTCAGGTGGCGGACGGGCTCCTGTTCCTGCTGCTGGGCGTGCCCGTGCGCGCCTTCGACGCGCTGACCGGTTCGGCCTTCGCGAGCCGCAGCGAGGCCTTCCTGCGCTTCCCGACCACGATCCAGCTCGCGGCGGCGGCCACGGCCGACGCCGTGCTCTTCTACCTCCTGGCCTGCGCCTGGGTCCGCTGGCGGGAGCGCCGCGCGCACGGTCCCGCGGACTAGGGCGCGCCTCGGATCGCGCCCGATCTCGCCGTCCGCGTGCGCGCGCGCGGGCGCGCGCCCTCCTCGTCCGCGCCTGGCCAGCGCGTATGCTGAGTCCAGCGCGCGACCTGCCATGGCCTCCCCGTCCCCTGCCGCTGCGCTGATCGCGTTCCTCGGGCGCGCCGAGGCGCTGGAGGAGCTGGCGGCGGCCGTGGCGCGCGTGCCCGCGGCGGTGCGCGCGCGCGCGGAGGTGGCGCTCTTCGTGCAGCTCGGGAGCGAGCCGGCCACCGCCCTCGAGGCGCGTCTCGGCGCGCACCCGGCCCTGGCCGGCGCGCGCTTCCTGCCGGACCCGCGCGCCTACGGCCACGGCGGACGGCGCAAGGTCGTCTACGAGTACGCGCGCCGCCAGGGCTTCGCGCGCGTGTGCGTGCTGGAGCCGGACGGGCGCCATCCGCCGGAGGCCCTGGCGGAGCTCCTGGCCGCATCCGAGGCGGGCGCGGAGCTGGTGATCGCCGCGCGCCGCGGCGCGCACCTGGCGCGCGCGCTGCAGGACTTCGTGCTCGACCTGCGCGTCGAGGACTACGCCTCGCCCTACCGCGTGCTGGCCTGCGCGCTGCTCGCGCGCGTGCCCTTCCACCTGAACGGCGACGGGCGCGGCTTCGACACCGAGCTCCTGATCCAGGCCCGGGCCCTCGGGGTCCTGCCGCGCTCGGTGCCGGTCGCGGCCGAGCGCGACCCCAGCTACTCGGCCGCCGAGGGTCTGGCGCTCGCACTCGGCTACCGCGCGCACCAGCTGCACCTGACGCGCCACGGCCAGTACCTGGTCGACCACGGCGTGCGCTACACGCGGAAGCACCATCCCTCGAGCTCGCACGCCCAGATCCTGGCGGCGATCCGGCCCGGGTCGCTGGTGCTCGACCTCGGCTGCTCGCAGGGCCTGCTGGCGGCGCCGCTGGCGGAGCGCGGGGTGCGCGTGGTCGGCGTGGACGTGCGCGCGCCCGAGGAGGTCTCGCCGGCCCTGCTGCGCTACCACCGGCGCGACCTCGAGGCCCCGCTCGAGATCCCCGAGGGGCGCGTGTTCGACGTGGTCGTGTGCGCCGACGTGCTCGAGCACGTCGTGCGTCGCGCCGAGCTCCTGCGCGGCGTGCGCCGCTACCTCAAGCCGGAGGGGCGCCTGCTGATCTCGACCCCCAACGTGGCGATCTGGTTCTACCGCCTGTCGCTCCTGCTGGGCCGCTTCGAGTACGGCCCGCGCGGCGTCCTGGACGAGACCCACGTGCACCTCTTCACGCGCAGCACCTTCCGGCGCGCGATCGAGGGCGCCGCCTTCCGCATCGTGCGCGAGCGCGTCACGGCCCTGCCCTTCGAGGTCGTGTTCGAGTCGACCGGCAAGAGCCGCGCCGTGCACGCCCTGGCCTCGGCCTACCACCTGCTGGCACGCGCCTGGCCGACGCTGTTCGGGTACCAGTTCCTGCTGGAGGCGGAGGTGCGCACGGTGCTCGATCCGCCGGCGGGTCCGTGATCTGTCTGCCGCTCCCCCTTCCCCCTCTTCCTCGGTCTCCGCGTCCTCCGCGTCTTCCCTCCGCGTCTCCGCGCCCTCTGATCGATCCGAGGAGAAGAAGAGCGCGGAGACGCGGAGGGAAGACGCGGAGGGCGCGGAGGAAGAGGGAAAGGGGTGTGGAGCCGAGGCGAGCCGGGGGGTCCTACGGGACCTCGGCGGGGCCGAGGCCGCGCGCGGCGATCAGGGCGCTGGTCACGGGGTCGTAGAGGCCGGCCTCGAGCCACAGGGCGCGGTAGTCGCGCCAGCCCAGGGCGCACAGGAGCGTGATCAGGGCGACCAGCGCGACGCGCCCGGCGCGCCGGCCGGCGGCGGCGAGGAGCTCCCACAGGAAGAGCACCGCCAGGACGCGCAGCGGCACCTCGAGCACCGCCACGTAGCGCAGGTTCTTGGTGAAGGGGGCGAGCAGCGCAACCTGGCCGAGGTAGCAGAGCGCCAGGGCCACGGCCAGCGCGTCGTAGTCGCCGCGGCGCCAGCGCCACAGGGCCACGACCAGGCCCGCCAGGCCGAGCGCCGTGGGCAGCGGCGCCATCAGCAGCTCGTCGATCGGGTAGCGGTACCAGCCGCCCGAGCCGAAGCGGCGCGCGTACTCGTTGGTGGCCGGCGAGGCCAGCACGATGCGCAGCGTCTCGAGCAGCGTGCCGAGCCCGCCGGCGGCGAGCCACCAGGTCGCGAGGCACAAGAGGCCCGGCACGAGGAAGACCAGTAGCGTGCGGAGCAGCGGGACGGGACGGCGCGCGTGTCCGCGCTCGACGGCCGCGAACAGGAGCAGCGGCAGCGCCAGCAGCACGGCGATCTCCTTCGACAGGATCGCGAGCAGGAAGGCCGCCCCGGCGGCCACGGCGCGCGCGCGGCGCTCCGGCGCGCGCAGGTAGGCGAGGAACAGCCCCACCGCCGCCACCTGCGAGAGGCAGATGAAGCTGTCGGTCAGGGCGTGCCGCGCCAGGCCCAGGTACAGGGTCGAGGTGGCCACGAGGGCCGCGACGAGCAGCGCGCGCAGCGGCCCGAGCCAGCGCTCGGCCCCGGCGAAGACCAGCGCGATCAGGGCGAGGTGCGAGGCGAGCGAGAGCTGCGCCAGGGCCGCCACGCTGGTGCCGAAGAGCTGCGCCCACAGCGCGCTCACCCCGATGAACCCGACGCGCGAGGGCGGCGGGTAGAGCCAGTCCCCGGGGCGCGAGAGCCACTCCTCGAACAGCGCCGGGAAGGCGCGCGGGCCGTGCGTCGCCACGACCTCCATGTAGTAGAGGTAGTAGTCGACGTCCGAGCCCGGCGGGTGCGCGAGGGTGCCGAAGGAGGCGTGCAGCGCGAGGCCGACGGCCGCGATCCCGGCCAGGACGAGGGCCCAGGCGACCAGGCGCGCGCGCGCGGCGCTCGGGGCCGGGATCGACATGGGCGAGGTTGTACGCGCCGGAGCGGGGCGATCGGAAGCGTCCGGACGGGCCCGTCGGGCCGGTCCGTCCGGATCCGTCCTGGGAGCTGTCGCGAGCGGGCTCCATCGGCATCCGCCCCCCGGCCCGGCGCGACGGCGAGCACGCATCCAGGGCGCCACGACGAGAGAGCCGCGACGCCCGGCGCCGCGAGGACGGCGGAAGCTGCTCGTGAGGGGTCCCGGGATAGGTTCTACTCCCGGCGCGCGTGGACGCGTTCCTCGAGTCGCTCGGGACCCCCGGACCGGCGCTGTTCGCGGTGGCGGGCCTGCTGGCCCTGGCCTTCCTGCTCGGGGAGCCGCTGGTGCGGCCGGCGCGCGTCGGCGGCGGGGAGCTTCGTTTCCTGGCCCTGGTGGCGGGGCTCGATCTCCTGGCGCTCGTCGCGCTCGCGCTGGGCTGGAGCGGAGTGCTGGGGCACGTGCCGTGGCGCTGGCTCTTCGGGGCGGCCCTCGTGGTGGTGCTCGTGCGTGCCGTGCGCGCGCTCGGGCGCGGGCCGCGGCCGGCGGTCCCGTGGCAGGCCCTGCCGCTCGTGCTCGCCGGCGCGCTCTTCGGCGCCGTCGCGCTGGCCTACCCGTTCTCGTGGGACGACCTCGTGTACCAGCTCGAGGTCCCGCTGCGCTGGCACGCGGCCGGCGGCCTGCCGGTGCTGGCGGACAACCCCTACTCGGGCTTCCCGGGCGCCTTCGCGCTGCTGAACCTGGTGCTGCTCGAGGAGGGCGGGATCCTGGCCCCGGCGCTGTTCAACGCGGCGCTGTGGCTCGTGCTCGCGCTGCGCTTGCTCGAGTTGCTCGGCGCGCGCGTCGGACGCGCGGGCGCGCTGGCGCTCACGCTGGCCTTCGCGCTGGCCTGGCCGGTGGTGATGGAGGCGCTCTCGGCCTACGCCGAGCTCTTCCTGTGCCTGCACTTGCTGGCCGCGCTGCCGCTCGCGCGCGAGCTCGGCGCTGGCGAGCATCCGCCGCTGCGCGCGCGCGCGGCCCTGCTCGGGCTCGTCGCCGGCACGGCGGCGGCCGTGAAGCTGACCGGGGCGCTCGTGCCCGTGCTGGCGGGCGTCGCCTGGCTCTCCGGAGCGCGCCGGGCGGGCCCGGGCAGCGCTCGCGCCTCGGGCGCGGTGCTCGTCGCGACGCTGCTGCTCGTGGCGGCACCCTTCTACGCGCGCCCGGCGCTCGCGACCGGCAACCCGCTGCACCCCTACTTCGCCGGCTGGTTCGGCAGCGACGAGGCGGCCCTGGCGGAGAGCGTCTACCACCACGCGGCCGGCACGACGCGCTTCGGGGTGCCGCTCGAGCCGACCGGCCGCACGCTCGGCTTCTTCCTGGCCTCACCGGTGCTGCTCGCGCTCGGGCCGCTGGGCGACCTCGGGCGCTTCGACGGGCTGCTGGGCTTGCAGTTCCTGGTGGTGCTGGGGCTGCTCGCGGCCTGGCTCCTGGCGCACCTGCGGGGTCGCGCGCGCGGCGAGCCGTGGACGTGGCTGGCCTGCGCTGCGCTCGCCTACGCGGCCTGGTTCACGACCTCGCAGCAGGCGCGCTTCCTGCTGCCGGCCAGCCTGCTGGCCGTCGTCGCCGCCGCGCAGGGCTGGCCGCACCTCGCGCGCTCGCTGCGCGTCGTCTGCGCGCTGCTCCTGCCGGCGCTGGCGCTGGCCAGCATCCCGGGGCGCACCTACCAGCACCTCGGGCTCGGGCTCGAGACGCTCGCCGGCCGGCGCAGCGCCGTCGACTACGTCGAGTCGGCCCAGGGCGACCGCTACACCGCCGCCTGCCAGGCGATCCTCGACCTGACCCCGCCCGAGGCGCGCCTGTGCCTCCTGTTCGAGCACCGCGGCCTGTACGTCGCACGCGCGCACGAGATCGGCACGCCCTTCTTCCAGGCGCGGCGCTTCACGCCCTCGGAGCACGTGACGAGCTCGGCCGAGCTGCTGGCGACGCTCCAGCGCGAGGGCTTCACGCACGTCCTGGTGGGCTACAACCCGCACGACCCGGACCGCATGGACGAGTACCTCGCGCGCACGGCCACGTTCCAGCAGCAGCTCGTCGCCCTGCGCGGCCGCGGGCTCGAGATCCTGTGGGAGTCGCGCGAGGACGCGACCGGGGAGGTGCGGCACGGGCTGTATCGGGTGCGGGGGCCGTGAGGGGGAATTAGGGCCACGGAGGTGCGGAGGGCGCGCAGCGGAGAAGGAGAGGAGGAGGGGGGAGGGAAGGGTGGGAGTGCCTTGACTGACCTTGCTCGTCGGTACATTCCTTTTCCTCTTCGCTTGCTTCTTGGGGGCTTGAGGCCTTCGTGTGGGTGGAGGTTGTGTGGGGGGGGGGCGGTGGTTGGTCTGGGTGGCCTGGGCGCGTGACCTCGGCCCGTTGGTGGGGCGAGGTGCGCGCGCCCGCCGGGGCCTCGTTGCTGGGCCGAGATTGCGCGCCCGTCGGGGCCCCGCCGCTGCTCCGTGGCGCTTGCGCCGGACCCGTGGCGCCGTGCAGTCGAGCTCTCGAGGCGC
>DASVAP010000306.1:0-8774 GCA_036376275.1 Planctomycetota bacterium | reverse complement strand
CACGTCGAGCTCGAGGTAGTCCAGGGCGGCCTCCGTCTCGCCCAGCAGGGCGTGGGTGCAGGCGATGTTGTAGTAGAGCGAAGGCACCGGCACCACGCTGGCGAGCACCGTGCGGGCCTCGTCGTGCTTGCCGGAGCGCGCCCGGTAGCAGGCGCGCAGGATGCGCATGAACGGGCTCTGGTTGAGCTCGTAGGCGCGCTCGAAGTAGCCCAGGGCCCGCTCCGGATCGCCCATGCGCACGTTGGCGTTCACGGCCAGGGCCAGCAGCGCCTCGCCGCGCTGGCCGCGCACCTGGGTCAGGTAGGCCTGCAGGCCCTCCGCGTCGCCCGCCGCCTGGGCCCACTCGCGCACCTGGGCCTCGAGCGCCGCCAGGCGCGCCTCGCCGGCGAGGTAGGTCTCCTCCGCCTCCTGCGGACGGCTCTCGTCCATCAGCACCGAGCCACGCAGGAGCTCGAGGCGCGCGCTGGAGAGCTCGTTCCAGAAGGGGCTCGAGCCGAGCGGCGCCGTGCGCAGCGTCTCGAGCGCGCGCGCGGTCAGCTCGAGGGCCTCGGCCGGGCGGTCCTCGCCACGCAGCTGGCCGGCCAGGGTGTGCACGTGCAGGCTGGGAGCGAGGTAGTCGAGCAGCTCGAGGTAGACGCGCTCCGGCGGCGGCGAAGGGCGCAGGCCCAGGAGCCGGCGCTCCTCGCCCTCGGCCTGCTTGATCATCGCCCCCTGCACCCACAGGCGGCGCTCGAGCTCGCGCCGCTCCGGGTCGCTGCGGGCGAAGAGCGGCTCCTGCAGCTCGTCGATCTGGCGCTGGAGCTCCTCCGAGGTGGCGGCGCGCAGGGCCAGCAGCAGCGCCAGGCGCTCCGGGTCGCGCAGCAGGCTCGCGCGCCGGCGCTCGAGGTCCGGCTCGGCCGCCAGGCCCTGCATCTCGAGCGGCGCCACGTCGCCCAGGGCGCGCGAGAGCGCCAGGGCGCGCTCCAGGGTCGCGCCGCGCGCCTCCGGCGCGAAGCGCTCGTTGAACAGGATGCGCGCGTAGGGCGAGAGCTCGTGCTCGATCCAGGCGTCGAGCGCGGCCGGATCGCTGGCGCGCGTGCGCGTGGCGATCACGCGCGCCTGGAGGAAGGCCACGTGCAGGGCGCGCAGCTCGGCGCGCGCGCGCTCCGCGTCCTTCGGCAGGACGAGGTAGGCGCGCCACAGGTGCGCGAGACCCAGGAGCTGAAGCCGGTCGATGGCCTCGGCCCCGCCTCCGGCGGTCGGGCCGGCGGCGCGCGTCTCCTCGGCGCGCCGCACCGGGATCCCGTAGACCTCCGGGAAGAGGTCCGGGCGCCGCGCGCCGGCCGCGCGCAGGTCCACGACCAGCTCGTCGAGGACGCGCGCGGCGCCGGGCGCGTCCCCGAGGGCCGCCAGGGCCGCGCCCTCGAGCAGCGCCGCGCGCGGCTCCCAGGCCTCGGCCTCGCGCACCGAGAGGGCCTGCGTCGCGCGCGCGAGCTGGCGCGCCAGCTCCAGGGCCGCGGCCGCGTCGCCGCGCTGGAGCCAGGCCAGGTCGATGCGCCGGCGCAGGCACTCGAGCGGCGGCCAGCCCTCGCCCCCCAGGGCCGCCAGCACGCGCTCGGCGCGCGTGACCTCGTCCAGCTCGGCCGCGCGCGCCACGAAGGTCGTCAGGGCCGCGCGCGCGGCGGCCTGCACCTGGAGCGCGGGATGGGTGCGCGCGACCAGCAGCGGGACGCGCTCGGCGCGCGCCTCGCCCCCGCCCGGCACCTCGGCCAGGGCGCGGCCGTAGGCCGCCAGCAGCTCGACGTGCGCCGCGCGCGCCAGCGCGTGCGGGCGCGTCAGCAGCCCGATCAGCCGCTCGCGCCCGGTCGGGACCCGCGCCAGCGCCGCGGCGGCCTCGCCAGCCTCGGCGGGCGGCGCCTCGAGCACGAGCGCCGCGAGGGCCGGCACCGCCCCGGGCAGCGCGCACTCGACCAGCGCCTCGCGGGCGCGCGCGCGCACGGCGCGATCCGGGTCGGCGCGCGCCAGGCGCTCGAGGGCCTGGACGCGCTCGGCGCCGGCGACCTCCGCCAGGGCCGGGTTGCCCAGCAGGAGCACGAGCCAGCGACGCACCTCGGGGTCGGGATCGGCCAGGAGCGCGAGGACCGCCTGCGTCAGCTCCGGCGCCGGGAGGCGCGTCAGGAGCTGCGCGCGCGCGCGGCGCGCCAGCGTGTCGCGCGCGGCGAAGTCCTCCAGCGCCAGGCGCGCGGCCGCGGGTCCGCGCGCGCCGAGGGCCGCGAGGGCCGCGCTCCAGCCGGGCTCGCGCGCGCGCTCGAGCTCCGCCAGGTGCGCCGCCAGCCCGTCCGGCGCCTGGGCGAGCACGAGCAGGAGGGCCAGGGCGCTCACGCCGGCGACTCCTCGCCCCGGGCCTGGCTGCGCCGGTAGTCGAAGGCCCTGCGCGTCAGGCCCACGCTGCGCGCGGCGGCGCTGACGTTGCCGCGGTGCTCGCGCAGGGCGCGCTCCATCATGGCGAGGGCCACGTCGTCGACGGTCAGGCCCTGGGCCAGCGCGGTGCGCGCCAGCTCGTCGGCGGCGCGGGCGTGCTCCTCGCGCAGGAAGGCCAGCTCGGCGGCCTCGATCGGGGCGCGGCTGCCGGGCTCCGGCCCGAGCACCAGCACGCGCTCGAGCGCGTTCTCGAGCTCGCGCACGTTGCCCGGCCAGGCGTGGGCACGCAGCGCGGCCAGGGCCTCCTCGGCCAGCGGGCGCGGCGGGACGCCCACGCGCGCGGCCACGCTGGCGACCAGCCCGCTCGCCAGCACCGGCAGGTCGTCGCGGCGCACGCGCAGCGGCGGCACCTCGAGCGGCAGGACCGCCAGGCGGTAGAAGAGGTCCTGGCGGAAGCGGCCGGCCTCCACGACGCGCTCGAGGGGCTCGGAGGCGGTCGCGACCACGCGCACGTCGACCGGCACGCTGGCCTCGGCGCCCAGCGGCTCGACCACGCGCTCCTGCAGGACGCGCAGGAGCTTGACCTGCGTCTCGAGCGGCAGGTGCTCGACGTCCTCGAGCACCAGCGTGCCGCCCTCGGCGCGGCGGAAGAGCCCGAGGCGGCTCCGGTGGGCGTCGGTGAAGGCGCCGCGCTCGTGCCCGAAGAGCGTGCCCTCGACCAGGGTGCCGGAGGTCGCCACCAGGCTGACCGCGACGAAGGGCCCGGCGGCGCGGGGGCTGGCGGCGTGCAGGCGCCGGGCCGCCCGCCCCTTGCCGGTGCCGCTCTCGCCGGTCAGGAGGACGGTGCTCTCGCTCTCCGCCGCCTGCCGCAACCGGGCCAGGAAATCGACCAGCGCCGGGCTCGTTCCCTGGAAGGGATCCGCGCTGGATTCTGCGCCGTTCTCGCGCGCCGTGGGGGCCCGCCGCTCGCCTTCGCCTCGGTTGACGGCCACCCCCCCTATATAGCAGACTCCTCCTCCTTAAAAGCCGAGCCAACGCTGGTCACACCGGCGCGCGTAGGGCGGAGGAAGCGGGCACACGCTCGCTTTCACCGCCCTAGTCTGTTCGCCCCCGTCCTTCCCCCCACACCTCGCATGAACCCCGAAGACCTCCTGAGGATGATCGACGTCCTCCATCGCGAGAAGGACATCCCCAAGGAGACCCTCTTCCTCGGGCTGGAGGACGCGATCGCGACGGCCGTGCGCAAGCGTCTGGGGCTGGGTGAGGACCTGGTGGTCAAGATCGACCGCGCGAGCGGCGAGATCGGCGTCGAGGACGCGGACGGGGAGTACGAGATGGACCTGCAGGACCTCGGGCGCATCGCGGCCCAGGCCTGCAAGCAGGCCTTCCTGCTCAAGATCCGCGAGGCCGAGCGCGACGTCCTGTACGACGAGTACGAGACGCGCGTCGGCAGCCTGGTCAACGGCACGGTCCAGCGCTTCGACAACGACGCCCTGGTGGTCAACCTGGGCCGCACCGAGGCCTACCTGCCGCGCGAGGAGCGCGTGCGCGGCGAGACCTTCGCCCCCGGGGACCGCATCCGCGCGATCGTGCTGGAGGTCCGCAAGGACGGCCCGCGCGTCAAGATCATCGTCAGCCGCACGCACCCCGACCTGGTGCGGCGCCTGTTCGAGCTCGAGGTGCCCGAGATCGCCGACAGCATCATCGAGATCAAGCGCGTCGTGCGCGAGCCCGGCTACCGCACCAAGATGGCGGTGATCTCCCAGGACCCGAAGATCGACTGCATCGGGGCCTGCGTGGGCGTGCGCGGCTCGCGCATCAAGGCCGTGATCGACGAGCTGCGCGGCGAGCGCATCGACATCATCCGCTGGAGCGACTCGCTGGAGCAGCTCGTGATGAACGGCCTGAAGCCGGCCTCGATCCAGCTCGACAACATCTACGCCGACGTCGACAACCACTCGGTGATCGTGGTCGTCGACGAGGACCAGCAGTCGCTGGCCATCGGCAAGAAGGGCCAGAACGTGCGCCTGGCCAGCCGCCTGTGCGGCTGGGACATCGACATCAAGACGCGCGAGGAGTTCGAGGCCGAGGGCCTGGCCGGCGCCGAGGGCGCCGCACCCGAGGCCTCCACCGAAGCCTCCGACGACGAGCCTGCCGCGAACGCCGACGAGGCGACCGCCCTGACCCACGAGCACGAGCCGAACTCCTGACGCGCACCCCTTCCCCTTCCCCCTCCAACTCACGAGCCTTGAGCGCCAAGAAGCGGGTCTACGACATCGCCAAGGAGTACGGCATGACCGGCCAGGAGCTGGCGGCCAAGCTCCGTGATCTGGGCTTCACCCAGATCAAGAGCCACATGACGGCGCTGTCGGACGGCGACCTGCTCGAGATCCAGGCGCGGCTGGAGGCCTACGGCATCGTCGGCGAGTCGGCGGCCCAGGTCACGACCGTCGGCGGGCTCAAGATCAAGCGCAAGCGCAAGGCCGGCGGTGAGGAGCCGGTCGAGGAAGCCGAGCCGCCCGCGGCCGAGCCGCCGCCCGCGCCCGTCGCGCCCCCGCCGGCCCCCGAGCCGGTCGCGCCCGCGCTCGAGCACGTCGCGCCGAGCGAGCCCGAGCACGTCGCGGCGGTGGACGAGCTCCCGCCCGCGCCCGAGCCGCCGGTCGCCGCCGAGGCGCCCGAGGCCCCCGCGACCGTCGAGGCCCGCGTCGAGGAGCTCCCCCTGGAGACGGAGACGGAGTCGGAGACGGAGCCCGAGGCGGTCGCTGCCACGGGCGAGGTCCCCCCGGCCCCCACCGCGACCGAGCCCGCCCCGGACATCGTGCGCCCCTCGGCCAAGCGCCGCGGCGGCAAGGTCCTGGGCTTCATCGACCCGGCCCAGTTCGCGCGCGCCCAGCCGACCAAGCCCGAGTCGCGCCGCCTGCGGTCCTCGGACGACGTCGTGCCGGAGGTCATGCCCACGCTCGGCCGCGACCGCAAGGCCGGCATGGTGCGCGGCGACACGACGCGCGGAACGATGACCGCGCAGGAGCTGCGCGACCGCGAGCAGGGCCGCTTCCTGCGCCGCCGCCGCGCCCAGACCGGCCCGCCCTCGGGCCCGGGCGGGCGCCGTCCCGGCGAGCGCCGCGAGCTGGCTGGCGGCGGCTCGCCCCTGGCCGGCAGCTCGATCGCGATCGAGACCCCGGTCACGATCAAGAAGCTCGCCAACGCGCTGGCGGTCAAGGAGAACCAGGTCCTGCAGGAGGCGATGAAGCAGGTCGGGTTCGGGATCAACATCAACTCGATCATCGACAGCGACACGGCCGTGCTGCTGGCCGACAACTTCGGCGTGGAGCTCGAGGTCACGACCGAGATCGCGGCCGAGACGCAGCTGATCGAGGAGCTGGCCGCCAGCCGCAAGGCCGTCGGCGAGGAGAAGCTCGCCAAGCGCGCGCCCTGCGTTGCCTTCCTGGGCCACGTCGACCACGGCAAGACCACCCTGATCGACACGATCCGCAAGTCGCGCATCGCCGAGGGCGAGGCCGGCGGCATCACCCAGCACATCGGGGCCTACCAGGTCCAGACCCAGCACGGGCACACGCTCACGATCGTGGACACGCCCGGCCACGCGGCCTTCACGGCCATGCGCGCGCGCGGCGCGACCGCGGTCGACATCGTCGTGCTGGTGGTGGCCTCCGACGACGGCGTCATGCCGCAGACCGAGGAGGCCCTCAACCACGCCAAGGCCGCCAAGACCCTGGTGGTCGTGGCCCTGAACAAGATCGACAAGCCCGGCGCGAACGCCGAGAAGGTCAAGAGCCAGCTCGCGTCCCTCGGGCTGCAGCCCGAGGAGTGGGGCGGGACCACGGCCATGCTGCCGGTCTCGGGCCTCAAGGGCACGGGCATCGAGGAGCTGCTCGAGCGCGTGTTCCTCGAGAGCGAGGTGCTGGAGCTCAAGTGCCACCACGCGGGCCCGGCCTCGGGCATCGTTCTGGAGGCCGAGATCCAGCAGGGCAAGGGCAAGGTCGCGCACCTCCTGATCCAGGACGGCAGCCTGAAGAAGGGCGACGTGATCCTGGCCGGCGAGGGCTACGGGCGCGTGCGCTCGATCCACGACGACCGCGGCCGGCTGCTCGACGAGGCCGGCCCCTCGCTGCCGGTCGAGGTCACGGGCCTGAACGAGCTGCCGACCGTGGGCGACCGCTTCTACGTGGTCGACAGCCTGGAGAAGGCCCAGGAGGTCGCCACCGAGCGCGCCCGCAGCGCGCGCCAGCTCTCGCAGGTCGAGCGCCGCTCGGTCAGCCACGAGAACATCCTGCAGGTGGTGGCCGAGGCCGAGAAGCCGACCATCAACCTGATCGTCAAGGCCGACCGGCAGGGCTCGGTCGAGGTGCTCAAGCACCAGGTGGCCCAGTTCACGCACTCCGAGATGCAGGTCAACCTGCTGCACGCCGGCGTGGGCGCCGTGACCGAGAGCGACGTCGACCTGGCCACCACCTCGAAGGCGCGCATCCTGGCCTTCCACACCAGCGCCAACGCGCGCGTGCGCTCGATGGCCGAGCGCGGCGGAGTCGAGATCAAGGTCTACGAGGTGCTCTACGACCTGCTCGAGGACATCAAGCGCCTGATGGAGGGCGAGCTGGCCCCCGAGCAGCGCGAGGAGGTCAGCGGGCACGCCGAGGTCCGGCGCGTCTTCAAGTCCTCCAAGTTCGGCAACATCAGCGGTTGCTTCGTGCTCGACGGCAGCATCTTCCGCTCGAGCCAGGCGCGCCTCCTGCGCGACTCCAAGGTGGTCTACACCGGCGCGATCGCCTCGCTGCGGCGCGAGAAGGACGACACCAAGGAGGTGCGCGAGGGCTTCGAGTGCGGCATCACGCTCAAGGACTTCGACGACGTGCGCGAGGGCGACGTGATCGAGGCCTTCAAGGTGGTCGAGGTCAAGCGCACGCTCTGACGGCGCGCCAGCGCCGTCGGAGCGCTCCGATCCCGCCATGACGAACCCTCGCGTCAAGGCCCGCATCGAGGCGCGCATCCAGGAACGCGTCGCCTACTGCGTCGAGTTCGAGCTCAAGGACCCGCGCGCGACCTTCATCACGATCACGCGCGTCGAGATCACGGACGATCTCTCCTCGGCCAAGGTCTTCTACTCGGTCTACGGCACCGAGGGCGAGAAGAGCCGCACCGCGCACATGCTCGAGGACGCCTCGGGCTTCGTGCGCAAGCAGGTCGCGCGCGTGCTGCGCCTGCGCCGCGTCCCGGCCCTGCGCTGGATCTACGACGACTCGGTCGAGCGCACGGCCGAGATGCACCGCACGATCCAGGAGGCGCTGGACAAGGACCGCGCCATCAACCCCACGGCCCACGCCGAGCTCCCCCGCCCGCCGGCCGAGGCGGACGCCAAGCAGGAGCTCGAGCGCGAGTACCTCGACTTCCTGCAGGCTCAGGAGGACGAGGACGGCGCCGAGCCGGGCTGAGAAGAAGAAGAGGGGCTTCGGGCCTGGTGCGTGGGGCTCCCCCCTGGGGCCCCGCCCTCGTCCGTGACCCGCTTGTCCGGCCCGCTGGCGCCCTTCGAGAGCCCGCCCGCACGGGAGTGGGCCGGAAGAGTGTCACGGGGAGGGAAACCCCAGGGGGCGAGCGAGACGGCGGACCTGGTGACGGTGCGTGCGATGGCGAGGGTCATGCGGCGCGCGCGGGACGCTCGTGGAAGGCGATGAGGCCGTGTCGACGCCAGCCCACGCGCAGCAACCAGGTGCGCGGCGCCGCCAGGCGTCGATCTGAAATGGCACCCGTCTCGAGCCAGCCGTCGAAGTCGGGCCCCGACGAGTAGAAGTCCGGCACGCGCGCGTCCCAGCAGCCGTGCTTCCTGGCGTTCTGGAGCACGTAGACGAGCGCGTTGCGCACCTGGCGCGGGCTGCGCAGGGGCTCGGAGTGGTAGCGATCGGCCAGGACGGTCCCGCGGCGCTTCCAGAGCTTGTTCAGACGCTTCCCGAGCCGGCTGGCGAAGCTGTTCATGCCTGCGGCGAGCGCGCGCTGGTCGTTCGCCTCGACGATCACGTGCACATGGTTCGACTGGACCGAGTACTCGACCACGCGGAAGGCGGCGTCGGGGGCGTGGTACTCGCTGCACAGGTGCCGGATCAGCTCGTGGGTGTCGTTCATGCGCAGCGTCGGCAACCCGGCGACGAGCCGGAGCGTGACGAGCACGGGCTCGTGCTTCGAGAGCTTCGGGCGCGTCGCGTGCGAGACGCCGGCGCGCTTCCCCTTCGGCTTCCGCCCGGCGCCACGACGCTTGCCGCCGCGGTTGAGGAACTTGAACTCGCTCTGCCTGACCTTGGTGCGGGATCTGGGCTTCATGTGAGTCCGGATCCAGTGCACCCGCGCTTCGTACGCGCACTCTC
>DASVAP010000286.1:0-3087 GCA_036376275.1 Planctomycetota bacterium | reverse complement strand
GTCCGAGGATCCCCGGCGCGCCCTCGATGCGCTCGCGCAGCCCGCGCGGACCGACGAGCTCGATCTCCCCCACAGCGGCCAGGGCCGGGTTGTGGCGCGCGAAGGCCAGCGCGAAGAGGTCGAGGCAGTGGTCGAGGTGGTAGTGCGAGAAGACGACGCGCCGCACCTCGCCCACCCCGATCCCCGCCGCCGCCAGCGCGCGGATCGAGCCCGGCCCGCAGTCGAGCAGCGTCACCGGCGCGCCGGGCGCCGGCCGCAGCGCGTACCCCGCGCAGCCGTAGCCCGCGCGCGGCAGGATCGAGCCGGCCCCGAGGACGGTCAGCTCGGCCATGACGCGCCGGAGAGGGACGGGCGGGAACGCACGCGGAGAGGATAGGTCCGCGCGGCCCCTTGCGCCCGACCTCGCAGGCGCCCGAGGATGCGCGTCCAGGAGAGCGATGCGCCCGCGCAACCTCGTGTTCGTGCTCGTGGCCCTCGGGCTGGGGCTCGTTGGACTGTGGCTCGCGCGGACGCCGGGGCGCACGGGAGAGAGGCGCGCCGGGGCGGTTCCCGTGGTTCCCCAGGCGCGAGCGACAGCCGAGACGACGCCTGCGGAGGCGCAGCGCAGCCCGACGCGCGGCGAGGGCGCTCCGACGAGCGCGCCCGAGAGCCCCACGGGCAGCTCGCGCGGCGAGCGCGAGACCACCGAGCCCTTCCGTCTCGTGCTCCTCGGCGACGTGCGCAGCGAGGACGGACGGCCGATCGAGGGCGCCGATCTCCTCGTCGGCGACCCCTGGCACGGACAGGCCCACCTGGTGCGCAGCGATGCCGGAGGCGCCCTGCGCGCCGAGCTGGTGGAGCGGCCCTACGACTTCGTCTTCACCGTCCTGGCGGACGGGTTCGAGGGCAGCACGAAGCACGTCGATGGGCTGCGCGGCGACGAGCTGCGCCTCGGCACCTTTCACCTGCGCCCGGGCGGCGAGGTCTCCGGCCGCGTGCTCGACGAGGCGGGACAGGGAATCTCGGACGCCTGGGTCGAGTGGCTGCGGGCCTCCGCCTTCCCCAGCGACCCCGTGGCGGCCCGCGCGAACGGTCCAGAGGAGGAGAGCTACGACCCACACTCCTTCCGTTCACTCGTCCTCACGGACGCCGAAGGCGCCTTCCGCGTGCGCGGGTTGCCGCGCGGGGAGTGGTTCCTCGCGGCGAGCGCCGGTGGCCGGGCCCACGGCTGGACCGAGGTGTTCGAGGTCGGTGGCGCTCCGCTGCGGGAGCAGGTGATCGTGCTGCCGCCCTCGCAGCAGTCGAGCACGGCCGTGTCCGGGGTCGTCCAGGAGCCCTCGGGCCAGCCGCTCCCGGGCGCGGTCCTGCGCATCCGTGAGGGCAAGCACGAGTGGCCCTGCGCGACGGCCGGGCGCGAGGGGCGCTTCGTGCTCGACGAATCCCTGCATGGGGGTCTCGAGCTCGGGGCCAGCGATCCGGAGCACCGCTTCGGACCGGTGTGGGTCTCCGGTGTCGCGCCTGGCACGCGCGACCTCGTGCTGCGGCTCACGCCGCCCGTATGGATGCCCGTGCGCCTCGTCGACGAGCAAGGGCGCGCGGTGCCCTGGGGCCACGTCGAGCTGGACGGAGAGCTGCACCCGGCCGGCCGCGAAGGCCTCGTGCGCGTCCTGCGTCCGGAGCGTCCCACGCGCGTTCGCGCGCTCGCTCCGGGCTTCCGCACGGAGGTCTTCGACCAGCTGACGCCGCCGCCGATCGGCGAGGAGCTGCGCGTGACCCTGCGACCTGGCCAGGCGCTGCGCGGCCGCGTCGTGCACGCGGGACGCCCGGTGCGCGGGGCGCGCCTGAATCTGTCCCGCACGCCGCCGCCGGACGCGCTCTACGAGTCTCGCGGCGTCGCGCCGATGGACCATCCCTTCGTCGTGCCCTGGTCGGTCGAGCTCCACGGCCAGGATGGAACGACGGACGGCTCGGGTGCCTTCCTGCTGACCATCCACGAGCGCGGCTGGTACGGCATCCGCGTCGAGGCCGATGGGTTTCCGCTGACGGTTCTCGGTCCCTTCGAGCTCGATCCCGAGGTCGGACGCGACGGGCTGGAGCTCGCGCTCGAGCGCGGCGGCACGCTCGAGGGCTCCGTGCGTCTGCCGCCCGGCGCGGCACCCGAGGACGTGCTGGTTGGCGTCTCGAACGGCTGGCGCTTCGTGCGCAGCGCGGCCGTCGACGCGGAGGGGCGCTACCGGATCGAGGACCTCGCCCCGGGCCCTTACCAGGTGCGCCGCTGCACGCCGCCCGTGGCCAGCTTGCAGCGGCTGGACGTCGCCTCCTCCGTCGAAGCGCCCGAGTGGGATTGCCGCGTGCGCGCCGGAGAGACCACGCGCTTCGACCTCGACCTCACCCAGGAGGGCTCGGTCGTCCTGAGCGGACGACTCGAGGGCCTGGAGGGCGCACGGAGCGGCTGGCGCGCGCTCCTCTACACCGCGAAGAGCCCGCGGGACTTCTGGTTCAAGCCGCGCGCGCAGGCCGAGCTCGAGCGCGACGGTCGCTTCGAGCTCACACTCTCCCGTCCGGGCCTCTACCGGATCGAGCTCCGGTCCGGTCCCTGGAGCCTGTGGCGAGACCTGGAGCTCTTCGCCGGACCCAACGAGTGGGAGCGCAGGATCGAGACGGGACGCATCCTGCTGCGCGCGTCCGGCGACCCAGCCGAGCCGCACCTGCGCTACGTCGCGCGCGCTGGGGACGGGCTCGAGTGCGTCGTCGAGTACCCGTGGTGGCAGAAGCAGGCCGCGGAGGGAGGGCTGCGCTTCGACGCACCGGTCGGACCGGGCCGGCTGGAGACCGCCACTGCGGAGGATCCCGATGTCTGGACGCAACGACGCGAGATCACGCTCGAGCAAGGGCAGGAGCTGGCTCTCGACTTCCCGTGAGCGCGCCTCAGCCGGCGTAGCCCTGCGGATGCGCGCGGTGGAAGGCCCACGCGTCCGCGAGGATCCGCTCCAGGCTCGAGCGCTTCGGGACCCAGCCGAGCAGCTCCTTCGCGCGCACCCCGGCCGAGACGAGCTGGGCCGGGTCGCCCGGGCGGCGCGCGACGACCTCGGCCGGGATCGCGTGGCC
>DASVAP010000282.1:0-5303 GCA_036376275.1 Planctomycetota bacterium | reverse complement strand
GCAGAGGTCGCCTGAACCTAGTGGTGGAGTTCGGAGGTCGCTCCAGTCCTCTGCTCCGGTACCCCGACACAGGAACGCTTCTCCGCCCTCTCCCACGATCGGAGCCCCGGGCCGGTAGGACGTCCGAGCTCGCCACGCTCCGCGCTGCGGGGACACCACCTGCTGCCGGCGAATCCGCCACGAAGGCCCACTCCCCGCTATCGCCCACTGGGTCGTCGGGGTAGCCTCGGCGACTCGTCCCGACGCTCCCACCCGTCCTCAGGGGTCCTCGATGTCGATGCGCGCCCTCCTCGCCTCCGCCGTCCTCGCCGCCCTCGTTCCGGCCGCCGCCGCGCAGTCGGTGCTCGAGCTCCTGCGGCCGCAGTCGGACTTCCTGTTCGAGGAGCTGCCCGACGGCTCGGTCCTGGCCGCCGACCGGAGCGGGGTCTACGACTTCGCCGACTGGACCGCCTACGTGACCTCGGACTTCGCCGAGCGCAACGGCGTGCGCTGCGGCTCGAACCGGCTGGCGCACCCGCTCGGGCTCCTGCCGCCGAGCGACTGCAGCAGCTCGAACACGACCCCGGCGGCCCAGTACCACCCGGCGAACGGGATCGAGTACCTGGTCCCGGTCGTGTTCCACGTCATCCGCCGCACGAACGGCACGGGCGAGATCTCCGACGCGCTGCTCCTGACCCAGATCGACGTCCTGAACGAGGACTTCCTGGCCTACGGCGCCGGCGCGCCGGGTCTGAACACGCGCATCCGCTTCACGCTGGCCGGCGTCACGCGCTCGACGAACGACGCCTGGTACGACGACAACGGCGACTACTACAACCAGCTCGCCTGGGACCCGACGCGCTACCTGAACATCTACACGAACTCGGCCGACGGGTTCCTCGGCTACGCCTTCGTGCCGAGCGGCGGCGGCGTGGTCGGCAACCTGTACGACCGCGTGGTGTGCTACTGGGCCTCGGTCGGCCGTCCGGGCCCGATCGGCTCGCCCTACGACCTCGGGCGCACGGCCACCCACGAGGTCGGGCACTACCTGGGGCTGTACCACACCTTCCAGGGCGGCTGCGTGAGCGCCTCGGGCTGCTACGGGAACGGCGACCTGATCTGCGACACGAACCCGGAGCAGAGCCCGAACTTCTCGCCCTGCACGCGCACGACCTGCGGCAGTCTCGATCCGACGCACAACTACCTGGACTACTCGGACGACGTCTGCATGAACCAGTTCACGCTGGACCAGGCGCGCCGCATGCGCTGCACGCTGCAGAACTTCCGCGTGGACCTGGCGGTGACCCTGCCGGACCCGGCCACGAGCCCCGTGCCTTCCAACGGCGCGGCCGGCGTGCCCGCCGCGCCGACGCTCTCGTGGAACGCCGGCAACGGCGCCACGAGCCACGACGTGTACTTCGGCCTCGACGCGAACCTCGGCGCGGCCGACTTCCAGGGCAACCAGGCCGGCACGACCTTCGCGCCGGGCACGCTGGCGAGCGAGACGACCTACTACTGGCGCATCGACGAGGTCGGCGCCTCGGGCACGACCACCGGGGCGATCTGGAAGTTCACCACCGAGGCCCCCGGCTTCCCGCCCGATCCCGCCACGCTGCCCGTGCCGCTCGACGGCGCGGCCCAGGTCGGGCGCCTGGCGATCCTCTCCTGGACCGCCGGCAACGGCGCCACGGCCCACAACGTCCACTTCGGCACGACGAACCCGCCGCCCTACGTCCTGACCCAGGGCGGCACGAGCTTCGACCCGGGCGCGCTCGACCGCAACCAGACCTACTTCTGGCGCATCGACGAGGTGAACTCCCAGGGCGTGACCGCCGGCCCGGTGTGGAGCTTCACGACGAGCCGCAACTTCGGGCGCGACAAGCTGTAGCCCGCCGGGCGCCGTCCCCGGCGACGGTCCGCTCGCCCGGGCCCGCGCGCGACCCCGGCGGGCGCGGGCGTCGGTCGCCTACTCCGCGATGCAGTACAGGTGCTCGCTGCCGCGCAGGTACAGCTCGTCGCCGGCGATGGCGGGCGTGGCGTCGATGCCCTCGGGCAGGGTGTTGACGGCCACGGTCAGGACCTCGGGCTCGGTGGCGAGCACCTCGACCGTGCCATCGCGGCCGGCGACGTACAGGTGGCCGCTGGCGGCGACGAGCGAGGCGTAGACGTTCTGGACGGCGTCGAGGCGCTCGGGGCCGTACTCGACCTTGCCCGCGACGGGGTCGAGCACGCTGAGCATCCCCGAGTCCTGCTTCAGCATGTAGACCTTGCCCCCGCAGGCCAGCGGCGAGGGCACGTGCGGGCCGTCGACGCGCACCTTCCACAGCAGCGGCTCGGCCGGGGCCTCGCCGGGCTTCGGCGCGACCCAGGCGCGGGCCTCGCCGCCGCCACGCCCGCCGGTGGCGAAGACCACCAGCTCGTCGAGCACGACCGGCGTCGCGATCGCGCCGCCGCCGCGTCCTTCCGGGGCCGCGCCCTCGCGCCACAGCTCCTTGCCGGTCGCGGGGTCGTAGGCGATCGCCACCGGTCCGGCGACGATGACCTGCGTCGCGCCGCCGGCGGTGACGACCACGGGCGAGGACCAGTTGGTCCCGCGCGGCCGCGCCGTGCGCCAGCGCTCCTTGCCGCTCTGCTTGTCGAGCGCGACCAGGAACGAGTCGCCCTCGTGGTCCCAGTTGAGGATCAGGCTGTCCCCCACCAGCACCGGCGAGCTGCCCTCGCCGAAGGCGTTGTTGATCTGCATGTCGCCCAGGTCCACCGACCAGGCGACCTTGCCGTCCAGCGTGAGCGCGTGGATGCCATAGCTGCCGAACGAGACGTACAGGCGCTCGCCGTCCGTCACCGGCGTGGGCGAGGCGTAGGAGCCGTCCGGGTGCGTGCCCTCGTGCGGCATGTGCGTGCCGAGCTTCGCCTGCCAGGCGATCCTGCCCGTCGCGCGCTCGAGCGCGAGCACGACGAAGTCCTGCTCCTCGATCGGGCCGCCCCGTCCGGGGCCGCCGGGACCACGCCCGCGACCGCGCTCGCCGTCGGGCGGACCGTCGCCGCGTCGCCCCCCCTCGCCATCCCCGCGGCCCTCGCCGCCGCGCTCGCCACGGCCCTCGCCCCGGCCGCGCTCGCGCTCGCCTTCCCCGCCCTCCGCGGCCGGCTCACCCTCCTTGACCTTGCCGGTCCCCACCGCCGTCGTGACGAACACGAGCCCGCCATGGATCACGGGCGAGGAGAGCCCCTTGCCCGGCAGCTCCGTCTTCCAGCGCACGTTCTGGCTCTCGGTCCACTCGATCGGCGGCTTGCCGCTCGCGACCCCGCTGCCGTTCCCGCGCCAGCCGGGCCAGTCCTCGTCACCGCCGGAGAAGGAGAGGAGCGAGCCGGAGATCAGGGCGAACGTGGTGAGCATGCGTGGGACCTCGGGGGGTAGCGATCGTGAGCGCGCGCCCAGTGTAGGCCCTGAGCCCGCGCGGGCGGTCTCCGCAGGCCAGTCCCCGGGTTCGAGGCCCGTCAGCAGGGGCATCGTCGAGCCGCTCGCCGAAGGCACGACCCTTGCCGATACGATGCCCGACGGATGCTCGCGCTCCTGCGCTCGCGGCTCTCGGCCCGCCTGACCGCCCTGTTCCTGGCCGTCAGCCTGGCGCCGATCCTGGGGGCGGCCTTCCTGTTCGCGCGCACGCTCGACGAGGCGGCGCGGGGCGAGCGCCTGCGGCGCCAGCAGCTCCTGGCGGAGCGGTGCGCGGCCCTGGCGGACGAGCACGTCGAGCGCGCGCACGCCAAGCTGCGCACGGTGGCGCGCCTCTTCGCCGAGGACGGCTCTGCCGGGCGCGGCACCGCGCAGGACGAGCTCGTCGCGCGCCTGCAGGAGCGCGTCGATCCGCCGGATGCCTTCCTCGAGCTGCAGTTCTTCGCCGCAGAGACGCGCGTCGTCGGTCAGGCACGCCAGAAGGCCTTCGATGCCGTGCAGCAGCTGGGGCCGGACGCCTTCGCGCGCAACGTGCGCCAGCTCGAGGAGAACCGCGCCGCGCCGCTGGTGCAGGCGCCGCTGAACTTGGGCCAGGAGTGGCGCGCCGAGCGGCTGGAGACGATCGAGGGCTTCCCGACGCTGACGCTCTCCGTGCCCGTCGCGCGCCACGGCGAGGACGGCGCGCTGGTGGCCTACGTCGACTTCGCGCCGCTGGCGGAGCAGCTCACGGCCCTGGCGGGCGCCGAGTACGCGCTCGAGCTTGCCGACCGGGATGGGACGCTCCTCGCGGCCGTCGGGACGGTCGCCGGACCGACGGCGCAGCACGCCTGGAACTCACCGGGCGGCTGGTCCGTGGAGGTGAGCGAGTCTCTGCAGCCCTCGCTCGCCTCCGCGCGCGACCTGCGCCGCAAGGTCGCGCTGTGGGTCGCCCTGGCCGCCGCGCTGACGCTGGTGACGAGCCTGGCCCTCTCGGCCTGGATCACGAGACCGATCGCGCGCCTCGAGCGCGCCGCCGAGCGTCTGGCGCACGGCGACTTCGGCGCCAGCGCCGGGATCGCGCGCGAGGACGAGCTCGGGCGCCTCGCGCTGGCCTTCGATCGCATGACGGGCGCCCTGAGCGAGCTCGACAGGGCGAAGTCCGAGTTCGTGGCCAACGTCAGCCACGAGCTGCGCACGCCGCTGACCTCGCTGAAGCTGTCGGTCGCGAACCTGCTGGACGGGGTCGTCGGCGAGCTGGACGAGGCGCAGCGCGGCGTCCTGCGGCGCGTGCAGGGCGAGCTCGAGCGCCTGATCCGCCTGGTGAACCAGCTGCTCGAGATGGCCCGCCTCGAAGCCGGTGCGGTCGAGCCTCGGCGCGAGCGCGTCGAGCTCTTGCCCGTGGCCGAGGCGGTGGTGGCCTCCCTCACGCCGCTGGCCGGCGAGCGCGGGCTCGTCATCGCGGTCGAGGGTGCGGGGGCGGTGCTGGCCGATCGCGCGATGGTCGAGCGCATCCTCGTGAACCTGCTCGACAACGCCATCAAGTTCTCGCCCGCGGGGAGCCGCATCGAGATCGCGCTCTCGGCGCGCGGCCTGCGCGTGCAGGACCAGGGCCCCGGCCTGCAGACCTCGTTCACCTTCGAGCCCTTCCGTCAGGGCCAGCAGCACGGCGTCAAGAACCCCGGCGTGGGCCTGGGCCTGGCGATCGTGCGCAAGCTGGTCGAGCTGAACCGCGGCCGGATCCGGGTCGAGCCCGGGGCGGGCGCGACGCTCGTCGTGGAGCTGCCGAGCGCATGAAGGCGCGCCTCCTGATCGTCGACGACGACCCGGCCATCCGCGCGGCCCTGGCCGAGCGCTGCGCGGCGCGCGGCTACGCGGTGAGCACGGCCGGCTCGGG
>DASVAP010000275.1:0-10731 GCA_036376275.1 Planctomycetota bacterium | reverse complement strand
GCCGCTCAGCGCCGGATCCCCAGGCGCTTCATGCGGAAGCGCAGGGTCGAGGCCTTCAGCCCCAGGGCGGCCGCGGCGCCGCGCGGGCCCTCGATCACGCCGGCGCAGCGCGCCAGGGTCGCGCGGATGTGGTGCGCCTCGAGCTCCTCCAGCGTGGCGAGCTCGGGCGCACGCGCGGAAGGCGTGGACGGGACGACCACGGACGGGGCCTCCTCGCCCAGGGTGAGCAGCGGTCCGTCGCACAGGATCACGGCGCGCTCGATCACGTGCTTGAGCTCGCGCACGTTGCCGGGCCAGGCACGCCGGCACAGGTGCTCGAGCGCGCTCGGGGCCAGGCCCTCGATGCGCTTGCCCATGCGGCGCGCGAAGCCCTCCAGGAAGGCCTGCGCCAGCACGGGGATGTCCGCGCGGCGCGCCTCCAGCGACGGGACCTCGATCGGGAACACGTCCAGGCGGTAGTAGAGGTCGGCGCGGAAGGCGCCGCTCGACACCGCGCGGGCCAGGTCGCGGTTGGTGGCCGCCACGATGCGCGCGTTGGTCGTCAGGGTCTTCGTGCCGCCCACGCGCTCGAACTCGCCGCTCTGCAGCACGCGCAGCAGCTTGGCCTGCACCGCCAGCGGCAGCTCGCCGACCTCGTCCAGGAACAGCGTCCCGTCGCTGGCCAGCTCGAAGCGCCCGATGCGGCGCTCGACGGCCGAGGTGAAGGCGCCGCGCTCGTGCCCGAAGAGCTCGCTCTCGACCATGCCCTCGGGGATCGCGGCGCAGTTCAGCTTGACCAGCGGCTGCGCGCGGCGCGGGCTGGCCGCGTGGATCGCGCGCGCCACCAGCTCCTTGCCGACGCCGGTCGGGCCGCTGACGAGCACCGTGGCGTCGGTCGCGGCCACGCGCTGGATGCGCGCGCGCACGGTCTCCAGCGCGGGCGAGGCGCCGAGCATGCCCTGGGCCTCGTGCTCGCTGGCCAGCTCCTCGCGCAGGTAGACGTTCTCGCGCTCGCGGCGCGCGGAGAGGCGCTGGATCTCCTCGTAGTGCTGGGCGTTGTGGATCGCCAGCGCGATCTGCAGGGCCATGTTCTCGACCAGCCACACGTCGACGCGCAGCGGCGGGTGCGGGTCGTCCGTGCCGAACAGGAAGGCCCCGATCGTCTTGCCGCCGGCGCGCAGCGGCGTGGCCACGTAGCGGCGCACGCCGAGCGCGCGCAGCTCGGCGTCGTCGCGGAAGGCCTGCTGGCGCGTCAGGTCGTCCGACTCCAGCGTGCGGCCCGTGGCGAGCAGCTCGGCCACCACGCTCCCGGCCACGGGCTGCGGCGCGGGCTCGCCGGCGCCGTCGGCCGGCGCCGGCCCCTCGTGACGGCGCCAGCGCTCGCCGTCCGGCTCCAGCAGGCCGATCCAGCTCGCGCGGTGGCCCGCGACGCCGGCCACGGCCGTGCGCGCGAGGTGCAGGACGACGCGCGTCTCGAGCGAGCTGTTGATCACGCGGCTGAGCTCGCGCAGCGCGTCGCGGCGCCGGTCGCCGCGCGCGAAGCGCTCGTCCGTCGCGCAGCCGAACACGTGCGGCTCGACGATGCGCGCCAGGCGCTCGAGGTAGGCGAGGCGCGCGGGCGCGGCCGCCTCCGCCGCGCGCTCGCCGAGGAACAGGAGCCCGAGGTCGCGCCGCGCGAAGGCGAGCGGGGCCGCGCTCAGCGCGCGCGCGCCGCGCCGGGCCAGCTCGGCCGTCCAGGCGTCCGGCGGCGAGGCCTCCAGGACGCGTGCGAAGGCCGCACCGTTCCCGTCCGGGGCGCGCAGCGTGCGCACCTCGTCGGCGCGCAGCTCGACCAGCTCGGGCCCGGCCCCGTCCGCGCGCGCGAGGTGCAGCGCGACGCGCCCGCGCTCCTCGTCGAGCAGCGCCAGGCCCGCCAGGCACGGCTCGGGCGCCAGCGCCAGCGCCGGCCGCAGGCGCGCGACGAGCTCCGGCACGCGCTGCACGCCCGCCAGGCCGGTGGCGGCCGCCAGCAAGCGGTGCTCGAGCTCGTCGGCGGACATGGACGGATTCTATTCCGGCGCGCGGGGCGCTCGCGTGGCACTCGCCGGTCGCGGGTATCCTCGCGCGCGCCATGGCCGATCCCGGGGAAGCGCCGGTGCGCGCGGGCGAGCCGCGCGCGACGGCCGTGCCGCGCCTCGTCGCGCAGCACGGCGGGCGCCTGTTCGCGCTGGCGCGGCGCTTCTGCGGCAGCGAGGAGGAGGCGCGCGACCTGGTGCAGGAGACGTTCCTGGCCGCCTGGCGCGACTGGGACTCCTTCGAGGGGCGCTCGGACCCGGGCACCTGGCTCTACACGATCGCCGCGCGCCGCTGCCAGCGCCTGCACCGGCCGCGCGCCGGCGCGCCGGCCGAGCTGGCGCCGCTCGAGCCCGAGGCGCTGTTCCAGAACCCGCGCCTGGGCGTGGTGCCGGACGAGGAGGGGCCGCTGGCCGCGGCCGTGCGTCACGAGGCGCGCGGCCGGCTCGAGGCCGCCATCGGCAGCCTGCCGCCCGACTTCCGCCTGCCGCTCGTGCTGCGCGAGATCGTCGGGCTCCCGCTCGAGGACGTGGCCCGCATCCTGGGGCTCGAGCCGACCACCGTGCGCACGCGCCTGCACCGTGCGCGCCTGCGCCTGCGGGGCGAGCTCGAGTCCGTGCTGCCCAAGCGGGAGCTGCCGGCGCCGATCTTCGACCGGGCCGTGTGCCTCGACCTCTTGCGCGCCAAGCAGGAGGCCCTCGACCGCGGGGTCGAGTTCGAGTTCCCCGGCGGGGTCGTGTGCGCGCGCTGCGCGGCCGCCTTCGCCTCGCTCGACTGGGCGGGGGAGCTGTGCCGCGAGCTGGGGCGGGGCGAGCTGCCGCCCGAGCTGGCCGCGTGGCTGGCGCGCGAGCTGCGAGTGCCAGGGGGCTGAGGCGTCGGGACTGCCGGCTCCTGCTCGGCGAACCGCGGAGATGGGATGAGAGGGCTGGCTCCGGCGCAGTCACCCTAGGGTGCTGCAAGTACAAAACGGCCTCGTGTGGGCCGAGAAGGAGCCAGCCCGATGCAAGTTACCAGTTCTTCCCCTCTCCCGATGACCGTAGGCCTCGATCTGGGTGACCGCCGCAGTCGGTACTGCGTGCGGGGTCCGGAGAAGATCGTCGAGCAGGGCTCGATGACGATGAGCCCTGGAGGCCTGCAGCGCAGCCTGAAGCGCCTGGTGGCTCGCGGTGCCGAGCGGCTGGTGCTCGAGGCCGGCAGCCAGTCGGCCTTGGTCAGCCGCGTGGCCTCCGAGGAAGGCCTTGAGGTGGTGGTGGCCAATCCGCGCCGCCTGCGGCTGATCACGCACGACGTCTGCAAGACCGACCAGCGCGACGCTCGCATCCTGGCCGAGCTTGGGCAGGTGCGTCCGGAGCTGTTGAGCCCGGTCGAGCACCGTGGTGCGCAGGCCCAGCGCGACCTGATGGTGGTGCGCGTGCGAGCCAACCACGTGGAGGGCCGCACGGCCCTGGTGAACGAGGTGCGCCAGCGGCTCAAGTCGCTGGGTGTGCGCCTCCCGGGCTGCTCCCCCGAGGCCTTCCCCAAGAAGGCCATGCCGCTGATCCCGGCAGACCTGCGGTGCATCCTGGAGGGGACGCTGTCGGTGATCGCCCACCACACGAGCGAGATCCGTCGCCTGGACAAGATGATCGAGGAGCTGTCCCGGGAGCGCCACCCCGAGACCCGCCTGCTGCGCCAGGTGCAGGGCGTCGGCCCGATCACCGCGCTGACCTTCGTGCTGACGCTGGAGAGCCCCGAGCGCATCGACAAGACCCGCAACGTCGCGGCCTACCTGGGGCTGGTGCCTCGTCGCCGCCAGTCGGGAGACAGCGATCCCGAGCTGCACATCACCAAGACGGGTGACCAGGCCCTCAGGAGCCTGCTGGTCAACTGTGCCCACTACATCCTGGGTCCCTTCGGCCAGGACAGTGACCTCAGACGGCACGGCCTACGGATCGCAGGAACAGGAGCTCGCACCGCCAAGAAGCGTGCCGTGGTGGCCGTGGCTCGCAAGCTGTCGGTGCTGCTGCTTTCGCTGTGGCGCACGGGCGAGGTCTACGAACCCCTGCGCAGCAGCAAGCGCCTCGAACAGCAGGCTGTCTGAGCCTGCCGCCTGCCAGGACCCTCTGACAACACGACCGAACAGAGCAAGGGAGTACCGCCCGGTCCGGGCGACTGCGATCCGCGCCTTGGCCCACCGAGGCCGTCGCTGGAGATAGCAGAGCCCGACCGGACGGACCCCAACATGCACCTGGCGCCGGCCGCCCCGGTCGAGCGCCGCTCGGAGTGCGAATGGAAGCGCGGCGGATCTTCCTTGCTCCCCTCGGTCGCTCGAACACCCCAAAGAAAAACCCGGACATCCCCTGGAGCTGTAACGCCCTCTCATGGAAGACGCGGAGGGATGACGCGGAGGACGCGGAGACAGAAGGAGGAGGAGACAGAGGGAGAAGGGGACGGAGGGAGAAGGGGACGGAGGGAGAGCGTGCTGGAGCGTGGCCGGGGAGGCCCGACGGGCGCGCGTCCCGTTTTCCGGGAACAGGGGCGGGAAGCGTGTCCCCAAGCGGGTGGATGGGCCCGGCCGTGACCCCCGGGCCCTCCCACACCTCCCATGAGCACCCGCACCGCCCCGACGCCCGCCGCGACCGTCTCCAGCTCCCGTGCGCTTCCGGCGCCGACCGTCGTCCCCTTCGCGCACCCGCAAGGGTGCCGTTCCTACCTGGTGGCGGACGGAGCGGCGCGCCGGGCGCTGGCGATCGATCCGCACCTCGACCTGGTGGACGAGCTGGAGCAGCGCCTGCGGAGCGAGGGCTGGACCCTCGACTACGTGCTCGACACGCACACCCACGCCGACCATCCCTCGGGCTCGGCCGCGCTCGCGGCGCGCTTCGGCAGCGTGCGCGTGGCCCACGCGCTCGCCCACCACCGCGGCGTGGCGCTGCACCCGGAGGACGGCCAGGAGCTCGATCTCGGCGCCCTGCGCGCGCGCGTGCTCCACGCCCCGGGCCACACCCCCGACCACCTCGTCGTGGTCGTCGGGAACGAGCTCTTCACGGGCGACACGCTGCTGATCGGCGGGGTCGCGCGCACCGACTTCCTGGGCGGCGACGCGGGCACCCTGTTCGACACGCTCCAGCGCCTCCTGGCGGAGCTCGGCGACGAGACCGTGGTCCATCCGGGCCACGACTACGCGGGCCGCACGGAGAGCACGCTGGGCGCCGAGCGGCGCGACAATCCCTGGCTCGCGCTGCGCGAGCGCACGGCCTTCGTGCGCGCGCTGACGGCCAACCCGCCGCCGCGGCCCACGAACATGGACGACCTCCTGGGCCTGAACCGCGAGGGCCACCCGATCCCGGCCGCGCTCCCGGCGGCCGAGCTGGTCGGCGCGCTCGCGGGCGAGGGCGCCACGCGCGTCGTCGACGTGCGCACGGGGTCGAGTTCGAGGGCGAGCGCGTGCGTGGCTCGCGCTCGATCCCGCTGCACGAGCTCGTGCACCGCGCCGACGAGGTGCGCGCCACGCCGGCCCCGCGCCTGCTCCTGTGCCGCACCGGTGCGCGCGCCGAGGAGGCGCGGCGCACCCTCGAGCGCCTGGGCCTGGGCGGCCTGACCGTGATCGAGGGCGGCCTCGAGGCGCTGCGCGCGGCCGGGCTCGAGCCCGAGCGCGGGCGCGCGCGGCTCTCGCTCGAGCGCCAGGTGCGCATCGCCGCCGGCACGCTGGCGCTCACGGGGGCCGTGCTCGGCTTCCTCGTCCAGCCCGCCTTCCATGCCCTGTCAGGCCTCGTCGGCGCCGGCCTGGTGGTGGCCGGGCTCACGGACTGGTGCGGCATGGGGCTGCTGCTCGCGCGCATGCCCTGGAACCGCGGCGCGGCCGGTGCGGCGCCCAGGGCGGGGGGCGGCTGCGCGGCGGCCGCACCGGGCGGCGGCTGCGCGGCCGCGGCGCCCGGCGGGGCCTGCTCCATCGACGGGAAGCGGAGCTAGCCGTGATGCTCGCAGCCTGGCTCGGCGCCGCCCTGGTCGGCCTCTCGCTCGGGCTGCTCGGCTCGGGCGGCTCGATCCTGACCGTGCCGGTGCTGGTGTTCCTGGCGGGGCGCGACGAGCGCACGGCCGTGACCGAGGCGCTCGCGATCGTGGCCGCGATCAGCGCCGTGGGCGCGCTCGTGCAGCTGCGCCGCGGGTGCGTCGACGGGCGCTGGGCCATGAGCCTGGTCGGCCCCGGCCTGCTCGGAGCCTGGCTCGGCGCCGGGCTGCACCGTGTCGTCCCGGAGCGCGTGACCGCGGCCAGCTTCGCACTGCTCGTGGTCGTGGCGGGCGTCGAGCTCCTGCGGCGCGCGGGCTCGGCGCCGGTGCCGGTGGCGCGCGTGCGGCCCGCGCTCGCGCTGCTGGCGGGCCTGGGCGTGGGCGTCCTGACGGGCTTCCTGGGCGTCGGCGGCGGCTTCCTCGTCGTGCCGGTGCTGGTGCTCCTGGCGCGCCTCCCGCTGGAGCGCGCGAGCGCCACGAGCCTGGTCGTGATCGCGACGAACGCGCTCGCGGGCCTGGCGGGCCACGTCCTCGGCCCGGACGCGGCGCGCGTCGACCTCGGACTGGTGGCCATCTTCGCGAGCGTCGGGATCGCCGGCAGCCTGGTGGGCCTGGGGCTCGCGCCACGCCTGCCCGTGCGCGCCCTGCAGCGCGGCTTCGCGGGCCTCCTGTTCGTCGTGGGGGCCGCGGTGGTGGCGAGCCTGTCCGGGTGAGCGGTCCGTCGAGCGCGGACCCGCTGGGCCCGCGCGCGCGTCAGCGGATCTTGATCGACTTCCAGCCGGTCCAGGTGCTCGATCCGGCGGCGTTCCAGGCGCGCACGCGGTACTGGAAGGTGCCGGGGCCGGGCCCATCGGTGTGGCTGGTCGCGTTCGGCCCGAGCGCGATCAGGGTCGTCGCGGTCCACAGGCTGCCGACCTTCTTCTGGCGCTGGACCTCGAAGCCCTCCTCGTTCGACGAGCGATCGCTCCAGGTGACGCGCACGCCGCCGCCGCCCAGGTTCGTCAGGCTCGGGCCGGTGGGGGCGGTGGGCGGAGGGATGCCGGGGCCGGGGCCGAGCTCCTCGACCACGCTGTAGGCCCAGAAGCCGATCGAGCCGGTGCCGTCGCCGTCCGGCGGGAAGCGGATGTAGGCGCCCTTGCTCGACTCGACCAGGCCCGGCCAGCCGTCGAGCACCTCGGCGGTCGTCTCGGCGAAGCCCAGGAAGTCGATCACGTGCCAGGTCCACAGCGGCTCGCCCGCCGCGCGTACGTCGCGGTTGACGCCGTCGGCGCCGTCGGCGATGCGCGCGACGCAGATCGTCTCGAAGCCGTTGAGCCCGCGCAGGACGTCGCGCGCCTCGCGCAGCTGGGCCGGATCGCTGATCGGGAGGACGTAGGAATCGCCGTGGAACGGGGTCCCGCGCTCGGCCACGACGAAGTGCACCGGCGTCGTCTGGGGCGCGGGCGCGGCCAGCGGGACGAGGGCCAGGACGGCGACCAGCAGGGGGCAGAGGGACGCGGTGGGGCGCATGCGAAGGGTTTCCTGGGATGGAAGAGGAAGGGTCGGTGCGCGGGCTCGGGTCCGGAGCGGAGCTCGGGCAGCCACCCGTCGCGCGATTCTGGCCGAGGACCCGGCGGGAGGCACGCCCCGCGGCCGGAAAGCGCGGTCCCGGTCCGGAGCCCGGGCGTGCGAGAGAAGGGCGCGCATGGAACGCGCGCCCGCACCGATCGGGCGAGCCTGCCCGGCCTCAGCCGTCCGCGGCCTTGCGCTCGCCCTCGGTCGCGGTGAAGCCCGGCGGTGCGTGCAGGAGGACGGTCTCGCCCTCCTCGAGGCCCGCCAGGATCTGCACCCACAGCTCGGTGTAGCGGCCGATCTCGACCGCGCGGCGCTCGGGGCGCCGGCCGCCGGCGACGAAGGCGAGCGTGCGCTCGCCGTCGCGGAAGACGGACTGGGCCGGGACGTAGAGCGCGTCCGCGAGGTCGTCGACGCGGATCTCGATCGCGCAGGACATGCCCGGGCGCAGGCCGGAGTGCGCGGTCCGGATCGCCACCTGGCAGCGGTAGACGCGCAGGTTCGGGTTGCTCCAGCGGCTGTTCTGGTCCGGCAGCATGGCCACGTACTGCACCTCGCCCTCCAGCTCGACCCCCGGCAGCGCGTCGACGCGCACGGTGCAGGCCTGCCCGACCTGGACCTGCTTCAGGACCGACTCGTGCAGCTTGAGCTCGGCCGTCATGCCGTCCGAGCTCGGGATGGCCAGGATCTCCTCGCGCTCGCGCACCTCGACGCCCTGTCCGATCGGAGGATCGTCGTCGTCCTTGATGGCATAGACCACGTAGCCGTCACGCGGCGCGCGCAGGCGGGCCTTCTCGATCTGGGCCTCGAGGCGCGCCAGCTTCTCCTTCTCGAGCTCGAGCGAGGCCTGGGCCGAGCGCACGTCCGAGTCGTAGTCGACCAGGCGCGCGCTGGCCTGCAGCTCGACGCGCTCCATCTCCAGGCGCGCCTCGGACAGGAGACCGCGCAGCTCGGACTCGCGTCGCGGCATGCGGTAGCGCTCGAGCAGCTCCTTCTCGCGCGTCGCCTGCTGCAGCAGGATCGTCGAGCGGTGCTCGGCGATGCGGTCGGCCTCCAGCTCGATCGCCGTCAGGAAGCCCTTCTGGCTCAGCTCCTCGGACCAGGTCAGGCGGCCCTGGGCGCGCTGGGCCTCCTCGCGCGCCAGGTCGATGGCCTGCTGCGACTTCTCGAGCTCGAGCGCGCGCTCGCCCTCCAGGAACATCTCCAGGTCCTGCTCGGCGAAGGCGATCGCGCGCGCGGCGGCCTCGGTGTCGCTCCGGTTCTGGCTCACCTGGATCGCGCGCGCCTGGTTGGCCTTGACCAGCGCGGCCTCGGCGTTGCCGGCGCGGATCGTCTGCTCGATGCGCCGCTCGACCAGCAGCGTCACGTCGAGCTCGCACACGACCTCGCCCTGCTCGACCTGCGTGCCCTCGGGCGCGATCCACAGGATCGCCGTGCGGCCCTCGACCCCGCTGGTCAGGCGCACCGTGTCGGCCGCCGCCAGGTGGCCGCTCGAGGTGACGCGGATCGAGAGCGGCCCACGCCGCACGGCGGCCCCCTCCACGGTCTCGTCGGCCCGCGGGGCGAGCCAGCGCGGCACGGCCGAGGCTCCGAGGCCCGTCAGCGCCACCAGCACCACCAGACCCCCGACGAGGGGCACGCGTCCGGCGCGGGAGGGCGACGGGGAGCGGCGCGGGCGGTGCGACACCGCGTCAGTCTAGCCCGAACGTGAGCCGCCCGGCCGCCGCGTTCCCGCGACTCCGCACGACGGTCGGCCGCGCGCCCGCACGGTGCGGTAGGATCCGGGAGCGGATGCGCCCGTTCTCGCTCCTCACACGCCTGGCGGGCGGCCTCCGGAGCACGTCTTCCGCGTCCTCCCCGGCCGAGCACCTCGAGCGCGCGCGCTGGGCGTACCGGACGATCCTCTTGCGCGAGCCGGATTCGGAGGAGGCGCTCGCGCGCTTCGCCGCGGCCCACCCCACGCCGCAGGCCCTGCGGGACGCGCTGCTGCGCTCGGCGGAGGCTCGCGCGCAGCCCGGCTTCCCGGTGCTGCACACGATGACCTCCGACGAGCCGCCGCAGGTCGTCCAGGTGGCGGTCGCGCCGGCCGAGCGTGCGGAGCTCTTCCGGCGCGTGCAGGCCGTCTGGCGCGCCCTGGGCGAGACCCGCCCGCACTGGTCGGTCATCACGCACGACGAGTACGGCCCGGAGAACATCGCGCGCACCGAGGAGGCCTTCTACGCGAGCGGCGAGCACAACGTGGCGACGCTCCTACGCACCCTGGCGCGCAACGGCATCGATCCCGCGCGGCTCCGCACGGTCATGGATTTCGGCTGCGGCGTCGGGCGCCTGTCGGTCGCCCTGGCGCGCAGGTTCGAGCGCGTCCTGTCGGTGGACGTCTCCGCCAGCCACCTGACCGTCGCGCGCGAGGCCCTGGCGCGGCGCGGGATCACGAACGCGACCACGCACCAGCTCGAGACGATCGAGGGCCTGGCCGGGCTGCCACGCTGCGATCTCGTCTACTCCCTCATGGTGCTGCAGCACAACCCGCCGCCCGTGATCCACGCGCTGCTCGCGGGCCTGCTCGAGCGCCTGGCGCCGGGCGGGCTAGCCGTGATCCAGCTCCCCACGCGCCTGCCCGACTCCTACCGCTTCGAGGTGGGCGCCTACCTGGCGGGCGGCGGCGCTGGCATGGAGATGCACCCGCTGCCGCAACCCGAGGTCTTCGCGCTGGCGCGTGCCGCCGGTGTGGTGGTGCTCGAGGTCCTGGAGGACGGCTGGACCGGCTTCGGCTTCGGGGCGCGCTCGAACACGTTCGTGCTGCAGCGCGACGCACGCTGAGAGCCCGAGCAGAAGTACCGCCGAAGGCCGCGGCGCGTGGCAGGCTCTCTGGATCGTCCCCGGCGCGCGATCTTCGCGTGCCCTGCTGATCCTTGCTCGGGCTCCGAGGCCCACCGAGCAGGTGCACCGGCTCGCGCGGGGACCCGTGGTGGCGCGCTGGCCCGGGCCGCGATCCAATGGAGGCATGCACGGACTCGCCGCCTTCGCGCTCCTCGCCCTGCAGCCCGTCCCGCCCGCGGCCCAGGAGTGGTCCCGCTTCCGCGGCCCGAACGGCAGCGGCGTCTCGGCCGCGCGCGACCTGCCGGAGGCCATCGGGCCGCAGCAGAACGTGCGCTGGCG
>DASVAP010000266.1:0-35477 GCA_036376275.1 Planctomycetota bacterium | reverse complement strand
CCCGAAGCCCATCAGGCGCGTGGTGTCGTCCTTGTCCTTGGCCTTGCGCAGGAAGACCTCGGCGCTGCCCTCCTCGAGCGCGATGCGCTCGAGCATCTCGATCACCTTCTGGTTGGCGCCGCCGTGCAGCGGGCCCCACAGGGCGCTGATGCCCGAAGCGATCGTCGCGTACAGGCTCGACTGCGAGCTCCCCACCAGGCGCACCGCGCTGGTCGAGCAGTTCTGCTCGTGATCCGCGTGCAGGATCAGGAGCAGGTCGAGCGCCTTCGCGACCACCGGGTCGACGTAGTAGGGCTCGCACGGCGTCGCGAACATCATGTAGAGGAAGTTCGAGCAGTAGTCGAGGTCGTTGCGCGGGTACATCGGCGGCTGGCCGATGGAGTGCTTGTACGAGTACGCCGCGATGGTCGGCATCTTCGCCAGCAGGCGCACGATCGCGCGGAAGACGCGGTCCTCGGTGTCGGCCTCCTTGTAGAAGGTCGAGAGCGCGGCCACCGCCGCGGCCGAGACCGGCATCGGGTGGGCGGACTTCGGCATGAAGTCGAAGAAGCGCCGGAAGTCCTCGTGCAGCATCGTGTGCCGCGTGATCTCGCGCGTGTAGCCCATCAGCTTCTCGCGCGTGGGCAGCTCGCCGTACAGGAGCAGCCAGGCGACCTCGAGGAACGTGCTCTTCTCGGCGATCTCCTCGATCGGGTAGCCGCGGTAGCGCAGCACGCCGCGCTCCCCGTCGATGAAGCAGATCGCGGAGCGGCAGGCGCCGGTGTTGCCGTAGCCGGAATCGAGCGTGATCAGGCCGCTGTCCTGGCGCAGGCGCGTGATGTCGATCGCGCGCTCGCCCTCACTGCCCTCGACCACCGGCAGCGTGTAGGACTTGCCGTCGTACTGCAGCGTGGCCGTCTTGACGGCGGCGCTGGGGTTCGCGTGGACGGTCTTGCGCTTCTCTTCGATCCCGGGCTCGGCCATGGTGCGGACACTGTACCGGCCCCGGCCAGGGGGGACAACGCGCGGATCGCCCGGCGACGACACGCAGGAACCCCGCGCCGCGCGAGTCCTCGTCCACCCTCGCGCGCGGCCCGATGCCCGAGCCGACGCGCCAGGCCGGAGGGCCGAAGCCCTTCGTCAGGGGACGGCCTTCGGCGCGACCCCGGGCTCGGGGGCGAGCACGAAGTCGAGCTCGAAGAAGCGGTAGCGGGCGGGTTGCATGCCCAGGCGCTCGTAGACAGCCTGGGCGCGCGTGTTCTCGTGCTCGACGTACAGGCGCAGCCCGCACACGTCGGGGTTGGCCCGCGCGCGCGCGCGCACGAACTCGTAGAGCTGCCGGAAGACCCCGGTGCGGCGCGCGGAGGGCACCACGTAGACGCTCTGGATCCACCAGAAGGCCCCGTTGCGCCAGTCGCTCCACTCGCTCGTCACGAGCAGCCCGCCGACCAGCTCCTCGCCCGCCAGGGCGACGTAGTAGGTCCCGCGCGCCGGCTCGGCGAAGACGGCGTCGACCCCGGCGCGCACGCGCTCCGGGTCGAGCTCACGCCCCTCGGTCTCGCGTGCCAGGGCGCGGTTGAACTCGACCAGGGTCGCGCGCTCGCGCGGATAGGCCGGTCGGATGCGCAGCGGAACGCTCGGAGGCATCGGAGCGGCGGAGTCTAACCGCGCGCTCCCGGGGACCAAGAGCGGGGTAGACCGCCTCGGCCGGCGTCCGGGATCCCCCCCAGGCTGGTGCGGGATCCGCAGGCGAGCTCGCTGACGCCTATCCGTCCTGATCGAACTGGATCGCCAGGCCCGTGGCCTCGTCGCCTATGCGCTGGACGCGGATGAGCCGCCCCTGGTACGTGCGCGGGCCACCGGCCTCCTGGACCTCGACCGCCACGCGGATCGGTTGGTCGGTGTAGAGCAGCAGCCCGGCGCGGGAGATGTTCTCTCCCTGGCCGGCCAGCGTGCCGGTCTCGAAGCGCAGGCTCACCGGGCCCTCGAGGGCCCGGCGCTGGGTGCGGCGCTGGTCGGCGGTTCCGGTTTGATCGCGGTCCTTCATCTGGGCGGACTCCTCGGGGGACTCCCGGTCTCTTCGTCCTTAAGGTCCGGGAACTTGATCCGCGCGTGCGGCGCGAATCAACGGAGAGGCGCCTGTCCTCGCGCCGTGGCCCTCGGCGGGGACAGCCCCGGGCGCACCGCGCAACCTCGTGGGGGGCGGCCCTGGCACGGGCTTCGCCAAAGCCGCGGGAACGCCTCCCACGAAGGAGATCCCGACCATGAAGACCGCCCTCCGCTTCCGCTCGATCCTGGGCCTCGGCCTGCTGCTCCTCCTGGCCCCGGGCATCGGCGCCCAGGTCACCGCCTCCGCCTACTCCCACGGCTCCACCTCCCACGGCAAGGGCTCCGCGGGCTACTACCCCGCCGGTCGCTCGTACTCCCACGGGGGTCGCTCCTACGCCACCAGCCGCGTCTGGGTCCCGGGGGCCTACGAGGTCGTCCACCAGCGCGTGTGGGTCCCCGGCTGGAGCGAGAAGGTCTGGATCGAGCCCGCCTTCGAGTGGCGCTTCGGATCCTGCGGTACGCGCTTCCGCGTGCAGGTCGGTTCGGGCCACTGGCGCACCGTCCATCACCCCGGCCGCTACGAGACCCGTCCGGTGCGCGTCTGGCGCGCGGGGCACTGGGTGGCCCGGGGATGCGACTGAGGGACCATCGATGGAGCTGACGCCCGCAGGGGGGCGATCGGCTCGCACGGCCCCGCGACGCTCGCGTCGCGGGGCCGCTCTCTTTCTCCGCCACGCCAGCTCACGTGCTGGGCTCGCTCCAGGGCGCCCCCGGTGCGGGCGGCGTCGCGGCGATCGCCTCCTCGAGCACGTGTCGCGCGGGGTCGAAGCCGGGGAGCCGCACGGCGCGCGCGACGTCCGCATCGAGCGCGAAGCGCGGAGCCAGCCCGACGAGCTCGCCGGAGCGCACCGACACCCCCGCCGCCCGCGCCAGGCGCTCCACCTCCGTGAAGACCGCCACGAGGCCGGTCTGCTCGGGCGCGCACAGGTTCAGGCTGACCTGGACGCAGTCGCGCTGCGCGAGCGCGAGGCCCAGGGCGCGGATGCCGGGCAGGCCACCGTCGGACTCGCGCACGGCGCGCGCGATCGCGCGCGCGAGCGCCAGGTCGCGCGACTCGAGCTCGACGTTGAAGGCCACCAGGAAGCCGCGCGCGCCGATGGCCACGGCGCCGGCGCGTGGGTGCAGGCGCGCCGGCCCTGCGTCGGGTCGCCGCGCCGGATCGCTCCCGAGGCGCTCGCGCAGGCCCTCGAAGCCGCCGCGGCGCACGTCCGGCAGGGCGCGCCGGGCCGGGGTGCGCGCCGCCTCACCGTAGAAGTAGACCGGCAGGTCGAGCTCGGCCCCGACGCGCGCGCCGAGCGCGTGGGCGGCGTCGACGCACACCGGCATCTCCCCGGCCGCGAGCGGCACGAAGGGGCACACGTCGGTCGCGCCGATGCGCGGGTGCACGCCGAGGTGGCGCGTGAGGTCGATCGAGCGCGCCGCCTGCGCGATCGCGCGCCGGGCGGCCTCGACCACGACCGCCGGCTCGCCGACGAGGGTCGCCACGGAGCGGTTGTGGTCCGGGTCGGCGTGCCAGTCGAGCAGCCGCACGCCCGCGACCGAGCGGATCGCCGCCTGGAGCGCGCGGGCCACGGCCGGGTCGCGCCCGTCGCTGAAGTTCGGGACGCACTCGATCATGCCGCCGGCCCGGGCCCGGGGAGGCGCTCGTGCACGACGCGTCCGCGCACGATCACCGTGCGCACCGGGTTGCGCCCGAGCTCGTAGACCAGGTGCCGGTGATTGGGCACGTCGAGCACGAGCAGGTCGGCGCGCTTCTCCGGCTCGAGCGTGCCGAGCTCGTGGCCGCGGCCCAGCGAGCAGGCCGCGTTCAGCGTGGCCGCCGTCAAGCACTCGGCCGCGGTCATGCGGTAGCGCAGGGCGGCCCAGGAGAGCACCTCCGGCAGGCTCTGCAGGAAGCAGGAGCCGGGGTTGAAGTCCGTGGCCAGGGCCGGAGCCAGCCCGGCGTCGATCATGCGCCGCCCCGGGGCCTCGCGCTCGGCCCGCAGGTAGAGCGGCACGACCGGGCACAGCACCGGCACGACCCCGGCCCGCGTCAGGGCCGCGATCCCGAGCTCGCCCACGTGCTCGAGGTGATCGGCGCTGGCGGCCCCGAGCTCGGCCGCCAGCTCGGCCCCGCCGGAGGCGCTGAGCTGGTCCGCGTGCAGCCGCAGGCCGAAGCCGAGCCCGCGGGCGCGCTCGAACAGGCGCCGCGTGTCGGCCGCGTCGAAGGTGTGGGCCTCCATGAAGACGTCGAAGTACTCCGCCAGGCGGCGCTCGGCGATGCGCGGCAGCATCTCGTCGCACAGCGCGCGCACGAACTCGCCCTTGCGTCCGCGGAACTCGGGCGGCACCTCGTGGGCCCCGAGGAAGGTCGGCACGATCTCGACCGGCTGGCGCCGGCCTGCCTCGGCGAGGACCTCCAGGCTCTTCTCCTCGTCGGCCAGCGAGAGGCCGTAGCCGCTCTTGGCCTCCAGCGTGGTCGTGCCGAGCTCGAGGAAGCGCGCGAGGCGCGCGAGCACGCCCGCCAGCAGGACCTCCGGCCCGGCTGCCCGCAGGCTGCGCACGCTGCTGAGGATCCCGCCGCCGGCGGCGGCGATCTCGAGGTAGGACATGCCGCGCGTGCGCAGCTCGAACTCGTCCTCGCGCGTCGCGGCGAAGACCGGATGGGTGTGGGCGTCCACGAAGCCGGGCACGACCGTCCCGCCGCGCGCGTCGACCAGCCGGGCGGGGCGATAGGCCTCGCGCAGCCGGCGCTCCTCGCCGACCGCCACGATGCGCTCGCCGCGGATCGCCACGGCGCCGCGCGGAAGGACCTCGATCGATCCCAGCTCCGCACCACCGCGCGGGACCGAGCCGCGGGCGGTCGCGACCTCGCTCGCGCCGACCACGAGCACGTCGATCGGAGCGCCGGAGCGCTCCGGAAAGGGGGGGGTGGTCACGCGCGCCGCGAGTGTAGCCCGGTGCCCTGGGGGGGCCGCGGGCGAGCGCGCACGGGCGTCCGGACTTCCCTCAGGCCACCAGCTCGGGTGTCAGACGCTCGGCCGGTGCCCCCATGGCCGCCCGGATCCGGCGCGCCAGGCGCTTGCGGGAGCGGAACACGATCATCTTCATGTTCGAGCGCCCGACGGCGAGGACGCGCCCCGCCTCCTGGTAGGAGAGCCCCTCGACCTCGACCAGGTGCAGCGTGCGCCGGTCGCGCTGCCCGAGCTCCTTCCAGGCCTCGGCATACAGCAGGAGGAGCAGCAGCCAGGCCTTCCGCAGGCGCTGGGCCTCGTCCTCGTCTTGCAGGGCCTGGGCCGGGCCGACGCCGTGATCCTCGAGCTCGGCCCCGTCCTCCAGATCGAGGACCGGCCGCCGGCCACGCTTCAGGCTGCCGCGCCGCACGACGTTGCCGGCGATCGTGCGCACCCAGACCCGGAAGCTCCCCCCGTGCTCCTCGCGGAAGGCGCCCGGGTAGCGGTAGACGTTCACGAAGGTGTCCTGCAGCACCTCGGCCGGGTCGGGCGCCGCCGGGTCACGACCGAGGAGCGAGAGGATCCAGCTCTGGACGCTGGTGCGCGTGAAGGAGTAGAGCGCCTCGAAGGCGGCCGCATCACGCGTGTCCCGGTACAGCGCCATCAGGGCCGTACCGATGCGGTTCTCGTACTGGTCGCCGCTCTCCCCGCGACAGGGCCCCGGGAGGGTCCCCCGCTGCTGGAGCGCAGCCGCCATGTGGTCGTCGAGGGATCGGTACTGGACCTTGGCGCAGGGGGACGCCGGGAGACGGACCGGAGGCATGCCCCGCAGTTACACGCCCCGTTCCAGGCCGGGCGGGTCCAGACTGATTATCGTATCTCCTTTTCTATAATCATCTTGCGGGCATCCATGGCACCCGACGTGCGATCCCGCGCAGGGCCAGTGGTTCGGACCCGTCGTGGGCAGCCCGAGCGTTCACGCACAGCAGGCCTCGCCTCGCCAGACAGTGTGCGACACCGCACGACTCAGGCCCGATGCCGGGGTGGGACGAGGGAGTACCATGGCTCGGCCCCTCGAGCTCGCCTTGTTCCCCACCGGTCTGGTCTCCCTCGCCCCCAATCCAAGCCCCTTCCCCCTGGAGGCGGACGGGCTCGCGATCCTGGCCGCCGGGGCCCTGACCCTGGCCGGCCTGTTCGGGTGGCTTCGGGCCGCGCTGCTGCACTCGGTCCCGAGCCGGGTGCTGGAGTTGGCGCGCGGCGAGGAGCGCCGCAGGCGCCTGCGACCGTTGCTGGAGCGCGCCGAGAGCCTGGCGACCAGCGCCTCCGTCTACTGGATCACCAGCCAGATCCTGTTCGTCGTCTTCGTGTGGGTGCTGGTGGGCGAGATCCTTGGGGGCGAGGGGCTCTCGACCAGCTCGATGGGCCTCTCGCTGGTGATCACCGTGCCGCTGCTCGTGGTCGCGGGCGAGGTCCTGCCCTCGGCCCTGCGCGGGGAGCGCTCGGACCGCTTCCTGACCAGCGTGCTGCTGCCCTTCGATCTGGTTCAGCGTCCGCTGGCGGCCCTGGTCCTGGGTTTCGAGGCGCTGCGCCGGCTGTTCATGCGCGTGCTGCGCATCCAGGCCCGCCCGGCCTCGACGCGCGAGATCGTCGAGGGCCTGCGGGCGGTCATCGAGGACTCCGAGCGCGAGAAGGAGCTGGCCGCCAGCGAGCGCGAGATCATCGAGAACGCACTCGCCTTCCACGACGTCGACGTGGCCCAGGTCATGACGCCGCGCACCGAGATCCACGCCGTCGACCGCGCCGACGGGGTCCCGGCGGTGGTGAAGGTGATCGTGGAGAGCGGCCACGGGCGCGTGCCGGTCTACGAGGGCAACCTCGACCGCATCGTCGGCGTGGCCTACGCGCAGGAGATCCTCGAGGCCCTCGCGCGCGGCGGCGACGAGGGACGCGACCTGGGCGCGATCGTGCGCCCGGTCCTGTTCGTGCCCGAGACCAAGCTCGCCTCGGAGCTCCTGGCGGAGTTCCGCCGCAACCAGCAGAAGATCGCGATCGTGCTGGACGAGTACGGCGGCACGTCGGGCCTGGTCACCATGGGCGACATCGTGACCGAGCTGGTGGGCGAGATGCCCGCCGAGCTCGGGCGCACCGAGCCGGAGCCGATCACGCGCCTGGCGGACGACCGCTTCGAGGTCCTGGGCACGACGCGCGTCCCCGACCTCAACCACGAGCTCGGTCTCGAGCTGCCCGAGGAGGAGGACTTCGAGACCCTGGCCGGCTTCGTCCTGGCCGAGCTCGGGCGCCTGCCGCGCAAGGGCGAGCAGCTCGAGCGCAACGGTGTGCAGTTCGTCGTCACGGAGGCCACCGACCGGCGCGTGGTCAAGGTCGAGGTGCGCCTGCCGGCGACGGCGGAAGCACCTCCGTGACCCGGCCGGAGGACGCCGCCGAGCGCGCGGCCCCGGCGGAGCGCCGCCTCGAGCGCGCCCTGCTCCTGCGGCGCTTCCCCTACGGCGAGTCCTCGCTCGTCCTGCACGCCCTGACGCCCGGCCACGGACGCGTCACCTGGCTGGCCAAGGGCGCCTACCGGCCGAGCTCGGGCTTCTTCGCCGTGTTCGACCTGTTCGACACGCTGGAGGTGCGCTGGAGCGCGCGGCCGCACCAGGAGCTCGGCCTGGTGACGCGCGCCACGCTGCTCACGCGACGCGCCGGCCTGGCGCTCGACCTCGCGCGCTATCGGGTGGCCCTGGGGCTGCTGGAGCTGGCGCACCTGACGGCGCGCGAGGAGCACGAGGAGCGCGCTCTCTTCCGCTGGCTCGAGCAGGGCCTGGACCTGCTCGTGGCCGGACAGGCCAGCCCGGGCCTGGTCCGCCTGGCGGCGCAGCTCGGCCTCCTGCGCGCGAACGGGCTGGAGCCGGCCCTGGAGGCCTGCGCGAGCTGCGGAGCCGCCGAGGCGGAGCGCGCGCGGACGGCGGCCTTCTCCTTCGCGATGGGGGGGCGCCTGTGCGCGCGCTGCGCGGCCGAGGCGCGCGCCCGCGGGCGCAGCGTGGAGGAGCTGCCCGCCGGGCTCGTGCGCGTGGCCGCGAGCCTGGCGGCCCTGCCGCCGGGACGGCTCGCCCACACGCGCCTGGAGCCGGCCCTCGAGCAGCGCCTCGGTGTGCTGGTCGAGCGCTTCCTCTCGTACCATCTGGAGACCGGTCCGCGCACGGTCCCCCACGGGCGCTCCGACGGCCACCTCCTCCCGCGCCCATGACCTCGCTCCTCCGGCCCCTGCTGCTCGTCGCGCTGGCCGCCGGCTGCCGCTCGCCCTACGGCAAGATCGAGCGCGGCAACGCGGCCGAGCACCTGGACCAGATCGAGACCCTGGTGGCGGCCGGGGACTACGAGGCCGCGCTGGACCACCTGGAGGCCGTGCACGAGGTCAGCGGGCTCGAGCCCGACGTGCGCGCGCGCGAGCAGGTCCTGGTCGACCGGGCCGCCGAGGGCCGCTTCGTCGAGCTGGCCGATGCGGACAGCGACGAGCTGGAGGAGATCTTCGACTCCGACCTGCCGGAGCGCGTGCGCGCGCGGGCCGGCGTCCTGACGGCCGAGCGCCTGCTGGCCGAGGAGCGCCGCATCCGCGCCTACCGCATGGTCAAGAAGGTCGACGAGGCCATCCCCGGCCACCACGAGCGCGTGCGCGCCGGCGACGTCCTGGCTCGCGCCGGCCTGTCGCTGATCGCCGACGAGCGGCGCTACAACCTGCTCTTCCGCTACCGCTCGCGGGGGATCCAGGTACTGGAGTACATGGTGCTGCGCTATCCGCTCGAGCCGCGCTGCGCCGAGGCCTTCTACGCCCTGTCCCAGGCCTACGAGCACGATGGGAACCTCGACGACGCCATCACCCGCACCGAGGACCTGCTGCTCTACCACCCCGAGAGCGCCTTCGCCGCGGCCGCCAGCGCGCGCCTCCCCTACCTGCGCCTGGGGCGCATGGGACGCGACGACTTCGACCGCGGCGAGCTCCTGAAGGCGCGCGCCGAGCTGGCCAGCTGGCTGGTGCGCCATCCGGGCCACGAGCTCGCCCCGTGGGTGCGCGAGCTGCAGCACGAGTGCCTGGCGCGCCTCGCGCGCAGCGACCTCTACCTGGCCGACTACTACCGCAAGACGCGCGCGCCGGCGGGCGAGCGCCTGCACGCCGAGCGGGCCCTGGCCCTGGCGCGCGAGGCCGGCCTGGCGGCCGAGGAGGCGGCGGCCCGCGCGCACCTCACCCGCCTCGATCCCCCGCCGGCCGCGGACGAGGCGGGCAGCCGCTGATGGGGTCCTCCACCCTGTTCCGGGGGCTGTGCCTGGGCCTGCTGGCCGTGGCCGCCTGCGGCTGGCGCGCCGGGCTGCCGGTCCCGGCCGGAGCGCGCTCGATCGGGGTCGAGGTCAGCACGCGCGAGGGCCAGGTCCTCGAGCGCGGCCTCGAGCCCGAGCTGACGGCCGCCCTGTCCCAGGCCGTGGTCGACTGGATCGACCTGCCGCTGGTGGCCCCGGACCAGGCCGACCTGGTGCTGCGCAGCGAGGTGGTCGACTACCGCCGCCGCGGGGGCGTGCGCAACACGGAGAACGAGCTGATCGAGACCGCGATCTTCGTCCGGGCCCGGGCCGAGCTCTACGACCGGCGCAGCGGGCGCGTGATCGAGGGGCCCCGGCTGGCCCAGGAGTGGAGCGGCTTCGCGCTGGACGCGGCCGTCCCCAGCGAGGAGGAGGCCCAGACGCGCGTCCTGCGCCACGTCGCGGCGGCGCTGGTGCTCGAGCTCTTCGGCGGCCGCGACGGGAACGAGCCCGAGTAACGCCACCGGCCACAGCCTGCGCCGAGCGGGCGTGCGCGCCCCCGCTCCAGGGCCTAAGATGGGCTGCCGCACACCTGCAGGCGGCCCCCCCGGCAGACGATAAGAGGCCCATGTCCGAACAGCCCAACCCCGAGAACGAGAAGAGCCGCCGCTCGCGCTCCTTCGGGTCCTTCGCGATCGTCCTGATCGTCCTCCTGCTCGTGCTCGCCGTGGTGGGCAACGAGACCTTCCAGCAGGAGGAACAGCTCACCCAGGACCGCTACGAGTGGTTGCTGCACAAGGGCGACGTCAAGAGCCAGGAGTTCAAGGGCTCGGAGCAGGGCACGAACCTGATCACGGGGGTCTACACGGGGCCCAAGGGGGACAAGCGCTTCGAGGTACGCTACGCCAGCCTGGAGGGGCGCGAGCAGCGCTTCCAGGACCTCCTGGCGCGCGACTACGTGACGATCAGCGCGGCCGCCTTCCGCCAGGGGGTCGAGAGCGGGCTGTACGTCCCCGAGGAGGCCCGCGCGCTGACCAAGAAGGAGCGGCGCGAGGCCGAGAAGAGCCCGGGCGAGGTCGTGGCCACGACCGAGTACGAGGCGCGCCTGCTGGTCGGCGCGCGCTCCACCGCGCCCGCCAGCCCGGCCGAGGCGGGCGGGGCGCGCATCGTCTCCTCCTCGCCGCGCAGCGGCTTCCTGAACCTCGACGTGATCGACACGCCGGCCGAGCTGGCCGCCCTCGAGCCGCTGCTCGAGCAGAACGGCGTCGCCATCGAGCGCCGCTCCTTCGACCTGTCGGAGAAGGGCGGCACGCGCTGGGCCAGCGTGAACACGACCTTCACCCAGCTCCTGTTCCTGCTCAGCCCCTGGATCCTGCTGCTGGTCGTGTTCCTGATCTTCATGCGCCAGATGCGCGCCCAGGGCGGCGCCGGCGGCGTGATGTCCTTCGGGCGCTCGCGCGCGCAGCTCTACTCGAAGGAGAACCGCACCAACATCACCTTCGACGACGTGGCCGGGGCCGAGGAGGCCAAGGACGAGGTGCGCGAGCTGGTCGAGTTCCTCAAGAACCCCGGACGCTTCACGCGCATCGGCGGGCGCATCCCGCGCGGGGTGCTGCTGGTCGGGCCCCCCGGCTGCGGCAAGACGCTGCTGGCCAAGGCCATCGCCGGCGAGGCCGAGGTGCCCTTCTTCTCGATCTCGGGCTCGGACTTCGTCGAGATGTTCGTGGGCGTCGGCGCCAGCCGCGTGCGCGACCTCTTCAAGCAGGCGCGCGAGAACTCGCCCTGCATCATCTTCCTCGACGAGATCGACGCCGTCGGGCGCCGGCGCGGCAGCGGCATGGGCGGCGGCCACGACGAGCGCGAGCAGACGCTCAACGCGATCCTGGTCGAGATGGACGGCTTCGGCACGGACGAGGGCATCATCGTGGTGGCCGCCACGAACCGCCCGGACGTGCTCGACCCGGCGCTCCTGCGCCCGGGCCGCTTCGACCGCGAGGTCACCATCGACCTGCCGGACCTGGAGGGCCGCAAGGCGATCCTGGCGGTGCACCTGAAGCGCGTGAAGAGCGGGCCCGACCTGGACGTGCAGACCCTGGCGCGCTCGACGCCCGGCTACTCGGGCGCGGACCTGGCCGCGATCATCAACGAGGCCGCGATCATGGCCGTGCTGGCCAAGCGCGACGTCGTGATGATGTCCGACCTGGAGGAGGCGCGCGACAAGGTGCGCTACGGGCGCCAGAAGAAGTCGCGCAAGATCGAGGAGGAGGATCGGCGCATCACCGCGACCCACGAGGCCGGGCACGCGGTCGTGGCCGCGCTCCTGCCGGAGACCGACCCGCCCCACAAGGTCACGATCGTCCCGCGCGGGCGCGCCCTGGGCGCGACGATGTTCGTGCCGGAGCGCGAGAGCTACCACATGCAGCGGAAGAAGCTCACCGCGCAGCTGGCCATGGCCTTCGGCGGACGGGTGGCCGAGGCGCTCTTCTGCGGCGACATCTCGGCCGGAGCCTCGGATGACATCCGGCGCGCGACCGACCTGGCGCGCGCCATGGTCACCGAGCTCGGCATGAGCGAGAAGATCGGCCCGATCAACTACGCCGAGCGCCAGGGCTCGGACTTCCTCGGCACCGAGCTGGGGCGCGGCAAGCTCCACAGCGAGGAGACCGCGCGCGAGATCGACCAGGAGGTCATGCGCTTCCTGAACGAGGCCTACCGCAAGGCCGAGGAGCTCCTGCGCGCCAACGCGCGCGCGGTCGAGGAGATCACCAAGGCCCTCCTGACCCTGGAGACGATCACCGGCGACGACGTGGGCCGCATCCTGGCCGGGGCCGGCGCGGACAGCATCCGTCCGCCGGCGGAGGCCGAGCCGCGCGACGTCGCTCGCAAGCCCAGCGGCGAGCGCCGCGGCGGCGAGGAGCGCGCCGGCGGCAAGGGCCTCTCGGGCGAGCCGGGTCTGTCCCCGGCCTAGCCAGGGCCGCCGCGTGGAGTTCCCGCGCGCCGCTGCCGCCCACGCGCCCGGGGACTTCCTCGGCGACCTCGCCACGCGCCTCGAGGCGCGCGCGCGGCCGGGCCCCGCACCGGAGGCGCCGGCGCTCCTGTGGTACGCGCCTTCCGCGCTCGATGCGGAGGCGCGGCGCGTGCTCGCCGGGCTGCCGGGCGCCGAGCGCGTCTCCGCGGGCGGGCTCGCCTGCCGCAGCGTGGCCCCGCGCGAGCTCGCCGAGCGAGCGGGCCCGCACCCCGCGCTGCGCTGCCTCGCGGCCGCGCTGGGGGCCGCCCTGGCCCCACCGCCGCGCGCGCTCGTGATGGGGATCCTCAACGTGACGCCGGACAGCTTCTCCGACGGCGGCGAGTTCCTGGCGACCGAGCGGGCCCTGGAGCGCGGGCGCGCGCTGCGGGACGAGGGAGCCGACTGGCTCGACGTGGGCGGCGAGTCGACGCGTCCAGGGGCCGAGCCGGTCGCGCCGGAGGTCGAGCTCGAGCGCGTCGTTCCCGTGCTGCGCACCCTGGCGCGCGAGGGCCGCGCCGTGCTCTCGGTCGACACGACCAAGGCCGAGGTGGCGCGGGCCGCCCTGGAGGCCGGCGCACGGATCGTCAACGACGTGAGCGCCGGCCGCAACGATCCCGCGCTCCTGCCGCTGGTGGCGGCGCACGGCGCGGGGCTCGTCCTGATGCACGCCCAGGGCACGCCGCGCGACATGCAGCGCGATCCGCGCTATGCCGACGTGGTGCGCGAGGTCGCCGCCCACCTGCGCGCGCGCGCCCGCGCGGCCTGGGAGGCCGGGGTGGCCCCGGAGCGCATCGTCCTGGACCCCGGCTTCGGCTTCGGGAAGCGCCCGGCCGACAACCTGGCGCTCCTGCGGGCGCTCCCGGAGCTGCGCGCCCTGGGCTTCCCGCTGTGCGTGGGCCTGTCGCGCAAGAGCTTCCTGGGGCACCTCTCCGGCCAGCAGGAGCCCGCCCGGCGCGGCCCCGAGACGCTGGCCGCCACCGCCCTGGCGGCCGCGGCAGGAGCGGCCGTCCACCGGGTGCACGAGGTGGCCACGACCCGCGCCGCGCTGGCCATCGCCGGGGCCCTGGCTGCCGATACAGGGACGGCTCGCTGACCATGCGCTACCTCCTCTGGGGCCTCCAGATCCTGATCCTGGCGGTCGGGATCCACCTGTTCCTGCGCTTCGTGCGCACGACGCGCGGCAACCGCCTGATCCGCGGGCTGTTCCTGTCGGTGATGGTGGGCGTGGTGGGGCTGTGGGGCCTCTCGCGCGCGCTGGAGCTCGAGGAGCTCGAGCACCTGCTGAAGAGCTCGACGGGCTTCATCGTGGTGGGCTTCGTGGTGATCTTCCAGTCCGAGCTGCGGCGCGGCATCGCGCAGCTCGGCGAGCACTCGTTGCTCGGCTTCGCGCCCGCCGCCAGCGAGGACGCCGTGCGCGCGGCGGTCGAGGCGGCGCGCGCGCTCTCGACCGCGCGGCGCGGGGCGCTGATCGTGTTCGAGCGCGAGACCTCGCTGCAGTCGGTGGTCGAGACGGGCACGCCGCTCGACGCCGAGCTGCGCGCCGCGCTGCTCGAGACGCTGTTCCACCCCGAGACGCCCCTGCACGACGGAGCCGTGGTCGTGCGCCAGGACCGGGTCGTGGCGGCCGGCTGCATCCTGCCGCTCTCCGAGGAGGTGCTGCCCTCCCCCACCATGGGCACCCGCCACCGCGCGGGCCTAGGCCTGGCCGAGGAGAGCGACGCGGTCGTGCTGGTGGTCTCCGAGGAGACCGGCGCGTTCTCGCTGGCCAAGGACGGCCGGCTCGCCAGCGACGTCCCGCGCGACGAGCTGGAGCGCGAGCTCGGGCGCTCCCTGCGCCGCCGCCGCAGCCGCGCGGGCGAGAGCGCCTCCTTCGGAGCGGCGTTGCTGGCCGCCTTGCGGCGCGACCTCGTGTGGCTGCCGGGCTCGCTGCTGCTCGCGCTCGGCATCTTCTACATCGCCCACCAGGGGCTGGTGGAGACGCGCGAGTTCCACGTGCGCTTCGTCGACGGCAGCAAGCGTGCCGACAAGCAGCCGCGCCCGGACGAGGTGCTGGTCCTGTTCGACGACGAGCAGAGCCGCCTGGTCGAGGGCCAGCGCGCCTGGGCGGTCGAGGCCAGCGGCACGCGCCGCCAGCTCGAGGAGATGCGCGGCTCGCTGCGCGGCGTGCTGCGCATCGAGGAGCCCGGCTGGCAGGGCGGCCCGGTGGCGACGCGCGACGTCCTGTGGGAGGACGACGGCGGCCTGAAGTACGCCTGGAAGGCCGGCGTGCCGGAGCTGGCCGCGCGGCGCTTCGAGGAGCGCCCCTTCCGCCTGCGCGCCGATCAGGTCGTGCTCGACACCGACGCGATGAACCCGCGCCTGCAGGTGACGCGCACGGGTCTGCGCTTCGAGCCCAGCGGCAGCGTGACGATCCGCGGGCCGGTGGACGAGCTCGAGCGCCTGGGCGACGAGCTCGCCCTGGCGCTCGAGACGGTGGTCGTCAGCGCCGAGGACCGCGAGGAGCTGCGCCGACGCATCGAGCTGCACGAGGGCCTGCGCGCGCGCGGCCTGGTGCTGGAGACCCCGGTCGTGGTCGTCGTGCCGATCGATCCGGTCGCGCGCGAGATCGGCACGCTCACGCGCGAGGTGGCCCTGGTGTGCCTGGACCCGAGCCGCGCGGACGAGCAGGAACGCTGGGCGCTGCCGCCCCAGTCGCAGACGGCGCGCTTCTCGATCTCGACCCTCGGCCTGATCCCGGAGGACGCCGATCCGGCCTCGCCAGCGATGGTCGAGCGCTTCACGTCCCTGCGCCGCTTCGTCGAGGAGAACCTGCGCGTGTTCGTGGACGTGGCCGAGCTCGCGCCCGGCGGCGAGGGCCGCTCCGTGCGCCTGCGCTGGAGCTGGAAGCAGACCTGGCGCGATTCACCCGAGGGCCAGGAGGCCGGCGCGCGCGCCGCGCGCGCGGACCTCGACGTCGTGCTCGTCTCCGAGCCGGAGATCCTGCTCGAGCCGCGCGCGCGCACGCCGCGCGACTCGTAGCCCGACCGGTTCGCCAGGCCTCGAGCGAAGCGCCGCGGATGGTCGCGGCGTCGCAGCCGAGGGCCGGTGATCGGGTCGGGCTGGCCCTGGCGCGTGCACGATGCGAGCCGGCACCGAGCTCCCGCGCGACACCGCCCGGAGGTCCAGGCTTGTCGGCGCAGGCGCGATGCACGAGACTGTCGGCCCTCCATGACGCGCCCCGAGCGACTCTTCGGCACCGACGGCCTGCGCGGTCGCTACGGCGAGGGCTGGCTGACGGCCGAGGCCGTCTCGGCCCTGGGACGGGCGATCGGCGTCGTCCTGGCGCGGCGCCAGACCGGCGGGAAGCGCGGCGCGCTGCTCGGCCACGACGGACGCCGCTCGGGCCCGGTGCTCGAGGCCGCCCTGGCTCGCGGGCTGGCCGCCAGCGGACACGCGGTCGCCAGCGCCGGCCTGATCACGACCCCGGGCCTGGCGACCCTCGGGCGCCTGGAGGGCTTCGACCTGGCGGTGATGGTCAGCGCCTCGCACAACCCGGCCGAGGACAACGGCATCAAGGTCTTCGGCGCCAGCGCGGACAAGCTGGCGGACGAGCTCGAGGACGAGATCGAGGCCGAGCTGCGCGCCCACCCCGAGCCGATCGCGGGCGGGCCGCCGCCGCGCCACGACCCGGCCCTGGAGAGCGCCTACCTGGCGCACCTCCTGGGGGCGGCCGAGGGGCTCAAGCTGGACGGGCTCTCGATCGCCATCGACTGCGCCAACGGCGGCGGCAGCCGCGTGGCACCGCGCGTGCTCGGGCGGCTCGGGGCGCATGTCGTGGCCCTGGCCGCGGCTCCCGACGGGGACAACATCAACCAGGGCTGCGGCTCGACGCAACCCGCGGGGCTGCAGGAGTGCGTGCGCCTGAACTCGGCCGACCTCGGCATCGCCCTCGATGGCGACGGCGACCGCTGCATCCTGGTGGACGAGCACGGCGCGCTGGTCAACGGCGACGGCATCCTCACGCTCCTGGCGCGCGACCTGGCCCAGCGCGGACGGCTCCCCGACGCGCGCATCGTGGCCACCGTCATGTCGAATCGCGGGCTGCACCGCGCGCTGCGCGAGGTCGGCGTGCAGGTCCTCTCGGTCGGCGTGGGCGACCGCCGCGTGGTCGAGGCCCTGCGCCGCGAGGGCCTCGCGCTCGGCGGCGAGCAGTCGGGCCACATCGTCTTCGGGGCCGAGAACGCCTACGTGGGCGACGGCATCTACACCGCCCTGCGCGTCCTGCGCGTGCTGCAGGAGCGCAAGGTGCGCCTCTCGGAGCTGGCCCAGGCCTTCCGCGCCTTCCCGCAGGTGCTCGTGAACGTCCCGGTCGAGCGCAAGCCGAACCTCTCCGATGTCCCGAGCGTGATGGACGAGGTGCGCCGCGTCGAGGCCGAGCTCGGCGGCGACGGGCGCGTGCTCCTGCGCTACTCCGGCACCGAGCCGCTGGCGCGCGTGATGGTCGAGGGCCCCGACGAGGGCCTGATCCGCCGCCAGGCCCAGGAGCTGGCGACCTGCATCGCGCGCGAGATCGGGCGCTAGAGCCGAGCATGGAGCTCGCCCTCGAGACCTCGCGGCGCGAGACCTCGCTGGCGCTGGCCGCGGGGGACCGCGTGCTGCTGGACGAGGGCGCTGCGGCCCACGCCAGCGACCTCCTGCCGCGCCTGGCCGGGCTGCTCGCCCAGGCGGGCATCGAGCGCGCGGGCCCGCTCGGGCTCGCGCGGCTGTTCGTCGGCCTCGGGCCGGGCAGCTACACCGGCCTGCGCGTGGGGATCGCCACGGCCCACGGCCTGGCGCGCGCGACGGGCGCGGTGCTCTACGGGCTCTCCTCCTTCGAGGCCCTGGCCTCGGCCGAGCTCGCCCCCGGGGAGGAGGGCGTGGTCGTCGCCGACGCGCGCGGCGGGCGCGCCTACGTGGGGCGCTACCGGCGCGAGGGTGCCGCGCTGCGCGTCCTGGCCGAGCCCTCCGCCTGCGCCCCGGCCGAGCTCGGCGCGCGCTGCGCCGGCGCGACGCTCGTGCTCGGGCATCCCGGCCTGCGCGAGGCCCTCGGGCTGGAGCTCCCGCCGGACACGCGCTACCGCGAGGACGCCTTGCCCCGCGCCGGCGCCCTGCTGGCCCTCGGCCGCGCGCGCCTGGCCGCCGGATCGCTCGCGTCCCGTCCGGCCCTCGAGCCGCTGTACCTGGCCGAGTTCGCGGCGCGCGCGCGGCCCTGAGCCGGGACTGCCGCCGTTGATCGGCGCACCCCCGTCGCTATGTTCTCCTTGCGTGGACTCCACGCGCGCCTGGGCCGAGATCGACCTGGACGCCCTGGCGCGCAACCTGGCGCTGGTGCGGCGCCTGATCGGTCCTTCGGTGGCGATCTTCCTGGTGGCCAAGGCCGATGCCTACGGGCACGGCTCGACCGCCGTGGCACACCACGCCCTGCACAGCGGCGCACAGGCGATCTGCGTGACGACCTGCGGCGAGGCGTTGCAGCTGCGTCGCGCCGGGGTGCGCGCGCGCATCATCGTGCTGGGACCCACGCTGGGCGACGAGTCGCTCCCCGCGTTGCGCCAGGGCATCGAGGTGGCCGTGCCCTCCCTGGAGCTGTTCCGCAGCCTGGAGCGGACCGCCCTCGGCACGGCCACGCAGGCGCGCATCCACCTCAAGGTCGACACCGGCATGAACCGCCTGGGGATGACCCCGTCCGAGGCCCTGAGCGCGCTCGAGAGCCTGCGCTCGGGACCGTTCCTGGTGCTGGCGGGCCTGATGACGCACGTGGCGGCCACCGACGGGGCGCGCTCCGAGAGCGCGCGGGTGCAGGCGCGCGACTTCGACGCGCTCCTGGGCGAGGCCCGATCCCTCGGGCTCCTGGCCGGCCCGAGCGGACGCTGTGCGGCGCACCTCGCCAACTCGGCCAGCGTGCTCTCGGGCCTCGCGCCGCTGCAGGACGCCGTGCGCGTGGGCGCGGCCGCCTACGGGCTCGCGCCCGATCCGCGCCTCTTCCACCCCGAGCTCGCGCCGGTGATGTCGGTGCGCACGCGCATCGTCCACATGCAGGAGCTGCGCACGGGTGAGCACGTCGGCTACGGCGGCACCTGGGAGGCGCGCCGCGCCTCGCGCATCGCGGTGCTGCCGGTCGGCTACGACGACGGCGTCGACTGGCGCCTCTCGAACCAGGGCGAGGTCCTGGTGCGCGGGCGGCGCGTGCCGATCGTCGGACGCATCTCGATGGACTACACGACCGTCGACGTCACCGACGTGCCCGGCCTGGCCCTGGGCGAGCGCGTGACGCTGCTCGGCGCCGATGGCGGCGCGCGCATCCGCGCCGAGGAGATCGCGGCCCGCACCGGGACCGTGCCCTACGACGTGACCTGCTCGATCGGCAAGCGCGTGGAGCGCATCTTCGTGGGCGGCGGCGCGGTCCCCGGCGCGGTCGGAGCCGCGCGCCGCGCCCTGCCGGGGTAGCGCCGTGCGGGTCTGGCTCTCGCGTCTCCTGATCGGCACGGCCGCGGCCTGCCTGCTCGGGCTCGGGCTCCTGCTCGTGTTCGAGGAGAGCGGCCTGCTGGCACGCGTCGTCGAGCGGCGCCTGGCGCGCGCGCTCGGGCCGCTCGGCGAGCGCCTGAGCCTCGACCACGCCGCCCTGCGCTGGTTCGAGCCGGGCCTCGAGCTGGTCGGGCTGCGCCTGGAGGGGCCGAAGGACGCGGCGCCGAGCGCGCTCGAGCTGCACCGCGTGCACCTGGTGCTGTCCCCGCGACTCGACGCCGTGCGCTGGGTGTCGATCGAGGGCGGACGCATGCTCCTCGGGCCGCGCCTGTTCGACGACTGGAACCGGCTGGCCACGCGCACCTCGGAGCCCGGGGCGCGCGGGGACGGGCACATGCCCCTGGTCACGGCGCGGGACTTCGAGCTGGGCCTGGAGCTCTTCGACGGCTCCAGCTTCGAGCTCGGACGCCTGGCGCTGGCGGCGCGCGCGGACGCGGACGGCACGGTCGAGCTGGCCGGACGCCTGGAGCCCTCCCTGGGCGGCGCGCTGGTCGCGCCGGAGGCGATCCGCCTGAGCGGCGTCCTGTCGGACGAGGGCGTGCAGGTCTGGTCGGCGGCGCGCGCGCTCGCGCTCGAGTCGCGCGCCCTGCCGCCGAGCGCCCTGCCGCCCGGCTGGCCGCAGATCGAGGGCGCCGCGCGGCTCACGCTCGAGGCCGACTTCCAGCTCGTCTACGCCGACGTGGCGCGGCCGAGCGGGCGCATCCGCGCCTCCCTGGACGGCGGTCGCTTCCGCTTCGGCAGCGACCGTCCGGCGCTCTCCGACCTCGAGCTCGAGCTCGAGGCCGACCTGGCGCCGCCGCCGGGCGGCGACCTGTGGCAGCGCGAATCCTGGGACGGGCGCGCGCGGCTGCGCGCGCGCGTCGACGACGCGCCCGTCCTGCTGTGGGCCGAGGTCGGACGCCGCGTGGCCGGCACGGCCTGGCTCGAGGCGTCGGGGCGGGCGCGCGGCGTGCGCATCGACGCCCAGTCGCTGGCCGCGCTCGGTCTGGAGCAGCCCACGCGCTTCGCGCGCGAGATGCTGGGACCCACCGGCCGCCTCGATCTCGGCGCGAGCGTGTCCCTGGGCGGCCGCGCCGACGCGCTCTCCCACGACATCGCCGTGCACTTCGGCTCCGACGGTGCGGCGGCGCTCACCTACCTGGGCGTGCCCGGCGAGCCCGGCACCGGCCTGCCGCTGCCGCTCTTCGCCGTGCGCGGGGAGGGCGTGGCTGGGGTGCACTCGGGCCAGACCCGCCCCTGGCGCCTGTGCGTGCCGGCCGTGACGGCCCAGCACGGCAGCGGCTCGCTGGCCGGCTGGATGCAGCTCCTGGCGCCCGCGCGCGAGGCCGGCGCGTTCCCGCTGCCCGAGCTCGACCTCGAGCTCGCCACGCCCTCGCTGGCCGTCGACGCGACGCTGCTCGCGGCGCTCGAGGCCAATCCCGACCTGGCCTGGATCCGCCCGGACTTCGCCCCGGCCAACGGCACGCTGGCCGCGGACCTGCGCCTGCGCAGCGGCCCCGAGCTCGGGGGCACCAGCGCGGCGGCCGAGGTGCGCCTCGCGGGCGTCTCGCTGCGCTGGAGCGAGGTCCCGGTGCAGATGGACGGCGTGTCGGGTGAGCTGAAGCTGCGCTGGGCCCGCGACGTCTCGGTCGTGCGCGACAAGCCGCACCTGCACCAGCGCGCCCTGGGCGTGGCCTACGAGCTCGACAACCGCCGCGCCTCCGGGCGCCTGGGGGCACGCGCGCGCGTGGCCGGATGGGTGCGCGAGCCGCCGCTCCCGCCGGTCTTCGACCCGGCCGCGGTGCCGGACGAGCTGCACCAGGAGCTGTGGATCGAGATCGACGAGCTCGGCCTGCGCGGGCGCGACTTCGAGATCCTGGCCGAGAGCTTCCCGCAGCTCGAGCGCGAGGTCGAGGGCTACGGCGCCGTCGGCCGCGTGCGCGTGCGCTTCCACGGCGCCCAGCCGTCGCTGCTCCTGCCCTTCCGCTCGTCGATCGAGGCCACGCCGCTCGAGGTCCACGCGCGCCCGCAGTTCTTCCAGCGCCAGACGCGCGACCTGCGCGGACGCGTCCTGATCGAGGCGGTCGAGGACCAGGGCGGCGAGACGCGCGCCGCGCACTTCGTGCTCGGGGGCACCTGGCCGAGCGGGGTCGAGCTGTTCGCCAGCGGCACGATCCCCTTCACGGGCGAGGCCCTGATGCACGTCTACGGCGCCGGCATCGACCCGGACAACACGAGCTTCAAGGGCGCCCTGCTCACCTCGCTGGCCGAGAGCCCGACCTCGGGCGGCATCGACCTCACCGACTGGACCCTGGCCGGCCCGGTGGACCTGGCCCTGACCTCGCGCTTCGATCCGGCCAGCCCCGCGCCGGCCACGAACGACTACCAGATCCAGCTGCGCGACAACGACCTGCGCTCGACGGACCTGGTCCTGCGCGACCTGCGCGGGACGCTCGTGCAGCAGGGCGACGTGCTCACCAGTTCGCTGGTGGAGGCGACCCTGGGCGGACACCCGCTCGAGCTGCGCGATCTGTGCACCTTCCCCCTGGCGATGCTGCCGGCGGTGGGCGGAGCCGATCCGTGGCTGGCGCGCGAGGGTTTCTGGAGCGACCCGAACGGCCGTGCCCTGCAGGCCGACGTCCACTGTCGCGACCTGCCGCTCGACGCCCAGCACCTGGCCGGGCTGCTCACGCCCGAGGCCCTGGCGCACCTGCGCGAGAACCCGGACTTCCGCGGCTTCCTCGACGTGCTCGGGGCACGCCTGGTGATGACCAGCGAGTTCGACGACGACGGTCGCGTGGCCATGCGCGGCCCGATGCGGCTGCACGACATGTCGCTCCAGCTCGGGTTGCCGATCGAGGTGCGCACGGCCGAGGTGGACCTGCGCGAGATGGTGCTCGAGTCCGAGCGCTTCCGTGGCTGGGCCGAGATCGCCGGCATGGACGCGAGCCTGGCCGAGCGGCGCCTGTCGTCGGCGCGCATGATCGCCGGCTACGTCGACGGGCGGCTCACGATCGACAACCTCTCGGGCGACTTCGAGGGCGGACGCCTGGAGTCCCTGGGCGGGGCCGGCGGCGGCTCCAGCAAGGCCCTGGGAATCGACCTGTTCGAGCCACACCGCTTCGACGTGGCCATGCGCATCTCGGACGCGAACGTGGAGAGCCTGATGCGCGGCGTGTTCCAGTCGAGCATCGCCGACGAGGGCAAGCTGGACGCGACCCTGCAGCTCTCGGGCAGGCCGGACGACGTGCTGGGCCTGACCGGGCAGGGCACGCTGGCGCTCGACGAGGGCGCGCTGTGGTCGATCCCGGTCATCCGCGTGCTGTTCGCGCAGCTCGGCTTCGAGAAGGGCGGCCTGTTCGACCGCTTGCGCTCGCGCTTCGAGCTGCGCGACGGGCGCGTGCAGGTCTCGCACCTGGAGATCCAGAGCGCGCTGATGAACCTGGTCGGACGCGGCTGGCAGGACCTGGACGGCGAGCTGGCCTACGACCTGGAGGTGCGCTACGCGCTGCTCGACCGGCTCGGGCCGGTCGGACGGCTGCTGTACTGGCTGAACAACAGCCTGATGCGCGTGGCGGTGCGCGGCGACTTCGAGCGGCCGGAGGTCGCGGTGCGCAACTCGATCCTGGAGCTCGTCAAGGGCTTCGACGACCGGCCGCCGCGCAGCCTGCCGCTGCCGAAGTTCTCGCCGCTCGGGCCGAGGTTCTGAGCCTCGCGGCCCGCGCAGAGCCTCACGGAGGCCCTGATCCCTCGATTGGCTCGGGCTCCGCGAGGCTCCGCGTCCGCTGTGGCTCCGTGGTCCTTCGGAACCTCGTGGCCGAGGCGCGCAGGGCCGTTGCACCGTGCCCGCGGGGCCGTAGAATCCGTGGCTCGACGGCTCCATGGCTGCGCACAAGAAGGTCCTCGTCGCCAACGGGCAGGGTTTCTGGGGCGACTCGATCCTCGGCCCGGTGCGGCTCCTGCGCGAGGGGCCGCTCGACTACTTGACGCTCGACTACCTGGCCGAGGTCACGCTCTCGATCATGCAGAAGCAGCGCTCGCGCGACCCGCGCGCGGGCTACGCGACCGACTTCGTGCACCTGATCGAGCGCGTGCTGCCGGAGCTGCTCGAGAAGAACGTCAAGGTCGTGGCCAATGCCGGCGGCGTGAACCCCCACGCCTGCAAGGACGCGCTCTTGGCCGTGATCGGCAAGCGCGGCGCGAGCGGCGTCAAGGTGGCCGTGGTCGAGGGCGACGACATCCTGGAACGCCTGGACGAGCTCCTGCAACGCGGCGAGGCGCTCGAGAACCTCGACACGAAGCGCCCCCTGGCCGAGATCCGCGACCGCGTGCTCTCGGCCAACGTCTACCTGGGCGCCTTCCCGATCGCCGAGGCCCTCGGGCAGGGCGCGCAGATCGTGCTGTGCGGGCGCTGCACGGACCCGAGCCTGGTGGTCGGCCCGCTGGTGCACGAGTTCGGCTGGACGCGCGCCGACCACGCGCGCCTGGCCAGCGCCACGGTGGCCGGACACATCGTCGAGTGCGGCGCGCAGTGCACCGGCGGCAACTACACCGACTGGCGCGCCGTGCCGGACCTGGCCATGGTCGGCTACCCGCTGGTCGAGGCCGGGGCCGACGGCACCTTCGCGATCACCAAGCACGCCGGCACCGGGGGTCTCTGCACGGTCGACAGCGTGCGCCACCAGCTCGTCTACGAGATGGGCGACCCGCGCCGCTACCTCGGCCCGGACTGCGTGGCCGACTTCACCAGCCTGCGCCTCGCCCAGGAGGGCCCCGAGCGCGTGCGCGTCGACGGCGTGCGCGGCCTGGCGCCCACGGGCACCTACAAGGTCTCGATCAGCTACCTGGCGGGCTGGAAGGCGAGCGGCGAGCTCACGATCAGCGGCCCGGACGCGCTCGAGAAGGCGCGTCTGTGCGCGCGCATCGTGTGGGAGCGCCTGGCCTACGACGGCTGTCCCTACGGCCCCGAGGAGCGCCTCGAGGAGTACGTCGGCGCCGGCACCTGCCACGCCGGCATCGCCGGCGGCGAGAGCGCGAACCCGCCCGAGGTCGTGCTGCGCCTGGGCGTCAAGGGCCCGGACCGACGCAAGGTCGAGCGCTTCGGCAGCGAGCTCGTGCCGCTCGTCACCAGCGGTCCGCCGGGCGTGACCGGCTTCGCCGGCGGACGCCCGAAGGCGACCGAGATCGTCGGCTACTGGCCGGCGCTGATGAAGAAGGACCTGGTGAAGCCGCGCGTCAGCGTGTTCACGAGCTGACCGCCGGCAACGGGATGCCCCTGGCCTCCCGTTGCCGGCGGTCAGGATCGGCCCCGGCGCGCGATCCTCGCGCGCCCCTCCCCCACCTGATATGACTGCTCGACCCCGATGAAGGTGCGACTCGAACGCCTGGCCATGGCCCGCTCCGGCGACAAGGGCGAGGGCTCGAACGTGGGGGTCCTGGCGCGCACCGACGCGGCCTACGCCTTCCTGAAGGAGCACCTGACGGCCGAGCGCGTGCGCGCCCACTTCCACGGCATCAACCGGGGCGGCGTGGAGCGCTTCGAGGCCGACAACCTGCGCGCGCTCAACTTCTTGCTGCTGGACAGCCTGGGCGGCGGCGGCTCGGCCTCGCTGAAGACCGACGCGCAGGGCAAGACCCACGGCCTGGCGCTGCTGCGCCTGGAGCTCGAGGTGCCCGAGGAGCTCCTGCGCGATCTGCCGGGCGCCGGATGAAGCTCGTCCTCGAGCTGCGCGAGAAGGCGCGCCGCCTGGCGCGGCGCATCGTCCTGCCGGAGAGCCAGGATGCGCGCGTGATCCAGGCCGCCGGCGCGCTGGCGGCCCAGGGCCTGTGCCGGCCGGTGCTGGTGGAGACGAAGGGCCTGGCGCAGGTGCCGGCCGGGGTCGAGCTCGTGCGCCCCGGGAAGGACCCGCGCCGCGAGCGCTTCGCCGAGACGCTCTTCGAGCGCCGCAAGCACCGCGGCCTCACGCTCGAGGAGGCGCGCGCACGCGTGCTCGAGCCGCTGATGTTCGCCGGGTGCCTGGTGGCCAGCGGCGATTGCGCCGGGGCCGTGGCCGGCAGCGAGGCGACCACGGCCGAGGTCCTGCGCGCCGGCCTGTGGACGATCGGCACGCGCGCCGGGATCCAGACCGTGTCGTCGAGCTTCCTGATGCTCGTCGGCGAGCGCGTCCTGACCTACGCCGACTGCGGCGTCGTGCCCGACCCGACCGCCGAGCAGCTCGTCGACATCGCCCTGGCCGCCGCCGAGACCCACCGGCGCCTGGCGGGCGAGACGCCGCGCGTGGCGCTGCTCTCCTTCTCGACCAAGGGCTCCGCCAGCCACGCACGCGTCGACAAGATGCGCACCGCGGCCGAGCTGCTGCGCGCGCGCGCCCCCGACCTGGCCTCGGACGGCGAGCTGCAGGCCGACGCCGCCCTGGTGCCGGCCGTGGCCGAGCGCAAGGCCCCGCGCTCGCCCCTGGCCGGGCGCGCCAACGTGCTGGTCTTCCCCGACCTCGACGCCGGCAACATCGCCTACAAGCTGACCGAGCGCCTGGCCGGCGCCACGGCCCTCGGCCCGCTGGTGCAGGGCCTGGAGAAGCCCTTCCTGGACCTCTCGCGCGGCTGCAAGGCCGAGGACATCGTCGACGTGGCCTGCATCGCGGCCGTCCTGGCCGGCTGAGGCCGGGACGCTCGGCGCTTTCTCGGGCGCCCGTCCGAGGCTATGGTCGCGGCGATGGGTGCCCGCCTCCTGCTCGCGACGCTGGCCAGCCTGCTCACCTCCTGCGCCTGGTTCCGGCCGGATCCCCCCGAGTACGAGCCGCTGACGCGCGCCTCGGGCCTCGTGCTCCAGGACCTGGTCGTGCCCGACGAGGGGCTCGAGGTCGTCGAGGGCGACGCGGTCGCGCTGCAGTACGAGCTGTGGCTGGCGGACCGCACGCAGCTCGAGACGAGCCGCCAGACGGGGCACCCGCTGCGCTTCGTGGTCGGCGACGGGAGCGTGCCGGCCGGCGTCGAGCAGGGCGTCCTGGGCATGCGCCTCTTCGGGCGCCGACGACTCAGCGTGCCGAGCGCGCTCGGGTTCGGCAGCGCCGGCCGCCCGCCGCGCATCCCGCCGGACACCGATCTCCTGTTCGAGATCGAGCTGATCGAGCACGCGCCCCGTGAGCCCGCGCAGGGCAGGCCCCCCGCGACCGAGAGGACCGCGACGGACCAGCCCTCGGCTCGGTGACGGCTCGCCGGGCGCGAAGGGGCGCAGAGCAGGCCCGTCGCCGCGTCGCAGCCGAGGGCTTCACTGGATCGGCAGGGCTCAGGTCGTGGCGCGGCGCAGGGCTCCGGGCAGGAGCGTGAGCCCGGCGGCGGCCACGATCGCGGCCCCGAGCGGCAGGTCGGCCTGGAACGACAGCGTCGTCCCGAGCAGGGCCGCCAGCAGTCCGGCGGCCGAGGAGAGCAGCAGGAAGGCGCCCATCGAGCGCGCGAAGGGCCGCGCCGCGAGCGGCGGCAGCACGAGCAGCCCGAACAGCATCGTCGGGCCGACGATGATCGTCCCGGCCGCGACCGTCAGCGTGCACAGGCAGTGCAGCAGGATCTCGAGCGCCAGGACGCGCTTCCCCAGCACGCGCGCGAACTCGCGGTCGAAGCTGACGAGCGCCAGCTCGCGCCGGAAGACGACCAGCAGCGCCAGCACGGCCAGCAGCACGGCCACGATCGTCTCGCACTCGTGCGAGCCGACGCCCAGGACCTCGCCGTGCAGGAGCTCCTCGACGTGGCTCTGGCCGACCGGCGAGAGCCGCCCGAAGACGTAGGTCGCCGCGGTCGCCAGCGCGAAGGCCGCCGCCACGCGCCCGGTCTCGCTGCCGCGCCCGCCGCGCCCGAGCCAGACCAGCGCCGACAGGCCCGCCAGGCAGGCCAGCGCGGCCCAGGCCAGGAGGTAGTTCATGATCGTGTGCGGGTCGCCCAGGGCCTCGTCGAGCGAGAGGCCGCCCAGACCCACGGCCGCGATCCACCAGGGCAGCACGACGTATCCGAGCACGACCCCGGCGGCCGAGAACTGCGGCAGGGTGATGCCGTAGAAGCTCGTGCGCCGCAGCCACAGGAAGGCCCCCACCAGCGGGCACACCAGACCCGCCGTGAAGCTCGCCAGCAGGGCGAAGCGGAAGAGCGAGAGGCGCTCGAGCCAGCCGACGTCCACCGCTATTCCGCTCCCGCTCCGGCCCCGAACAGGAGCTCCATGCGCTCGGGCGCCAGCAGCTCCTGCGGCGGGCCGCGCCACACGCGCCCGTCGGCCACGACCAGCACCTCCTCGACGAAGCGTCGCACCAGCGCGAGCTGGTGGCTGACCAGCAGGATCGCCAGCCCGCCGCGGTGCAGCTCGGCCAGCAGGGCCAGGATCTGCTCCTGGGCCCCGCGGTCGACGCCGCTGGTCGGCTCGTCGAGCAGCAGCACGTCGGGCCGCGTCACCAGCGCGCGCGCGAGCAGCGCGCGCTGGCGCTGCCCGCCGGAGAGCTCGGCGAAGGGTGCCGTGCGCCGCGCGCCGAGCCCGACGCGCTCGATCCACTCGTCCACCAGGGCGAGGTCGGCCGCGCCCGGCCGGCGCAGGCGCCCGAGCCGGTGGTAGGCCCCCATCTCGACCACCTCGCGCACGCTCAGCGGGAAGGTCGCCTCCAGGCTCTCGCGCTGGGGCACGTAGCCGAACACGACGCCCGGCTCGCGCCGGCAGGTGCCCGCCAGCGGCGGGACGAGCCCCAGGATGCCGCGGAAGAGCGTGGTCTTGCCCGCGCCGTTGGGCCCGACGATGCCGAGGAACCGCCCGGCCTCGAGCTCGAGCTCGACCGCCTCGACGATCCGGCGCGCGCCGTAGCCGAAGGCCGCGGCGGAGAGGCGCACCAGGGGCGGACGGGGCGTGGCGCTCACGGGCTGCCGAGGGCCTTGCCGAGGCGCTCGTGGACCAGGTCCATCAGCCCGATCCAGCTCGCGGTCGCGGCGGTCGCGCCACACTGGTTGGGCAGCTCGACGACCGTGGCCCCGGTGGCCTCGGCCACGCGCGCGAGGTCGCGGTTGTTCGACCAGGGCGCCGTCACGATCAGCTTGCAGCCCTCGGCCTTCATGCGCGCGATGAGCTCGGCCAGGTGGTTGGGCGTGGCCGGGATGCCGGGCTTGGACTCGATCGTGCCCAGGATCTCGAGCCCGCGCGCGCGCACGAGGTAGCTGAACTCCTGGTGGTAGGTGACCAGGCGCTTCCCCTTCCAGCCGGCCGCCGCGGCCTCCCAGCGCGCCTCCGCGGCCGCCAGGCGCGTCGCGTAGGCCTCGAAGCGCGCCGTGTAGGCCTCCTTCGAGCCCGGATCGACGCGCACCAGGCCCTCCAGCACGAGCTTCGCCATGTGGCGCCCGGCGCGCGGGTCGAGGTTCACGTGCGGGTTGCCCTGGGGATGGATGTCGCCGGCCTTGCGCGAGAGCTCGGCCGGGACGTCGAGCGTCTCCCAGCCCTCGGAGACGCTCACGAAGCCCGGCGCGCCGGGACGGATGCGCGCGTTGCGCGCGTTCTCGAGCAGCCCCGGCACGAAGGAGACCTCCAGCGAGCGCCCGACCTGCACGAACAGGTCGGCGCGGCTCAGGGCCACCAGGTGCGACGGCCGCGCCACGACCGCGTGCAGGTTCTCGGTGCCGCGCGCGATCGAGGAGACCTCGACGCGCTCGCCGCCGATCTCGCGCACGAGGTCGGCCAGGTCCGGGATCGTGGTCACGACGCGCAGGCGCTCGGCCGGCGCGGAGGCCGCCAGCCCGGAGAGGAACAGGGCGAGGAGCAGCTTCATGGCGGGCCTACCAGTTCACCCCGTGACCATGGGCTCCGACGAAGCCCGTGTACTGGATCGCGAGGCGCAGGCTGTCCGCGCTCGTGTCGTCGGCGATCGAGGCCACGACGAAGCGCAGGCGGTGGAACTCGGAGAACCAGCGCGTGAAGTAGAGCTCGAGCTCCGAGACGTCGGACTCGTCCGCGTCGGGGATCTCGGCCGCCGAGAACTGCACCCCGGCCGAGTGGAAGCGGCTCCAGGCGTAGTCGGCGAAGGCGTAGTAGCCCAGGACCGAGTCGTCCAGCACGGTCAGCGTCTCGTCGCCGCTGCCGGGCGTCGTGTCCGGGTCGCTCAGCTCGAAGCCGGTGTCGCCGGTCGAGGCCAGGACCTCGCCGCCGAGCGTGACGCGGCGCTGGCCGGAGTCGTCGCTCCAGCCATAGGTGACGTCGGCACCGTACACGGTGCTGTCGAGGCCCTCGGCCGTGAGCCCGTTCCCCTCGTCGACGGCGTCGTACTCCGGGATCGCGCGCAGCGAGGCGCCGAGCTGCAGGATGCCGCTCGTCCCCACGTCCGCGAAGCCCGTCACGCGCCCGCTGAAGTTCAGCTCGCCGAAGTCCTTGCGCTCGGCCAGCTCCAGCTCCACGTCGGCCGTCGGGAACTCGGCCTCCTCCGGCAGGAGCCCGGAGAAGACGCCCAGCGACCAGCGCACGGCCGCCGTGTCCCCCGCCGGCATCCAGTGATCCCACTGCAGGCCGTCGCCGGCGACCTCCGAACCGAGGTACGCGCGCAGGACGAGCGGGCGCTCGAGCGTGCGCAGCTCGTGCACGTGCTGCTGCATCTGCTTGCCGAAGTCGATGAAGAAGCGCCCGGCGCGCAGCGAGCTGCGCGCGAGCCCGATCGCCTCCAGGCCGTTGTAGTGGATGGCCGCCTCCTCGATGCCGAAGCCCTCGTCCTCGGAGACGCCCACGAAGTAGGCCCAGGCCTTGGGATCGATCCAGGCCTGCGCGGCAGCCTCGAGCACGCGCAGGTCGGCGTCGAAGCCGCTGTCGGCCGAGCTCCCGTCGACGTCGAGGTAGTCGCCGACCACGTCGACGATGAAGGAGAAGGCCGGGTTGAAGACGCTGGCGAAGCGGTCGGCCTGGCCGGAGTCGGCCTGCGGGCCGGGCACGGCCGGATAGACCGGCGTGCCGGGGGTCTGGAAGGCTGGGCCCTGGGCGGCCGCGGCGCTGGCGAGGAGGGACAGGACGGTCAGGGAGCGGACGGGGTTCATGGAGCGCGAATCGGAGCGGGTCGGGAGAGAGAGGAAGTGCCGGGCGGCTGGAACGGGTTCCAGCGCCGAGCGCCCGCGCGGGGCGCGCCGAGCGGACCGCGGGCAACGCGGGCTCGGCCGTCACGGGGATCTCTCGCTAGACCGGCGGCGATTGCTTCGGGGCGAGGCAGAGCAGGGGCACCGAGGCGAGCCGCACCTCGCTCCCGGGTTTCGTCGGGCGGGCCTCCGCGACGCACAGGGAGCCCGTCGGCCGCTCCTCGCGCGCCTCGTCCCCCGGCTGGCCGAGGACGAGGAACGGGCAGTGGCCGTGCTCGTCCCCGTGCTCCTCCTCGGCGCGCCAGCGCTCGCCCTCCTCCGGCGTCGGCCCGTGCGCATCGCCCGCGGTGACGTCGACGACCTCGCCGTGCTCGGCGCAGACCGCGTGCTCGGCCGTGGCCTCGTGCACGTGGGCGGCCGGCCACGCGAGGATCGTGACCAGCGCCGCGAGGCAGGCCACGCCCCTCGCGAGGCGGCTGCGGCGGCGTGCACGGAGAGAGGAGGGCCTCACGGCGCGCGAGATCCTAGCGCGGCGCCCCGGCGACGGCCCGCGTGGACCCGCTTCCCCCGCAACGCGAACGGGGCCGGCGAGCGCTGCTCGCCGACCCCGTCGGGGCGAGGACGCGCAGGGCGCGCCTCGCACGAAGCCGAGACCCTGGCGACCCCCTGGGGGACCGCCCGGGAGACTAGTTCATCGTCTTGCCCGTGACCGGGCAGACCTTGGCTTCGCCGCTGCACTCGCTCTTCGCGGCGCTGTCACAGGCGGCCTTCTCTTCCGCCGTGCAGGACGTGGCGCAGTCGCCGCAATCCTTGGCGGCCGGGGAGGTGTCGCTCATGTTCGCGCCCGAGGCCTTGCAGGCGACTCCCAGGGCGGCGAGGCACAGGGCCATGGCCAGTTTCTTCATTTGCTTGTCGGCTCCGTTTCGATCGGTCTGGGCCGCCGGGGCGGCCGATGAGTTGGACTGGAAACTGAGCGGGAGAGGGTACCGTCTCCCACCCTGGCGCGGGCGTCCGCGCCGTTCGAACCTACCAGGGTACGGGGCGAGGCGGCCCGAACGATGGCGCAATCCAGGGAAAGGCCAGCATGCCGGGGCTCGAGCGCGACGAATCCGAGGCCGTCGACCTGCACGGCCTGACGGTCGAGCAGGGCCTGCGCCGCGTGGCCCAGGCCCTCCACGCCGCCCGGGTGCGCGGTCGGGAGCGCCTGCTCGTGATCACCGGGTCGGGCTGGGGCAACCCGGATGGGAAGCCCGTGCTGCGGCCGCGGGTCGAGGCCTGGCTGCGGGGGCCGGAGGGGCGCTCGGCCGGGGTCAAGGACGTGCGCCGGGTGCACCGGGACGGGGCCCTCGAGGTCCTGCTCCAGCGCTGAGAGCCTGGGCTGGAATGCCCGCGGCCGACGGCCGCGGCGTTGCCAGGCTCTCTGGATCGTCCCTGGCCGCGTCCTCCTGACTCTCGCGCGTGCTCCGAGCCCCCCCGACGAGTTCGATTCGGTCTCCCTCGACGCCAAGGAGCTCGATCCATCATAGAATGCCAATACCATGATCGGACTCACTGGCACCTCCCGCCTCCTGCGCGCCCTGGCGGACGAGACCCGCCTGCGGATCCTGCACCTCCTGGCCCAGGAGGAGCTCTCCGGCACCGACCTCATGGAGATCCTCAACATGGGGCAGAGCCGGGTCTCGACGCACCTGGCGCTCCTCAAGGAGGTCGGCCTGGTGCAGGACCGCAAGGCCGGGCGGCGCATCTTCTACTCGATCGCGCCCGGGCCGGCGGCGGGCTTCTGGCAGGGCGTGCAGAGCGAGAACGCGAGCGCGCCGGAGTTCGAGGCCGACACGGCCGGCCTGCGCGCGCTGCGCGAGCGCAACCGGTCCGAGCGGCGCGCCTACTTCGACCGCGTGGCGGCGAGCTTCGGCGAGGAGCTCCTGCCGGGCCGCACCTGGGAGGGCCTGGCGCGGGCGCTGCTCCAGCTCGCGCCGCGCGCGCGCTACGCCGACCTCGGGATCGGCGACGGGCTCCTGACGCTGATGCTGGCCGAGATCGCGAGCGGCGTCACGGCGGTCGATCTCTCGGCCGAGATGCTCGGCCAGCTCGAGAAGCGCGCCCGCTCCAAGGGCATCGCGAACATCGAGTACGTGGAGGGCGACATCGAGGACCTGCCCCTGGCGGACGGCTCGCACGACGTGGTCGTCGCCAGCCAGGCGTTGCACCACGCGCGCATCCCCGCGCGCTGCCTGGCCGAGGCGCAGCGCGTGCTCGTGCGCGGCGGACGCCTGCTCGTGATCGACCTCCTGGCGCACACCGAGGAATGGGTGCGCGAGAAGCTCGAGCACCTGCACCTCGGCTTCACCGAGCCGGGCCTGGAGGAACTCGTGCGCCAGGCGGGCTTCGAGAAGGTGCGCGTGGCGCGCGTGGCGCGCGACCCGCAGCCGCCGCACTTCATGACCCTGGTGGCGACCGCCGTCAAGCCATGAGCTCGTTCCTCGAGGTCCTCCGGCGCAAGGTGCTGGTGATCGACGGCGCCATGGGCACGTCCATCCACGCGCACCACCTGGACCTCGAGCGCGACTTCGGGGGGCTCGAGAACTGCTGCGAGATCGTCAGCGAGCGCCGGCCGGACGTGATCCGCGCGATCCACGCCGCCTTCCTGAGGGTCGGCTGCGACGCGGTCGAGACCAACACCTTCGGGGCCATGCCGCACGTGCTGCGCGAGTTCGGGCTGGAGGGGCGCTGCGCGGAGCTCAACACGGCCGCCGTGCGCGCCGCGCGCGAGGCCTGCGACGAGCACGCGACCCCGGACCAGCCGCGCTTCGTGCTGGGCTCGATGGGGCCGGGGACCAAGCTCGCGACCCTCGGGCAGATCTCCTACGCCGAGCTGAAGGCCTCCTACGCCGAGCAGGCGGTGGCCCTGGCGCGCGCCGGGGTCGACGCCTTCGCGATCGAGACCGTGCAGGACCCGCTGCAGGCCAAGGCGGCGCTCAACGCCTGCCTGGCGGCCCGGCGCGAGGTCGGGCGCGAGATCCCGCTGCTGGTCAGCGTCACGATGGAGGTCACCGGCACGATGCTGGTCGGGACCGAGATGGCGGCCGCGATCGCGCTGCTCGATCCCTTCCCGATCGACGTGCTCTCGATCAACTGCGCCACGGGACCGCGCGAGATGAGCACGCACGTGCGCCTGCTCGGCCAGAGCTGGCGCCGCGCCCTGGGCTGCTACCCCAACGCCGGCCTGCCCCAGCTCGTCGACGGTCAGCCGTACTACCCGCTCACGCCGGCCGAGCTGGCCGACTGGCTGACGCGCTTCGTCGAGGAGGACGGCCTGGCCCTGGTGGGCGGCTGCTGCGGGACGACACCCGAGCACCTGGCGGCGGTCGTGCGCGCCATGGAGGGCCGCCAGCCGAAGCGCCGCAAGCCGGCCCTCGCGCCGCAGCTCACGAGCCTGTACCACGCCGTCGACCTGCGCCAGGAGAGCTCGATCCTGATCGTGGGCGAGCGCTCCAACGCCAACGGCTCGAAGCAGTTCCGCGAGCACCTCCTGACGGGCCGCCCCGACGCCATGGTCGAGATGGGCAAGGAGCAGCTACGCGAGGGCAGCCACGCGCTCGACCTGTGCGTGGCCTACGTCGGGCGCGACGAGAAGGCCGACATGGAGGCGCTGGTCCGGCGCTACCGCACCGAGGTCGCCGCGCCGCTCGCGATCGACACGACCGAGCCGCCCGTGCTGCAGGCCGCGCTCGAGCTGCTGGGCAGCCGCGCGCTGGTCAACTCGATCAACCTCGAGGACGGCCTGGAGCGCGCCGGCAAGGTCCTGCCGCTGGCCAAGGAGCACGGCGCGGCCCTGATCGCGCTGACGATCGACGAGGAGGGCATGGCCAAGTCGGTCGAGGACAAGGTGCGCATCGCGCGCCGCATCCACGACATCGCCGTACAGGACTTCGGCCTGCGCTCCGAGGACCTGCTGTTCGACGTCCTGACCTTCACGATCTGCACCGGCAACGAGGAGGACCGCAAGCACGGGATGAACACGCTCGAGGGCGTGCGCCGCGTGCGCGAGGCCCTGCCGGGGGTCGGCACGCTGCTGGGCGTCTCGAACATCTCCTTCGGCCTGAAGCCGGCCGCGCGCCACGCGCTGAACTCGGTCTTCCTGCACCACGCCCAGGAGGCCGGGCTCACGGCCGCGATCCTGCACGCCGGGCGCATCACGCCGCTGCACAAGCTCGACCCCGAGGTGCGCCAGGCCTGCGAGGACCTGATCTACGACCGCCGCCGCGAGGACTACGATCCGCTGCAGCGCCTGATGCAGCTGACCGAGGGCGTGACGCTCGAGGCCAAGGCCCAGCGCGAGGTCCCGGCCGACGTCTTCGCGCGTCTCGCCTGGCGCATCGTCGAGGGCGCCAAGGTCGGCCTGCTCGAGGACCTGGACCTCGCGCGCGCCACGAAGAAGCCGCTGGCGATCATCAACGAGGACCTGCTGGCCGGCATGGCGCGCGTGGGCGAGCTCTTCGGCGCGGGCGAGATGCAGCTGCCCTTCGTCCTGCAATCGGCCGAGACCATGAAGATGGCCGTGGCGCACCTCGAGCCCCACATGGAGCGCGTGGCCGGCTCGACGCGCGGCAAGATCGTGCTCGCCACGGTGCGCGGCGACGTGCACGACATCGGCAAGAACCTGGTCGACATCATCCTCACGAACAACGGCTACACGGTCTTCAACCTCGGCATCAAGCAGCCCATCGAGCGCATCCTCGAGGTCGCCACCGAGCACCGCCCCGACGCGATCGGCATGAGCGGCCTGCTGGTCAAGAGCACCGTGGTGATGCGCGAGAACCTGGAGGAGATGAACCGGCGCCAGGTCTCGATCCCCGTGATCCTCGGCGGCGCCGCGCTCACGCGCGCCTACGTCGAGGCCGACTGCCGCGCGATCTACAACGGCCCGCTCTACTACGCCAAGGACGCCTTCGAGGGCCTGGAGGTGATGGAGCGCATCGCCGCCGGTCCCGAGAAGCCCGAGGCGAAGGCGCGCCGTGCGAGCGCGAAGACCGCCGCCCAGCGCGCCATCGAGGCCGTGGAAGAGCTCGAGGCCGGGAAGAAGAACGGCCGCCCCGTCCCCGACGAGCTCGTGGGCGTCGACCGCGCGCGCATCCGCCGCGACATCGTCTACCCCGAGCCGCCCTTCCTCGGCCCGCGCGTGGTCGAGGGCATCGCGCTGCAGACGCTGCTCCCCTACGTCAACGAGACGACCCTGTTCCAGTTCCAGTGGGGCTACCGCCGCAAGGGCAAGCCGCAGAGGGACTACGCGAAGCTGATCGACGAGAAGGTGCGCCCGATCCTGGTCGACCTCGCGCGCCAGTGCGCCAAGGAGAAGATCCTCGAGCCGCGCGCCGCCTACGGCTTCTGGAAGTGCATCCCCGAGGGCGACACGCTCGTGCTGCTCGACCCGAACGACGAGTCGAGGGTCGCCGCGCGCTTCGACTTCCCGCGCCAGAGCGGCAAGCAGGAGCGCTGCATCTCCGACTACTTCTTCGTGCGCGACGGCAAGCCCGACGTCGTGGCGCTGATGGTCGTGACCA
>DASVAP010000240.1:0-7902 GCA_036376275.1 Planctomycetota bacterium | reverse complement strand
CCCTTCCCCAGACCCCTTCCCCTCGAACGCTGCGATTCCTCGCAGCCATCTCAAACTCCCTAAGCCTGGTGTCCACCGAATCGAGGGAGGGTCAAAGACGCGGAGGACGCGGAGAGGAAGAGAGGGAGGAGAGAGGGGCTGAAGAAGGGGGGGAGAGGGCGGTTGGTGGCCCGTGGTTCGCCGGCAAACCTCGGATCGCGGCGTGGCTCGGCCCCCTCCCCTTCCTTCTCCGCGTCCTCCGCGTCTTCGCTCCGCGTCTCCGCGCTCCTCTTCCTCTTCTCCCGGCTTCGCGTCAGCCGCCCGCCCCCCTCCGCCGGCGCACGAGCTCCAGGTTGTGCCGGGCGTCCGCGTAGCCCGGGTCGAGCTCCAGTGCGCGCGCGAAGTGTCGCTCGGCCGCGGGCAGGTCACCCGCCTCCAGCGCCAGGGCCCCCAGGCCGTTGTGCGCGCCCGCGTGGCCCTCGTCGAGCGCCAGGGTGCGCGCGAAGGCCGCGCGGGCCTCGTCCCTGCGACCCAGGTGGAACAGCACCTGTCCCAGGTTGTAGTGCGCGTCGACCAGCGAGGGGTCGAGCTCGAGCGCGGCCGCGAACTCGCGCGCGGCGGCCTCGGGGTTGCCGAGGGCGAGCTTGGCGCGGCCCATGTGGTAGCGCACCCACTTCGAGGCGTGCACCTGCTTGGCGCGCACGAGCAGGGCCTCGGCCGCGCGCGCGTTGCCGGCGTCGAGCTCGAGCCGCGCCAGGCCCGTCAGGGCCGTCGGCTCGAGCGCGTAGATGCCCAGCGCGGCCTCGAGGTGCGTGCGCGCGCGCGCCGGGTCGCCCACGGCGATCCAGTGGTTGCCGAGGGCCGCGTGGGCCACGTAGTTGGCCTCGGTCGTGGCCAGGGCGTGCTCGAACAGGGCCGGCGTGTCGCGCCAGGTGGCGAGCTGGGCGCGCGAGCGCAGGGCGAGCAGCGCGAGGACGAGCAGCGTCGCGCCGGTCAGCGCCGGGACGAGCCGCGGCCGGCGCCGCGCGAGCGCGAGCCCCGCGCCCGCCAGGCTCCAGGCCAGCGCCAGCAGCGGCAGGTAGGTGTAGCGGTCCGCGTGGGCCTGCATGCCGACCTGCTTGAGCCCGATCACGGGCACGAGCAGCCCCAGGAACCAGGCCCAGCCGACCAGCAGCCAGGGCGCGCGCGCACGCAGCCGCCAGGCGAGGAGGCCGAGCCCGACGAGCGCCGCGCCCGAGGCCAGCGCCGGCCCGAGCAGCGCCGCGCGCGGCTGCTCCTCGACCAGCGCAGCGAGGGGATAGAAGACCGCCAGCCGCACGGGCCACAGGCTCTGTCCCAGGTACGTGCCGCAGGCGGCCAGTGCGTTCCAGGCGCGCAGCTCGAGCGGCACCGCGACCAGGCCGCTGGCCGCGCCGCCGACCTCCTGCGCGAGCCAGGTCGAGAGCGCCCCCAGCGCCGCCAGCACGAGGAAGGGCAGCTTCTCCAGCAGGAGGCGCGCCATGTTCGCGGGCGGGCGCGCGCGCCAGGGGTGCGCGGGATCGAGCCGCCCGAGCGGCCACAGGTCGAGCAGCAGCAGCGCGCCCGGCAGCGTCACCGCCATGGGCTTGGCCAGCAGGGCCAGCAGCGCGAGCCCGAGCGCCGCGAGGTAACGCCCCGGCGAGGGCGCGCGCCCGTAGCGCAGCCAGGCCAGCAGTGTCGCCAGGTAGAAGCTGGCGCACAGCAGGTCCTTGCGCTCGCTGGCCCAGGCGACCGACTCGACCCGCAGCGGGTGCAGCGCGAACAGCGCCGCCGCCGCGGCCGCCGCCCAGACGTTGCCGAGCAGGGCGCGCGCGAGCAACAGCACCAGCACGGCGTTGAGCGCGTGCAGGCCGACGTTGACGAGGTGGTGCGGCCCCGGCGCGAGCCCGAACAGCTCGACGTCGAGCATGTGCGAGAGCCACGTGAGCGGGTGGTAGTTGGCCGCGTGGGCGTGGGTGAAGACCCAGCGCACGGCCTGCCAGTCGAGCCCGCGCGCGACGTGCGGGTTCCCGAGCAGGTAGACCTCGTCGTCGTAGGAGACGAAGCCGTGCGTGCGCACCGGCCAGTAGAGCAGCCCCACCGCGGCCACGAGGGCGAGGGCGAGCAGCAGCGTCGGCCGGCGGTCCGCGGCGGGCACGCGGCTCTCCTACTCTTCCCGCCCCGGCGCGGGAAGGGTCCGGCGCAGCTCCGCCAGCCCGGGGTCGAGCGCGAAGGCGCGCGCGAAGGCTGCTTCCGCCCCGGCCGCGTCGCCGCGCCGCTCCAGCACGACCGCCAGGTTGAAGTGGGCCAGGGCGTCCTCGGGCGCCAGCTCCCCGGCCCGGCGCAGGGCTGCCTCCGCCTCCGCCAGGCGCCCGGCGGCGAGCTGGAGCTGGCCCAGGTTGCTCCAGGCCTCGACGTGGCCGGGCGCGAGGGCCAGCGCCGCGCGGTAGTGCTCCTCGGCCGGGCCCGGCTCGCCCGCGCGCTGGGCCAGCAGCCCGAGGTCGAAGTGCGCAACGGCGTTCCCCGGATCGAGCGCGCGCACGGCCTCGAAGTGCGCGCGCGCCGCGGCCAGCTCGCCGCGCTCGAGCTCGACCACGCCGAGGTTCAGGCGCAGCTCGGGGTCGTCCGGCTCGAGCGCGCGTGCCGCCAGGAGCCGCGCGCGCGCCGCCGCCAGCTCGCCCTCGGCCAGGTCGCACAGGGCGAGCTTGCCGAGCGCGTGCGCGAAGCGCGGCTGGAGCGCGAGGGCGCGCTCGAAGCGCGCGCGCGCGCCCTCGAGGTCGCCCTCCTCCAGGGCCAGCTCGCCCAGCTTCGCGTGCGCCAGGTAGTTGCCCTCGTCGACCCGCAGGGCGTGCGTGAAGAGCGTGCGCGTGTCGCGCCACACGCCCACCTGGGCGCGCGCCGCGAGGGCCAGGGCCGCCGCCCCCGCCAGCGCGAGCGCGCCCACGAGGCGCGGCCGCGGCAGGAGCGCGAGGGCCGCGCCCACGGCCGCGATCAGCCCGAGCGAGGGCAGGTACGTGTAGCGGTCTGCGTGGGCCTGCGTGCCGACCTGCACGATCCCGACCACCGGCGCGAGCGCGCACAGGCAGAAGGCCAGGCCGGACAGCACCGCCGGCCGCCGCGCGCGCAGGCGCCAGGCCCCGAGCCCGCCCGCGACCAGCAGCGCCAGCCCGGCCGCCGCGCCCGGCAGCAGCGCGCGCAGCGGCGCCTCGGCCAGCGCGGCCGCGTGCGGGTAGAAGACCATCAGCCCGGAGGGCCACAGGCTCTGCTGCACGTAGACCCACAGCGTGCGCAGCGCGTTGGCGAGGCGCAGCTCGAGCGCGAGCCCCGCCAGCGAGCTCGTCGCCCCGGCCGCCGACTGGGCCCACAGCGTGGCCGCCGCGCCGGCCAGCGCCAGCGCGGCGAAGGGCAGCTTCTCCAGCACGAGCCGCCGCCAGGGCACGCTGCGCGCGCGCCCGAGCGGCGCGAGGTCCAGGCACAGCGCCAGCGCCGGGAAGGTGACCGCCATCGGCTTGGCGAGCAGCGCCAGCGCCAGCGCGAGGAGGCAGGCGGCGTAGCGGCCGGCCGAGGGCGCGCGCCCGTGGCGCAGGTAGAGGAGCAGCGCGACGAGCAGGAAGGTCGCGCACAGCACGTCCTTGCGCTCCGCGATCCAGGCCACCGACTCGACCCGCAGCGGGTGCAGCGCGAAGACGGCGGCGCCCAGGGCCCCCGCCCATCCGCTGCCGAGCCAGGCCGCGAGCAGCAGGAAGGCCAGCACGGCGTTGAGCGCGTGCAGGGCCACGTTCACGAGATGGTGGGGGCCCGGGTCGAGCCCGAAGAGCTGCACGTCGAGCTGGTGCGCGAGCCAGGTGAGCGGGTGGTAGTTGCCGGCGTGGCGACTCTGGAAGGCCCAGGCCACGCCCTCGGCGTCGAGCCCGCGCGCGACCTGCGCGTTCTCGAAGACGTAGACCTCGTCGTCGTAGCGCACCCACTCGTGCCCGCGTACGGGCGCGTAGACCCACAGGACGGCGAGGACCAGCGCGAGGGCCGTGAGGAGCGTCTGCGAGCGCGTCAGGCCCGGCGCGAGCTCGCTGGGGCTCACCGCGGCTCCTCCAGGCGGCGCTCCAGCTCCGCGCCGAGGCTGCGCGCGCGCGGGTCTTCCGCGAGCGACGGGTCCAGCTCGAGCGCGCGCGCGAGCTCCGCGTCGGCCGCGCGCGCGTCCCCGAGGCCGAGCCGCACGCGCGCCAGGGCCAGGTGCGCCGCGCCGCTCGCCGGACGGGCCGCCACGGCGCGTTCCAGGGCCGCGCGCGCCGCGTCGAGCTCGCCGCGCTGCTCGCGCGCGAGGCCGACGTTCAGCTCGGCCTCGAAGAAGCCCGGACGGGCCGTGGCGGCGGCCTCGAAGTGCTCCAGGGCCTCGTCCAGCCGTCCCTCGCGCGCCAGCACGAGCCCGAGGTTGTTGTGGGCCACGAAGTTCCGCTCGGTGACCGCCAGCGCGTGCCGGAAGAGCGTCGCGGAGTCGCGCCAGCGCGCGAGCTGGCGCGCCGTGCACCAGCCCAGGCCCGCGAGCCAGGCCAGGGCCAGCGCGACGAGCGCGCCGCGCCAGGCCGGACGCCGCCGGGCGAGCTCCACGCCCGCAGAGACCAGCGCCAGCTCGAGCCCGAGCTGCGGCAGGTACGCGTAGCGGTCCGCGCGCGCCTGGAAGCCGACCTGCACGAGGCCCAGCATCGGCGCCAGCATCACGAGGAACCAGCCGAGCCCCGCGAGGACGTACCCGGCACGCGCGCGGGCGCGCCAGGCGAGCCCGAGCAGCGCGGCGAGCCCGAGCGCCACCGCCAGCGCGCGCAGCGTCGACGGGCCGCTCCCGACCAGCGCCGGGTGCGGGTAGAAGACCGCCAGGTCCGGGGGCCACAGGAAAACGCGCGCGTAGGCCGCGATCGATTCGGCGGCGTTGGCGAGGCGCACGGGGAGCGCGACCGCCTTGACCGCGCCGCTCTCCCCCTGCGCGAGCAGCGTCACACCCGCCGCGGCGGCCGCGAGCAGGAAGAGCGGCAGCTTCTCGCGCACGAGCCGTGCGAGCGGCGTCGTGCGCGTGCGTCCGAGCGGCCAGGCGTCGAGCAGGAGCAGCGCCGCGGGCAGCGCCACGAGCGTGGGCTTCGCCATCAGCCCGAGGGCCAGCGTCAGCGCGACCGGGAGGAGGCGTTCCGGCGACGGGGCGCGCGCGAAGCGCGCGTAGCTCCACAGCGTCGCCATGCAGGCGACCCCGGCCAGCAGGTCCTTGCGCTGCGCCAGCCAGGCCACCGACTCGACCCGCACCGGATGCAACGCGAAGAGCGCCGCCGTCAGGGCGCTCGCTCCCGCGCCCAGGCCGAGCGCGACCAGCGCCCGGAACAGCAGCGCCGCCGCCAGCGCGTGCAGCAGCGCGTTCTCGAGGTGCCGCGGGCCCGGCGCGGCGCCGAAGAGCTCGACGTCGAGCGCGTGCGAGAGCCAGGTCAGCGGGTGCCAGTTGTACTGGTAGTCCGTGCTGATCAGGGCCCAGCGCAGGCTCGCCGGCGTGAGCCCCTCGGCCAGGTGCGGGTTGTCGCGCACGTAGGCCGGGTCGTCGTACTCGACGTACCCGAAGCCGCCGCTGCGCGCGTACAGGCCGAAGGCGAGCAGGGCCAGCGCGAGCGCGACGAGCCAGGGGCGCCGGTCCACGCGCGCGCGGCTACTCGTCGCCGCCGAGGTAGCCCAGGCCCTCGAGCACCTTCAGCTCCTCGGCCGTCGGTTGCTCCACCTCGCCGGTGGCGCCCGGACGCGGCAGGAGGCGCAGGTACGTCAGCAGGGCCTGCTCCAGCTCGCGCGCGCGCGCGGCCTGCAGCTCGACCAGGTTGTGGAGCTCCTCGCGGTCGGCCTCGAGGTCGATCAGGAAGGGCGTCCCGTTGCTGCTCCAGCCGTACTTGTCGGTCCCGTCGATCAGGACGCGCCAGTCGCCGAGGTGGCGCCAGTCCTTGGGCGGGCGCTCCTTCGGGTCGCGGTTCATCATCGGCAGCTTGTAGAGCTCGGCCACGATCGGGTGCTTCTCGCCCAGCGGGCGCCCCTGCACGTCGGGCGGCAGCGGCAGGCCGAGGCGCGCCAGGATCGTCGGCAGGAGGTCGGTCTGCTGCACCAGCGCGGCATCGTGCCCCGTGCGTCCGCCCGGCCCCGGCTCCTTGACCAGGAACGGGATGTGGATCTCGGGCTCGGTGAGCGAGTCCCCGTGGCCCCACAGGCCCGCGGGCGTCGTCAGCGGCTTCTTCTCGGGCTCCTCGGGCTTGGTCTCGGGCGTGATCGTGCGCGCGCGCGCCGGATCCCACAGCACCGGGTCGTCCAGCAGCTCGCCGTGGTCCGAGAGCACGAAGATCCAGGTCTTCTCGTACAGCCCGCGCAGCTTCAGGTGATCGAGCAGGCGCCCGATCTCGCGGTCCATGTAGCGGATCTCGGCGTCGTAGCAGATGGTCGCGAAGGCCGTGTAGTCCATCTGCGAGGAGTCGCGGTCGCGCGGCACCACGTGCTGCACCTGCTCGCCCTGCAGCGGCTTCGGCATGCGCGTGGGCTTGCCGTCCGGGCCCTTGGGCGGCTCGTCGTACCAGGGGCTGTGCGGGTCGTAGTAGTTGAGGAACAGGAAGAAGGGCTCGTCCGCGTGCGCGTCGACGTAGGCGATCGCCTGATCGCTCACGTCCGCCGCCGGGCGGCCGTTCAGGTTGCTGACGCCGGCGTCGTCCCAGTGCTCGAAGCCCTTGCCGAGCCGGAAGCGGCCGAGCAGCCAGGGCCCGGCGATGATCCCGGCCGTGCGGTAGCCGTGCTCCGTCAGGATCGCCGCCAGCGTGAGCTCGTCCTCGGCGATCGGGCGCGCGCGGTAGCCGCCGTAGTCCTTGCCGATGCCCTCGCCCAGGTTGAGCGGACCCTCGGGGTCGTAGTTGGCCCCGTGCGCGGTCGGGAACTTGCCCGTGAACATCGAGGCGTGGGTCGGCATCGTCCAGCTCGAGACCGCGTAGGCGTTCGTGTAGACGACCGAGTCCTTGGCCAGCCGATCGAGGTTCGGCGAGGTCGGGAGCGGGTAGCCGTACAGCCCCAGGTGATCGCGGCGCGTCGTGTCGAGCGTGATCACCAGGATGTTCGGGCCGTCCGGGCGCCGGGCGCAGCCCCCCGCGAGCGAGACGAGGAAGAGGGGCAGGAGGAAGCAGCGCATGCGGGGACGGAGGACGCGGGTCGAGCGCAGCAGAATAGCGAGCCCGGCCGCCCGCGGCGCGGGCTCTACGGTTGCCGACTCGGCACCGTTGGGCTTCATCGGCCGCGCACGTAGGGCCGGCCGGAGCGATACAGGGCCAGGCGCTCGGCGAGCGGGCCGCGCGCCGCGGCGGGGACGCACTCCAGGGCCCGCGCCTGCCAGGGGACCGCCTCCTCGAAGCGCCCCAGGCGCGCCAGGGCCGCCGCCAGGGTCTCGAGGTGGGCCGGCTGCTGCCCGCGCGAGGAGTCCACGAGCCGCTCGGCCAGCGCCCGGGCGGCGGCGGCGTCCGCGACCGTCGCGCTCGTGGCCAGGACCCAGGCCAGGTTGTTCGCGATTGCGAGGTGCTCGGGGGCGAGCTCGTGCGCGCGCCGGAGATGGGGCAGCGCCTCCGCGTCGCGCCCCTCCTCGACCAGGAGCCAGCCGAGCTGCGCGTGGGCCTCGGCCAGGTCCGGCTCGGCCGCGACCGCGGCTGCGAGCTCGGCCTCGGCCTCGGAGCGGCGCCCGAGCGCGCCCAGCACGCGCGCGCGGTTGAGGCGCGGGCCGGCCAGCGCCGGGGCGAGCTCCGTGGCACGCGCGTGGTGGCGCTCGGCCGCCGCCAGCTCGCCGTCTGCCTCCAGCGCGAGACCCAGGTTCGTGTGCGCGACCGAGCTCTCCTCGAGCGCCACGGCGTGCGCGAAGAGCGTACGGCTGTCGCGCCAGGTCTC
>DASVAP010000238.1:0-4010 GCA_036376275.1 Planctomycetota bacterium | reverse complement strand
ACCTGCTCGGCGACCCGCTCCCGGTCGGGCAGCTCGGGGTTCTTCTCCTCGATCACGGCGCGCGCCTCGGCCACCACCTCGTCGAGCAGCTCGTCCAGCACGAGCACGTCGCCCTTGCGGCTGGCGAGCTTGACCCGGCCGGGGCCCAGCAGGAGCCCGAAATCGACGTGCTCCACGCGCGCCTCCCACTCGAGGCTCATGCGCCGCAGCACCGCCTTGAGCTGGCGGAAGTGCAGCTTCTGCTCGCTGCCGACGACGTACAGGCAGCGCGCGAAGTGGAACTCCTCCCAGCGGTGGAAGAGCGCCGCGAGATCCCGGGTCGCATACAGCGTCGTGCCGTTCGACTGGCGCAGGAGGCAGGGCGTCTTGGCCAGGCCCTTCTCGACCTCGCCCAGCTGTACCACCAGCGCGCCCTCGGAGACCTCGGTCACGCCGGCCGTCTGCACGCGCGTCAGGGTCGGCTCGAGCAGCGGCTCGTAGAAGCTCTCGCCGCGCACGAGGTCGTGGCGGATCCCGAGACGCGCGTAGGTCTTCGCGAAGGCGCGCAGCGAGACCTCGGTCACCCAGCGCCACAGCGCGCGCACCTCGCCCTCGCGCCCGCTCTCGAGCTCCTGGTAGGCCGCCACCGCCTCCCGCTTGAACTCCTCGTCCTCCTCGGCCGCCTGCTTGCTGCGCTGGTAGAGCGCCAGCAGGCCGCCGACCGGGTCCTGCTCGAGGTCGACCGTCTCGCGCCAGCGCCGGATCGCGACCACGAGCCCGCCGAACTGCGCGCCCCAGTCGCCGAGGTGGTTGACGCCCACCGTACGGTACCCGAGGAACGCGTGCAGGCGCTTGAGGGCCGCGCCCAGGATCGTCGAGCGCAGGTGCCCGACGTGCATCGGCTTGGCGATGTTCGGCGAGGAGTAATCCAGCACGATCGTCTGCCCCTGGCCGACCTCGGCGCCGCCGTAGCGCGCGCCCTGGCGCGAGATCTGCCCGAGCACGGACTGCGCCAGCGCGCGGCGCTCGATGCGGAAGTTGAGGTAGGGCCCGGTGGCGACCACGGCGATGCCCGCGAGCTCGCCGGCGATCGCCTGGGCCAGCTTCACGGCCGCGGCCGGCGGCGGCTGGCGCTGGGCCTTGGCCACCTGGAAGCAGGGGAAGGCCAGGTCGCCGAGGCTCGCGTCGCGCGGGGCCTCCAGCTTGATCTCGGCGGGCGTCAGGCCCGCGTGGCGCGCGACGACGCGCCGGATCCGGTCTGCGAACTCCTGCATGCGAGGGCGCGACATCATGCGCTCCCTCCGCGCGTGACGGAACCTCCGGGGCGGCTTCTCCGTCCGATCCGATGCGCACTGGAGCCATCGCGGCCTCGCGCCCGGCCGCGGGACGTGGCATCATCGGATTTCGAGGGAGATGGACGTACCGTCGCGAGCGAAGGAGCTCCTGGAGCAGGCGCTGGCCCAGCCACCGGGCGAGCGCGCGGGCTGGCTCGTACGCGCCTGCGGCGGCGACGAGGCCCTGCTCGCCGCGGTGGGCGGGCTCCTGCGCCAGCGCGAGGCGGGATCCGGCGGCGCGACGCCGGCGCCGGGCCCCAGCGTGGCCGGCTTCCGGCTCGTGCGCGAGCTGGGCCGCGGCGGGATGGGCGTCGTGTGGCTGGCGGAGCAGGAGCGCCCGCGCCGCGAGGTGGCCCTCAAGTTCCTGCGCCTCGACAGCCTGGCGCCCGGCGAGGTCGAGCGCTTCCGGCGCGAGGCCGAGATCCTGGGGCGGCTGCGCCACGCGGGCATCGCCCACGTGTACTCGACCGGCGTGACGGCCAGCGAGCTCGGCGAGCTGCCCTGGATCGCGATGGAGTACGTGCGCGGCACGCCCCTGGGCGCGTACGCCGTCGCGCACGTCCCGGACCTGCGCGGGCGCGTCGAGCTCGTCGTGCAGCTCTGCGACGCGCTCCAGCACGCGCACCAGCAGGGCGTCGTGCACCGCGACCTGAAGCCCTCCAACGTGCTGGTGGACGAGCACGGGCGCGTGCGCGTGCTCGACTTCGGCGTGGCGCGCTTGAGCGCGGGGGCCGAGGCGCCGCGCACGCGCACCGGCCAGATGTTCGGGACGCTGGCCTACGCCAGCCCCGAGCAGGCGGCCGGCCGGATCGACGAGATCGGGCCGTCCTCCGACGTGTACTCGCTGGGCGTCCTCCTGCACGAGCTCCTGACCGGCGAGCTGCCCTGTCCGGTGGACGAGACGCGCCTGGTCGAGAGCATGCAGGCGATCTGCGACGAGGATCCGCGCCGCCTGCGCGCGCGCCGGCGCGATGCGCCCGCCGACCTCGAGACCGTGCTGCTCAAGGCCCTCGCCAAGGAGCCGGCGCGGCGCTACGCCGACGCCGGCGAGCTGGCGGCCGACCTGCGCCGCGTGCTGGCCGAGCAGCCGGTGCGCGCACGCCCGCCGACGGCGCTGTACCAGGCGCGCAAGTTCGTGCGCCGCAACCGCGCCCTGACGCTCGGCACGCTGGCGGTCTTCGCGGCGCTGCTCCTGGCGGTGGGGGTGCTCTACGTCGGGCGCCAGAACGAGCGCCGCCAGCACGCGCGCACGCGCTCGATGCTCGACCTGATGGCGCAGGAGGTCTTCCGCCTCGTGCCCGAGCTGGGCTTCGCCCAGGACCACCTGGGAGCCCTGGAGGCGCTCGACGCGCGCCTGGCGGAGGAGCTCGCCCTCGTGCCCGGCGATCGCGCCCTGCGCGGGTATCGCGCGCGCACGCTGTACGAGCTCGCCGCCCTCGACCAGCTCGTCGGCGAGCGGTCCAGGGCCGAGCGGCGCTTCGAAGAGGCCCGCATCCTGCGCGCCGAGCTGGCGCGCGAGGACCCGCACGACCTGGAATCGCGCACGCACCTCTCGCAGATCTACGCGCGCCTCGGCGAGCTGGCGCGCCTCGCCGGCGACGCAGACGGGGAGCTGGCCTGGTTCCAGCGCGCCCACGAGCTCGACCAGGCCCTCGTGCGCGAGCACCCGGGCGATCCCGAGCTGATCGAGGACCTGGGCTGGAGTCTCGAGCGCCTGGGCGACCTGGCGCGGCGCCGCGGCCAGCGCGCCGAGACCGAGCGCCTGGCGCAGCAGCGCCTGGCGGACGCCGAGGGCCTGCTGGAGGCCGAGCCCGGCAACTGGAAGTTCCTCTACAACGCCGCCCAGGCCCACAACGTCCTGGCCAGCCTCGAGGAGCCGGGCTCCGAGATCCAGGCCGAGCACCTGCGCGCGACGAGGAAGCTCGCGCGGAGACTGCTCGAGCTCCAGCCGCGACGCGCGGTGTTCCAGCGCCTCCTCGCCGGGGCGAACCAGAGCCTGGCGCAGCTGGATCTGCGCGCCGGCCGCGCCCAGGAGGCCCTTTCCCACGGCGAGACGGCCGTGGTCCTCGGCCTGCTGCTCTTCGTCTCCGAGCCCCACGACCTGGATTGCGCGGCCCTGCTCCAGGCGGCCTGCACCACCCAGATCGACGCGCAGCTCGAGCTGGATCTCCGGGCCGAGGCCGAGGCCACCGTGGCACGCCTGCGCGGAGCGGCGGCGATCGTCTCGGAGACCCAGGTCAGCGGGGCGCTGCTGGCGGCCGCGGCGGACCACATGGAGATGCGCCTGTGCTCGACGTCCGACTGCCAGGCCGCGCCGCGCGAGCGCGTCCTGGAGCGCTACGTGGCGCTGCTCTCGAGGCCGGGCGTGCCCCAGCCGGCGATCGACTGGATCGCCCGGATCCTGATGAGCGAGCCGGAGATGGCGGCCGAGCTGTGCCGGCGCCTCCAGGCCGAGGGCGAGGCGCCGGGGGAGGGGGTGGCCGATCTCGTCGACACCCTGCAGTCGGCCTCGGACGCGGACGACGCACGCGACGACGGACAGGACGAATGACCCGTGCCCGCCGGGCGGCGTATCCTTCCCGGCATCGTGGAGCGCGAATCGCAGCGAGCCCCCCGCGGGGTCCAGCGCCTGCGTGCCGGCGAGGCGCGCCGCGTGCCCTGGAAGAACGGCCGTGGCGTCACGCGCGAGCTCGCGCT
>DASVAP010000228.1:0-6813 GCA_036376275.1 Planctomycetota bacterium | reverse complement strand
GCGGGCCTCGTCCTGGAAGTGCTCGAGGGCCCGGTGCGAGCGCGCGCCCTTGGGGTTCAGCACGGCGATGGCCACGCGCGCCCCGAGCATCTCGTCCTCGCCCTCGTACACGGTCTTGAAGGCACCCTTGCCCTTCAGGCCGCGGATGCGGTACTTGCCCGCCAGCACCTGCCCCGTCAGGTCCTGGCCGAAGGACCAGGCCCCGCTGTGCGCCGGCCTCCGCTCCTCCGGGATCGCCCGGCGCAGCACTTCCTCGACCCGTGCCAGCTCACGCTCGATGTCGAAGACCTGGATCGAGGGCGTCGTGGCTCCAAGGAGGAGGTCGATCGGCGGTGCCTGGTCGCTGATGCCCTCGCCCTCCGTCTCCTGCCGCAGGACCGAGGCCGACGGCCCGATCGAGCGCGCCAGCGCGTCGGCCCCTTCCTGGTTCGCGAGCACGAGCAGGTCCACCAGCTCGTCCAGCTTCGCGCCCGGCTCGAGCGCGGCCACGTCCCGGCTCGCTCCGAAGAAATCGACCATGGTCTGCTTCGTGCCTCCCGCGCGCCGCACGCCGGCTCCGGGATCCGCATCCCCCTCGCGCACGATCAGGACCCGCGGCACCCGCGGCTCCTCCGGGAGTCCAAGTGTCTCCGCCTCGATCCGTGCTCCCGCGCGTACCGCCCGGTTCACCCGCGCCTGCAGGAGCCGGTCGAAGAGCTGCCGGCTCGACTCGCTCGCTCCGTCCCAGCCCGCGAGCACCTCCTCCTCCTCCTCGGCGAGCTCAGGCTCCAACAGCACCCCCCGGATCGCGCGCGCGCTCGGCCTTGCCGGATCCCACTCCGGGGCCGTGCCGTGCAGGACGCGGGCGAGCTGCCTCCAGAGGAGGCGGTCGAGGAGGGTGGGGAGCGGCATGGGCGTTCGCGCCTCAACGGCTTTCCTCCGGGTTCGCTTCGCGGTGCAAGAGGTTCTCTTCGACCGATTGAGGTCCTGGCCGATCGATCACGAAGAAGGGCGCCGCCCCACGCGGTTTTCGCCGATTCTACGGTGCAGGTCTGACGCAGGGGCCGCGGCGCGTTCCCCCGGACAGTCGCCAGCTCGGACCCGGGGCAACCGGCCCTCCCGCCGTCGACCCGCGGGGTTCGAGCCGATTGTAGGGGCTTCCTGGAGCAGCAGGTCCCATGTCGCCTCGAAGGAGCGTGGCGGTCCCGAGCGACCCCCCGCCCTACCTGCCGCGGAAGGGTGCCGGATCGGGCGCCACGGGCGGTGTGGAAGGCCCCCAGGACCCGGTGGACCGTACCCTGCGCCTTCGGGCCAGAATGCTCGTCGCCGGTGTCCGGCCCGCGTCCGAGTCCGAACCGCACTTCGACGAGGTCCTCCATGCTGCTCCTCTCCGCGCTGCTCGCACTGCTCGTTCTGGATCCCGGTGTGGCCGACGAGACCGCGGTCGAGCTGCGCGACGAGCTCGAGCGGCTCGGGTGGGAGCGCTGCGATGCCACGGGCGTGCCCGGCGTCGCCATCGCGGTGCTGCGGGACGGCGAGATCGCCTTCACGCTCGGCTGCGGCTGGGCCGACGTCGAGGGCGAGGTGCCGGTCACGCCGGAGACCGTGTTCAACATCGGCTCGATCTCGAAGTGCGTCGGGGCCTGGGGGCTGATGAAGCTGGTCGAGGAGGGGAAGCTCGCGCTCGATGCGCCGGTCGTGACGCGGCGCTGGGCGCTGCCGGAGTCGGAGTTCGATGCGAGCGGGGTGACGCTGCGGCGGCTGCTCTCGCACACGGCGGGGCTCTCGCTGCACGGGTACCCGGGCTTCTGGCCGGGCGTCGAGCTGCCCACGCTCGAGCGCTCGCTCTCGGGCGACACGAACGGAGCGGGGGACGTGCGCCTCGAGGCGGCGCCGGGTTCGCGCTGGAAGTACTCGGGTGGGGGGTACACGTGGGCGCAGCTCCTGCTGGAGGAGGCGAGCGGGCGCTCGTTCGCGGAGTACATGCAGGGCGAGGTGCTCGTGCCGCTCGGGATGACGAGCTCGGCCTACTCGTGGGCGGAGCCCCTGCTGGCGCGCTCGGCCACGCCCTACGGCGACGGCGGGAAGCCGCTGCCGCGCGGGGGGCCGCTCTTCCCCGAGCTGGCGGCGGCGGGGATGCAGACGACGGTGAGCGACATGGCGCGCTTCGCGCGTGCCTCGCTGCCGCGCTTCCGGAAGGAAGGCGATCCGGTGGTGCTGAAGCCCGAGACGATCGAGGCGATGCAGGTCGCCGTGCCGCCGGGCGACGGCTATGGCCTCGGCTACCAGATCGAGCCGCGCCATGGAGTGCGCCTGGTCGGGCACGGCGGTGCCAACGACGGCTGGATCGCCTACCTGCGCGTCGCGCCGGAGACGGGCGACGGGCTCGTGCTGCTCACCAACGCCAGCCACGGCAACGCCGTGGTCGCGCCCCTGGCGCAGGCCTGGGAGAAGCGCGTGCTGGAGGGGCGCAACGGGCCCGTGCGGGCCGAGCCGGCGCGCGCGCGCTGACGCGCCTCGTACCCGGCGGCGCCGGGTCGGGCCTTGACGGGGGTGTCCACCGCGGCCAACATATAAGTCATGACCTATGGAAAGGTCCTGGCCGCACTGGCCGATCCGACGCGGCGCGCGCTCTTCGAGCGGCTCTCGCGCCGGGCCCATCCGGTGGGGGAGCTGGCGGAGCTCGCGGGCGTCAGCCAGCCGGCCGTGTCGCAGCATCTGGGCGTGCTGCGCGCGGCGCGGCTCGTGACGCACCGCCGCGAAGGGCGGCGGCGCCTCTACCGCGCCACGCCGGCGGGGCTGGACGCCCTGCGGCGTTACCTCGAGTCGATGTGGGACGGCGTCCTGGCGGCCTACGCGGCCGACGACCCGGCGCCGCCGAAGGGAAGCAAGCGATGAAGACGAGCGAGAACCTGCCCCCGATCGTGCGCACGATCTCGGTCTCCTGGACGCCCGAAGAGGCCTTCCGGCGCTTCACGGCGGACTTCGCGCGCTGGTGGCCGGTGCACACGCACTCGATCGGCGGGAAGTGCGTGAAGCGCATCGTGTTCGAGTGCCGGGTCGGCGGGCGGATCTTCGAGGAGCACCAGGACGGCCGGCGCTTCCAGTGGGGCGAGGTGCGCACGTGGGACCCGCCGCGCAGCGTGCGCTTCACCTGGCACCCTTCGCGCGACGCGAGCACGGCCCAGGACGTCGAGCTGCGCTTCCATCCCGAGGGCACGGGCACGCGCCTCGAGCTGGTCTCGAGCGGCTGGGAGCACTGGGGCAAGGGCGCACCGCGCGCGCGGCGGGGCTACGACCTCGGCTGGGGCGGGGTGCTGAACACCTGGGCCGGGCGCAGGACGCTCGGCATGCGCGTGATGGGGGGGCTGATGGCGGTGATGGCCGGCGTGCAGCTCCTGCGCGGCGGTCGAGCGGCCGCCATCGCGCGCGCGGGGGGCGAGCTGAAGGGCTGAGGCGACTGGGCTCCTGCCTGGCCTCCTGGACAGCCAGACGCCAGCCTGAATCCTCCTTCCTTCTTCTCCGCGCCCTCCGCGTCTTCCCTCCGCGTCTCCGCGCTCGTCCGCTTCGGGGCCGAGGAGACATGAGGAGCGCGGAGACGCGGAGCAAAGACGCGGAGGGCGCGGAGACGGAGAATCGGAGGGGGAGGAAAGCCAGGCTAGAGCCTGGCGGGCCAGGGCTCCGCTGGAGCGTGGGGGCCCGGCGGGATAGCTTCGCGCCCCATGACCCCTGCACGCAGCCGGCTCTCGGCCATGATGTTCCTGGAGATCTTCATCTGGGGCGCGTGGCTGCCGCTGATCTTCGGATACCTGCCGAGCCTCGGGTTCACGCCGGCCCAGCAGGGCTGGATCCTGAACGCCTTCGCGATCGGCTCCTTCGCGGCGATGTTCTTCAGCACGCAGTTCGCCGACCGCAACTTCGCGGCGGAGAAGTTCCTCGGCTTCAGCCACCTGGTGGGCGGCGTGGCGATCCTGGCACTCGCCTGGACGCAGAGCTTCTGGCCGTTCTTCGTGCTGATGCTCGTGCACTGCCTCTTCTACGTGCCGACCATCTCGATCACGAACTCGATCGCCTTCACGCACCTGAAGGACGCCCAGGAGGAGTTCGGGCGCGTGCGCCTGTGGGGCACGATCGGCTGGGTCGCGGCGAGCTGGCCCTTCGTGTTCGTGCTGGTGGACTGGGACAAGGTGCCGGCCCTGGGCGACGTGGGCTTCGTCGAGTGGCTGGGGGCGGCCCTCGGCACCAGCAAGGAGGGCGCGGCCATGCAGGCGGCGACGCGCTTCACCTTCGTGGCCGCCGGGATCGCCTCGCTGCTCCTGGCGTTGCTGTCGCGGACGCTGCCGCACACGCCGCCGAGGCGCGCGGCCGAGGGCGCCGAGACCTTCGCCTGGCTCGAGGCCATGCGCCTGCTCCGCAAGCCCTTCGTGCTGGTGCTGTTCATCGTGACCTTCTTCGATGCGGCCGTGCACCAGTGCTACTTCATCTGGACCGGGCGCTTCCTGACCAGCCCGGACGTCGGCATCGCCGGCAACTGGGTCATGCCGGTGATGTCGATCGGGCAGGTGGCCGAGATCGGCACCATGGCGCTGCTCGGCATGGTGCTGAAGTCGCTGGGCTGGCGCACGACGATGACGCTGGGCGTGCTCGGGCACGCGCTGCGCTTCGCGGTCTTCGCCTTCGCGCCGACGCCGGAGGTCGTGATCGCGATCAACCTCCTGCACGGCGTGTGCTACGCCTTCTTCTTCGCCACGGTCTACATCTTCGTGGACGAGTTCTTCCCGAAGGACGCGCGCTCCAGCGCCCAGGGCCTGTTCAACTTCCTGATCCTCGGCCTCGGGCCCTTCGTGGCGAACTTCGTGTGGACCGACCTCGGCGAGCACTACAAGGTCGGCGAGAGCTACGACTTCCACAGCCTGTTCCTGGTGCCCTCCGGCGTCGCCTTCGGCGCCGCGCTGTTCCTGGCCCTCTTCTTCCGCCCGCCGGCGCGACCCGCCCCGGCGGCGCCGGCCCACTGACCCGGAGGTCGCCCGTGCTCCGACTCGTGTTCCTCGTGCTGCTCCTCGTCCCGCTGGCCGCCTGCGCCGGCACGTCGGCCGACTCCGGCTGGCGCTCGCTCTTCGACGGCCGCACCACCGCCGGCTGGCGCGGCTACCGGCGCGCGGACGTGCCGGCCGGCTGGCAGGTGGTCGACGGGGCCCTGACGCGCGTAGGCGAGGCCGGCGACCTCGTCACGGCCGAGCCGTACACGGACTTCGAGCTCGAGCTCGAGTGGAAGGTCGCACCCGGCGGCAACTCGGGCGTGATGTTCCGCGTCACCGAGGACCACGACTACCCCTGGGAGACGGGACCCGAGTTCCAGATCCTCGACGACGCGGCCCACAAGGACGGCCTCGACCCGCGCACCTCGGCCGGGGCGAACTACGCCATGCACGCGCCCTCCGCCGAGGCTGCGCGGCCCGCGGGCGAGTGGAACCAGGCGCGCCTCGTCGTGCGCGGGGCCCACGTCGAGCACTGGCTCAACGGGCAGAAGATCGTCGCCTACGAGCTGTGGAGCCCCGACTGGGAGGCGCGCGTCCAGGCCTGCAAGTGGAAGGAGCGCCCCGACTACGGCCGGCGCCGCAGCGGGCACATCGCCCTGCAGGACCACGGCGATGCGGTCGCCTACCGCAACCTCCGTATTCGCGTCCTGGAGTAGCCTCGGGGTGCGATCCTGCCCCGCCGGGCTCTCCGCCCGCGCTCCCGCCGCGTAGCCCGCCCATGCCCCTCGCCCCGCTGCTCCTGGCGCTCCTCCCGACGTCCCAGGACGAGCCGCGCGTGGTCGAGCGCCGCTTCGAGGCCGAGATCGAGCTCGCCAGCGAGCGCTTCCGGGTCGTCGGCAGCGAGGACGAGGCGCGCGAGGAGAAGGTCCTGCCGCCGCAGGTGCGCACGCAGGCCGACGAGATCGAGATCGTCGACACGCTGCGCTCGGAGGAGGCGGGCTCCGAGGTCTTCGAGCGCTTCTACCGGACCGTGGCGACCAGCTTCGAGGTCGGCCAGAAGCGCGGCCCACAGGCACGTACCGTCAACGCCGGCCTGGAGGGCCGGACGGTCGTCTTCGAGCGCGAGCGCGAGGGCGGCTGGGCGCGGCGCTGCGACGACCCGGAGGTGCGCCCCGTGCAGCTCAAGCGCCTGCGGGCCGAGCTCGATCTCGCGGCGTTCCTGCCGACGGAGGAGGGCACGGAGCCGGACGCGAGCTGGGAGCTCCCGGCCGAGCTGCTCGGGCGCGTGTTCGCCCCGGTCGAGGCCGAGGTGCGCCGCCCGAGGCCGAAGGAGGAGGCGCAGAAGAGCGGACTCAACCTCTCGCCCGCGGCCCTGTCGGTGCCGCTCGCCGCGCTGCTGGCCGCGCCGGAGGGGCACCTCACGGCCACGCGCCTGCCGGACGACGAGGAGGAGGAGCTGCCGTGCCGCGCGAAGCTCGAGTTCCGCGTGACGAGCACGCACGACGGCAGCGCGACGATCCTGGCCGGGCGCGCGGGCGAGGCGCAGGACGAGCTCGCGCTGCTCTACCAGGGCACCGGCACCCTGGCCTGGGATCCCGCCAGCGGCGCGATCGAGCTCGAGCTCGAGGGCGAGGCCCGCCTCGAGGAGACCTTCTCGGCGACGATCGCGGGCAACGGCGCGACGGCCGAGCTCGAGGGCGAGCTGGTGCTGAGCGGGCCGTTGCGCTTCACGGCGTCGGAGCAGAGCGGGAGCTGAGGCGGCTGGCCGGGACGGCCGGGGTCATGCTCGGCTTCCGGGGGGGGGCGTTTGCGTCTATGTCTACGTCTCTCCGCCCTCCGTGCCTTTCCTGCGTGT
>DASVAP010000218.1:0-5672 GCA_036376275.1 Planctomycetota bacterium | reverse complement strand
CCCTGCTCGAGGCGCGCGAGGTCGCGTGCGAGCGTCTCGGCCGCCACCGGCTCGGCGTGGCGCGCGAGGATGCGGTAGGCGGCGCGGCGCTCGGCGATCTCGCCCTGCGCGGCGAGCTCCGGGAGGCTCGCCAGCACCTCGGCCGGCGCGATGCGCTCCAGGCGCTCGAGCGCGGCGGCGCGCACGGCCCCGTCGACGTCGGCGAGGGCCACGCGCACGGTCGCGACCAGGTTGGGGGCCGCCATGGCCTCGAGCGCTTCCAGCGCGGCACCCTTCACGCGGCTCGCGCGCCCGCGCTCGCCGACGAGCGCGGCGAGGCGCTCGGCCGTCCCGGTCGCCTTCGAGGCCCCGGCGAAGCGCGCGAAGGCCTCCAGCACCTCGTCGGGACCCGTGAGCGAGCCCGCCAGGCGCACGGCGAGCTCCGGCAGCTCCGCCACCGGGCGCGGATCGAGCGGGCGCCACTCGTTCGTCACGCGGTCGCGCGGCTCGGGACGCTCGATGTGGGCCAGCATGTCGAGCGCCTCGACGCGCGACTCGACCGAGAGGTCCGTGCGCTCGGCGTAGGCCGCCAGCGTCTCGGCCCGGCCCAGGCGGTAGTTCGCGTTCAGGACGCGACGCACGAGGGCGCGCTCGCCGGCCACGAGCTGCTCCGGCCCGACGCGCGCCTTGGCCAGCGACTCGAGCGCGCCCTCGATCGGCACGTCGTGGATCGCACGCGTGGCCTCGAGCACGATCAGCGGATCTTCATCCAGCAGGAAGCCGGCTATGGACAGCTCTGCCTTGCGGCGACTCTCGTCGAAGCGGTCCTGATGGAAGCCGAAGCTGCCAGCTGGAATGTCACGCCAGCGCTCGCAGCGCTTCCGCAGGGCCAGCAGGACGCCCATGCGGACGTTCCGATCGGAGTCGCGGGTCGCGTTCTCGAGCTCGCGGTGGAGGACCGAGGCGAGCGCGTGGACGGTCGCGTGGCGCAGGTTCGGGTCGGCGGTCCCCGTCTCGGCCAGCAGGCGCAGGAGCGGCTGCTCGGCTCCAGCGAACCTCTTGGCCGCGAGCGCCGCGAAGAAGCGCACGCGCAGCTCCGGGTCGCCGAGGCCCGTGCGCACCGCGTCCCAGATGAGCTGCGAGCCCTCGGGCCAGTCGGTGGTCGTCGAGTAGACCGAGTCCGGGACGTCGCCCAGGGCGCGCAGCGCCTGCGCACGGACCTCGGCCGTCGCGCTGCCGGCCAGGGCCACCAGGGGCCCGGCCGCCTCGCTCGCGCCGCCCCGCGCCCGCACCCACAGCGCCCACAGCGCGTGCACGCGCTTCAGCAGCGGGTTCGTCTCGTCCAGGGCCACGCTGGCGATGCGCGCCAGCGTCCCGCGGTCCGCCAGCGCGAAGTGCGCCTCCTGACGCACGCGCTGGTCCGGGTGCCCGAGCAGCTCGACGAGCTCGTCCTCGCCACGTCCGTCCATGCCCTCGGCCAGCAGCGCGCGCGTCTCCGCCACGAGCGCCGAGCGCTGCGCCTCCCGCGCGAAGGCGCGATAGAGCCGCCCCTTGCCCGTCTGCTCCCAGCCGTAGACCCAGTCGCTGAACCACAGCGCGCCGTCCGGCCCGAAGTCGCAGTCGGTCGGGAGCGTGCCGCGCAGGAACCAGGACACGTCGCCGAGCTCCCAGAACGCCCCCTTCGGCTTGACCGTGAAGGTGTGGATCCCGCTCGAGCGCGCGTCGCCGCGGAAGTCGCACAGGAAGAAGTGCCCGTCGTAGGCGGGACCGAGGCCCGTGCCCGGATAGTGCGTCAGCCCCGCGGGGCCGTCGGCGAGGTTCGCGATCGGCGGCACGATGTAGGCCGCCTGTCCCGCGTGCAGCGGGTGCCACAGCTTCTCGTCGTTCCAGGGCCCGCGCGCGACCGGCGCGGTGATCCACTGGTAGGCGTAGCGCCAGCCCGAGTCGCCGCCCTCGACCACGTTCACCCAGCGCGCGCGGTCGCCGCCGTCGGAGTTGTTGTCGCCGGTCCACAGGTTCCCGAGCGCGTCGAAGGCGAGCTCCTGCGGGTTGCGCAGGCCCGTGTGCCAGACCTCGAGCTTCGATCCGTCGAGCTCGCAGCGCAGCACCGCGCCCGTCTGCGGGTGCGCGAGCACCCCCTCCGGCGTCTCGACGTGGAACCCGCGGTCGCCGCAGGAGAAGTAGAGCCTCCGGTCGGGCCCGATGCGCAGGCCGTGCAGGTCGTGGCCGAGGAGCGCCACGTGCACGCCGTAGCCGCTCGACAGCCGGTCGCGCACCTCCGCCATGCCATCCCCGTCCCGGTCGCGCAGCCGCCACAGGTCCGGGATGCAGGTGTAGAAGACGTCCCCGCGATACGACAGCACGCCCGCGCCGATCCCGGCCGCGTGGTCCGCAAAGCCGGTCGCGAAGACCGTGTCCGCGTCCGCGACGAGGTCCCCGTCCGCGTCGACGATGCGCCGCACCTGCTCGAAGGCACGCCCGTAGCCCGGGTCGTAGTTCGCGCCCTCCCACTTCCGGAACATCGCGCGCCGGTCCTCGACCGTGCGCGCCGCCAGGTCGTCGTCGAGCCAGTCCATGTGCTCGCGGATGTCGGTCACGCCCTGGTGGTGACGGAAGGTCTCGGCCACGTAGGCGCTCCCGTCGTGGTCCACGTACAGGGCGACCGGGTTGGCGAGGCGCGGCTCGGCCGCGAACAGCGCCAGCTCGATCCCCGGGGCGCGCGCGAAGGCGGCCATGGCCTGCTCGGCCTCGGCCGAGGCCGCCTCGATGCGCGGGACGTAGGGCGGCGGCGACTCCTGGAGGAGCCAGGGGGCGAGCAGGGCGAGGAGCATCGGCGGAGAGGATGCCGCCCCCGGGGCCCGCCCGCCAACCCGGGTCCTGCGCTAGCCTGGGGAGCGGGGGTCGCGGGGCCGAGTCGCGAATCCGCGTCACGGGCGGCCCGCCCGGCGATCTCCGGATCCCGATGACCCGGGCCTTCGAGAACCCCGCCGCGCCCGAGCTGGGCGAGCTCCTGGCACAGATCGGCTGGATGCGCGGCCTGGCGCGCAGCCTGGTCGCCGACCCGGACGAGGCCGAGGACCTGGTCCAGGACGCGGTGGTCGTGGCGCTCGAGAAGCGCACGGCCGTGCGCGTGGACCTCGGCGGCTGGCTGCGCACCGTGCTGCGCAACCTGGCCCTGCGCCGGACGGGCCGGGAGGGGCGCCGGTCCGGCGTCGAGCGCCAGGCGGCCCGCCCGGAGAGCGGGGCCGACGGCGTGCGCGAGGCGCTCGAGCGCATGGAGCTCCAGCGCTGGCTGGCGGAGGCGATGCTGCGCCTCGCCGAGCCCTACCGCTCGGCGGTGATCCTGCGCCACGTCGAGGGCCTCGACCCCGGCACGATCGCCGCGCGCCAGGGCTGCAGCGGCGAGGCCGCGCGCCAGCGCATCGCGCGCGGGCTCGCGCAACTGCGGGCGGAGCTCGACGTGCGCCACGGCGGGCGCGCGGCCTGGTGCCTGATCCTCGCTCCCTGGGTCGGCCGGCCGGCCGGCCCGCTGTCCGCGTCGCTGACCACCGGAGGAATCCTCGTGGGCTCGAAGACCCTGCTCGCTTCCCTCGCGGCGCTGGCCGCCCTCGTGCTCGCCTGGTGGACGCTCGGGCGCGACCCGGCGAGCCCGGCCCGCGCGCCGGGCTCACCGGCCGCGACCGCGAGGCCGACCGACCTCGCCGGGCAGGCGGACGCCGAGGCCTCGCCCGCGGTCGCGGCGCCCGCAAAACGCGAGGCCACGCCGGTGCCTCCCGCCCCGCCCGAGCCCGTCGCGGCCACCGCGCAGGACCCGCTCTTCGCGCTGCTCTCCGGCCGCGTCGTGGACGAGGCGGCCGCCCCGATCGCGGGGGCCGAGGTGCGCGTGCGCCGGCCCGAGGTCGGACACCTCTCGATGCTGGACCTGGAGACCCGCAGGGCGCCACGCGAGGTCGCGCGGGCCGTGACCGACGCCGAGGGACGCTTCGCCTTCGAGCTCGAGCGCGGCATCCCCTTCGACCTCGCCCTCGCGGCGGAAGGGTTCTGCGACGAGCACCTGCCGCAGCGCTACGCGGGCGAGGAGCTCGAGGCCGTCCTGAGCAAGGGTTTCCTCGTGCACGGCTTCGTGCGCCGCGAGGGCGACGCCCTGCCGATCGCCGACGCGCGCGTGCGCGTGTTCCAGCTCAACCGCTCGGCGCGCCAGGAGCGCGTGACCACGACGGCGGGCGACGGCAGCTACCAGCTGCGGCTCACCTTCCAGGAGGATGCGACCCTGGAGGTGACGCCTTTGCGCGAGCAGGGCTCGGGCTGGATCCCGCTCGTCTTCGACGACACAGGCACGGCGCGGGTGGACGTCGCCCTCCCGGACGGCATCGAGGTGCGCGGCCGCGTGGTCGAGGCGGGCAGCGGGCGTCCCATCCCCGGCGCGCGCGTCGGCGAGGGCTGGACCTTCCGGCGCAGCGCCGAGACCGACGCGCACGGCGAGTACGTGCTGCCCGGCTTCGGCGTCTCGGGCGTGCAGGAGCTCCACGTCCAGGCGAGCGGCTTCGGTCGCGTGCAGCGCGCGAGCCTCCCGGCCGCGGTGGACGGCGTGCTGCGGGTCGACTTCGAGCTGCCCCGCGGACGCCTCGTGCGCGGTCGCGTCCTGGATCCCGAGGGGCGGCCGCTGGCGGGCGCCTACGTCGCCGCGGTGGCGAGCGAGCAGGGCGCCGAGGGACAGCGCGCCGAGTGGCTCTCGGGCCGCACCGACGTCGCGGGGCGCTTCGAGATCGCCGGGCTCACCCCCGAGATCCGCCACTGCCTGCTGGCGAGCGCCGAGGGCCTCGACACGCGGGTGTACGACTTCCCGGCCAGCGAGTCGACCGAGCCCGAGCTCGACCTCGGCGACCTCCAGCTCGCGCCGCCCGCCGTGCTGGCCGGCACGGTGCAGGACGAGAAGGGCCGACCGCTCGCCGGCGTGGAGGTCCTCCTCGTGGGCACGAACGCCGACCGCGCCCGGCTGCGCGGGGATAGCACGCTGCCGCCCGCGGCCGACTGGTACGTCGAGTCGCGCCGGGCCACCGCCGACGCCCGCGGGCGCTTCTGGTTCGGGGCCCTGCCGGCGGGCGACTTTCGCCTGCACGCGCGCACGCGCGGCCAGCCCGCCAGCCCGAGCGTCGCCGTGCGGCTGGCGGAGGGCGAGCTGCGCGACGGCTTCGTGCTGGTCTACCCGCGCGGCGAGGAGCTGAGCGGCACGGTCGTCGACGACGACGGACGCGGTCTCGGTGGCGTCTACGTGAACGCGTCCCTGGTGGAGACGCGGGAGAGCGGCCCCTGGCCGTCCGCGAGCCCCGTGGCCTCGACCCGCACGGGCGCGGACGGAGCCTTCGAGCTCTCCGGCCTGCCGGCGGGCCGCTATCACCTGAGCTTCCATCCCTTCGAGCTCGCGGGCGACCCCGACTTCCCCTGGCTCTCGACCATGACCGAGGTGGAGAGCGTGTCTCCCGCGGCGCCGGGCCCGCCCTTGCGCGTCGTCCTGCCGCGCGGTCAGAGCATCCACGGTCATCTGCTCGACGCGCACGGCGCGGCCCTGGTCGGCTACGTGGTGGTCGGCAACGGCCCGGAGAGCGTGATCACCCCGACCAGCACGACGGACGAGGACGGCGCCTTCGGGCTCGCGGTCCCACCGGGCACCGTCTGGGAGCTGGAGGTGCACG
>DASVAP010000214.1:0-24688 GCA_036376275.1 Planctomycetota bacterium | reverse complement strand
CTCGCCCGCGCTTTCGCCGGAATCGCCATTGCGGCTTCCTACGACCCTTTGCTAATTCCTAAGGCCTGCCAGGAGTCCCCTGAGCTCCTGGAAGGGTCACGTCTCAGGGTCACGAAGTCCGTCACTAGGGGTCACGACATGAATCCGCACCGGAGGACCGTTCCGGCATTCTGGGTCATTTCCATCGTCATCGGCCTGGCCGCGCTGCGGCCGCAGGCCTCGCAGGAGGGGGAGCGTGAGGGGGCGCTCCCGTCCGAGGCCGCGCTCGACGCGGCGTTGCTGCACCAGCTGGCCATCCCGGCCAGGAGCCCCGACGCGCTCCGGCGTGGCAAGGACGGCGCACGCCGTCCGGGCGGCCCGGGCTCGTCGACGCGCGAGGCCATCGGTCTCCCGAACCTGCTCGACGTGCGCGGTCCGCTCTCGGCCGCGCTGCTGACCACGGTCGGCGGGCGCGACACGCAGTTCTCGGACGTCTCGCTGATCGGCGACTGGGACGGACGCGAGGACTGCACCGCGGACCGCTCCACGAACATCCACGACTTCTCGGGCGTCGAGCCGGACGTCGACTTCACGCTGACGCGCACGGCGATCTCGGAGCACACGATCGCCAACGGTTTCACCGAGAACGTCTACTACTACGGCGACTCGGTGGGGAACGTCTACGTCGCCGCCGACACGGACGGCAACGGTCTGGTCGACGACGTGGTGACGATCCACCTGCCGACCGTGCTCAACGCCTTCGGCACGGTGCTCAGCGACGACCAGATCGTCATCACGGGCCTGGGCGTCAACCCGGTGGCCGACCTGAGCTCCTTCAGCAACGTCAACGGCGCCTACGCCGGCTTCGCCGGGCAGGTGGGCGAGATCCTGTACGTCTCCTACCTCGACACCGGCGCGGGCCTGCGCCTGGCGAGCAACAACATCCTCGTGCGCGGGGGCCTGCTGGCCTTCCCCGTGGCAGACGTGCTCTCGCCGGCGGCCGTGCCTCCGGGCGTCGTCAGCCATCTGGGCTTCCCGGTCACGGTCGGGGCCGCCTTCGGCGTGGCCTTCACCGTGTTCTCGCCGCTCGGCGGCCTGGCGGTCGACGACGACGGGAGCGTGTACTTCGCGCAGGCCGACCTGATCCAGCGCACGGGCGCGAACATCGTCAAGGTCGCCTCGCTCGACACCGACATGAACCAGGACCGCTCGCTGGCGGTCAGCGGGATCCTCACGATCACGAGCCTCAACCCGGCGGGCGGGCAGTACGGCTCGACCTCCGGGCCCGCGAGCCAGGTCAACCGCTTCACGAACTACTCGGGCACCTCGAGCCTGTTCGGGAACGTCGTGGCCCTGGCGAGCGGCTCCTGCAACGTGCTCTACGCCGCGCTGGCCAGGTCGAACACCGGCTCGGGCAGCGCGCTGGAGGGCCTGTTCCCGGCGCCCGCGGCGCACGGTGCTTCCGGCACGCCGGCGATGATCATCAGCTTCGCCGACTGCACGGGCGCGTTCGACGCCTGCTCCGGAGTGCCGGACATCGGCATCGCCGGCCTGCTGCCGGTCGGCAACGGCATCGCCGACGCGGCCGTGAACGGCGTGGCCTCCGTGCCGGGCGTGAACAACTTCCGCGCCTACGTGCTCGGGTACGGTCCGGACCTGCGTCCGGCGGCGCCCGCCACGAGCGCCGTGTGGGGCAACAGCGAGCAGACGCTCAAGCTCGACCTGCTGGTCGACTTCACGATCCACGCCGGCCTGGCCCTGTCCGAGGCCGACAAGCTGTTCGTCATCTCGGGCGGCACGCCGGCCGGCATCGGGCTCAACCCCTCGCCGAGCCTGACGGAGGTCCTGTGCTTCGAGGACAGCTGCCCGGCCGACCGCCGCGCCGACTTCGTCGACTACCGCGGCGACGTCCCGCCGAACCCGCCCCTCAGTGGCGGCAACGTGGGCGACGGCGACTCGGATCGCTTCGACCACATCTTCGCGCAGGCTCCGGTGGACGGCGTGACCTTCACGCCCACCGGCCTCAGCGGGCTGGCGCGCGGCTTCCTGCTGTACCTGAACCGCACCCGCAACGACGCCATGGCGCTGCTGCTGGCCGGCATCCCGGACGGCACGCCGCAGGGGGACGACGCGACCACGGGACCGATCGCCTTCGAGGCCTTCGACGCCAGTCACGCCGTCGCCGGCGGGGACGACCAGTTCCCGCCCTTCCGCGGCGACGACAGCGACGGCGGCGGGGATCCGCGCGCCGGCGGCTTCGAGTTCTCCTTCGGTGCCCCGGGCGCGGCCGTCACGTGCGCCTGGAACGAGTTCCACCTGAACTCGAACGGCAACCTGACCTTCGGGGTCGGCGACACGGACAACACGCCGACGATCCTGGAGCTGCGCTCGGGCGCGCCGCGCATCGCCCCGGCCTGGAGCGACCTGAACCCGGCCGCGCGCGTGGGCGGCAACCTCAACACCTTCCCGGTGCAGGCGCTCGGCTTCGCCGACGTCAACGCCTTCGAGGTGCGCTGGATCAACGTGCCGGAGTTCGGCAAGGAGTCCTGCGGCTCGAGCAACACCCTGTCGGTGACGCTGCTCGACGACGGCAGCGGCTCCGACGAGAACTCGAACCAGCCCCTCAATCCCGCCAACCCGATCGGCAACAACGCCGTGCCCTTCGACCTGCAGGAGGGTCCGACCGACCTGGTGTGGGAGCGCGATCCGCTGACGGGCATCCTGATCGGCTGCACCACGCGGCGCGAGGGACGTGGCCAGTTCCGCTTCGAGTATTGCCGCATGGACCTGCTCGGCACGACCGACCGGCCCGTGCTGTCCGGCTACTCCGTGGGCGGCCTGGCGATCACGACCCCGCCGGGGCTGTGCGAGATCAACCTGTCCGAGGCGGCGCGCGAGGCCGACGCCGGCGTGTTCGGCGTGATCCAGGGCATGACCGCGAGCGTCGCGGCGTGCCTGATCGGCGAGGGCACCGAGCCGACGATCTACGAGTACTTCAACGAGGGCAGCGACACGACGATCGGCGTGTGGGGCGAGATCTTCGCCGCGCGGCCCGACTTCGACCTGCGCGCCGAGGGCAACGATGCCCTGGCCTGCACGCCGGTCGGGCAGCTCGATCCGAACCGCGGCCACGTCGACTTCCTGGGCACGGCCTGCACCCCGCCGGCCAGCCCCAACTGCCTGGAGATCCTGCCGGTCCAGCCGGTCCAGGTCGCGCCGAACCAGCCCCCGGTCGGCCCGGGCCTGACGGGCATCGTCAACGCCTTGTGCGCGGTCGAGCTCGACATCCTGGGCTGCGGCTTCTACCCCAACGAGGTCACGACCGTCTGCGCCGGCTCGCACAACCAGCGGCCCGGCAAGACCGTCACGACGGCGGTGACGCTGAGCTGCGACACGAACGGGGACGGCATCCCAGAGAACGTGCACGCCCTCACCGACGTCGCGCCGCTCAGCGACAACCACATCCGCGCCACGCTGCCGGTGCTGCCGACGCTGCCGGGCACGGCCTTCGGCCTGGCCTGCTGCGGCGGGAACGGCGTGCTGACGGTCACCACGACCTTCAGCGCCGGCGACAACAACCAGTTCGGTCCGTTCACGCGGACGACGAGCTGTGCCGTGAACCTGGGCACGCGCGCCCCGGTCGTGCTCTCGGTCACGCCCTCGGGCGGCGACTGCTCGATCCTGCAGGACGTGCTCATCTCGGGCGCGTGCCTGACCGGTGCGAGCCGCGTCTTCGCGGTCGAGTTCGACCCCGACACGCAGACCCTGAACCACGGCAACACGGTGGACGCGACGGCCTTCGTGGTCCTGAACGCCAACCTGATCGACGCGCTCTTCGACCTGCGCGGGAACTCCGCCGGCACCTTCATGATCTTCGTCACCGGTCCCGGCGGCACGAGCCGGAACCTGACACAGGGTCAGACGCCGGCCGGCTGCGTTTCCGGCAACGAGCAGGGCGTGCAGGTGACCTTCACCTGCCAGTCCCAGAACCGTCCGCCCGAGGCCGTGTGCCGGAACGTCACCAAGACGGCCGGCTCCAACGGCTACGCCAGCGTCGGCGCGGGCGAGGTCGACGGCGGGTCCTACGACCCGGACGGCGACTCGCTCGGGCGCAGCATCCAGCCCGCCGGTCCGTTCGCGGTCGGCAGCCACCAGGTCACGCTGACGGTGACCGATGGCAAGGGCGGCTCCGACACCTGCATCGCCTGGGTCACGGTGAACCCCTACTCCAACAAGCCCAAGGTGCGGATCGGCGCGGTCGATGCGGTCGGCTCCGAGCCGGGCAACAACCGCGGAGTGCTGCGCATCGCCCGCAGCGGCTCGACGGCCGCGCCCCTGACCGTGTTCTACACGGTCGGCGGGACCGCGACCGCGGGCTCGGACTACTTCGCGCTGAGCGGCTCGGCGACGATCCCGATCGGCAAGGGCTACGTGGACATCGTCGTCCGTCCGAAGGACGACGCCCAGAAGGAAGCGGTCGAGACCGTGATCGCGACGCTGGCCGCCAGCGCCGCCTACCAGGTTTGGACCCCCAGCCAGGCCACGGTGAGCATCAACGACAACGACTAGAGAGCTCGCCGGCGCCCGGCGGACGGTCCTGCGGCCGTCCGCCGCGCGTGCCGGCGGGGGCGGCCGGAAGCGGCCGCTGGACGTGATGCGGCCCCTCGTTCGCGTGCATGGCGAGCGGGGGGCCGCGCCTACTTCGGGGGGCGCGGCGCGTTCAGCTCGCGCCAGGCCTCGTCGGCCTTGCGCGTGAGGCGCGCCTCGTCCTTGCGCCACTTGGCGCGCGTGTCCGCGTACCAGGCCTTGAAGAAGAGCGTGAGCTTGCCCTCCGTGACCAGGAACGACTCCGGGTCGATGGCGACCTTCTCGCCGTCCGCCATCGCGTAGGCGCACCAGCCGCCGTACTGCGGCTCGAAGGCCGCGGGCGAGGCCAGGAAGAGCTTGCGGTTCGCCTCGCTCGCGAAGCGATACAGGACGCCGTCGTGCCTGGCCGTCAGGCTCGCCAGGCCCTTGCGCGGCTTGCCGCCGCCGGCCGCGAAGTAGGCGACCGGGTCGTAGCCCTGCAGGGCCAGCGCCTGCCGGTCGAGGTTGAAGTGGGTCAGGTCGCGCGGCCGGGCCTGCGGCGAGGGCGGCGGCTCCTGGGGCAGGAGGAAGGCGAGGAGGGCCAGGGCGCGCAGGAGAGGGGCGGGGCTCACGCGGGCCTCGGATGCGCGGGCGCGGCCAGCGTTTCGCGGGCGCCCGGGACCGCGCTACAGCTCGCCGCGCGCCTTGAGGTCGAGCAGCAGGCTCCCCAGCGCCTGCGGCTCGTTGCGCGTCGGCGGCCGGCCGGCCTGGTCGTACTCGTTGACGCCGTGGCAGCTCGTGCAGGTGCGGATCTCGCCGGGCTGGAGCGAGATCCAGTAGCGCTCGTTCACCACCGGCTCGCCGTCGGGGGCGAGGAGCTGCCAGCTCAGGGCACGGCGCGCGGGCACCAGGGCGGCGACCGAGCCGTCCGGCGCGATGGCCACGCTGCCGGGCGGGGCCGCGGGCAGCGGCGGGTTGAGCGCGGCGGGCTCGTGCAGCGGCTGGGCCAGGACGCGCCGGCCCGTGGCGGTGCCGAAGATGCCGTTCTCGATCCCGCGGATCAGGTCGCCCTGGAAGAGGCGCAGGTAGGCGACGTCGTACACGCGCCCGCTGGCGCCCAGCGAGGCGACTCCGCCCGGGACGCGCAGGTTGAAGGGCTGCGTGCGATCGCTCTGGTCGCGGCGCGTCACGTCGCGCGCGACCAGCAGGGCCAGGCCGCGGCGCGCCAGGTAATCCGTCAGCTCGGCGACGCCGACGCCGACCGCGGCCAGCACGCGGCGCTCTGGCGGCAGGAGCCCGGGCGCCTCCGTCACGGGGGGCACCGGGCGTGCGACGACCTCGACCGGGTCGAGCTCCCACAGCTCGCCGTCGTGGGTCACGAGCTGGTAGGGATCGAAGTACTGCACGCGCTTGCGCAGGCCGCCCGTCAGCGGCCGGCCGGCCGTCAGGTACCCGTTGGCGGCCGGGTCCAGCAGCTTCAGGCGGAAGTCGAAGCGCGAGCGCGGCTGCGTGGGCGTGCCGAGGTTCTGCTCCTTGCGCGTGTTCGGCGTGTGGGCGGCGATCCAGCGCCCGCCCGCGAGCGGCAAGGGGTTCCGGTAGAAGCCGCTGTGGTCCGGCCCGGGCGTGAGCGTGGGGGCCTGCGTGTCGCGGTGCGTGACGTACTGGACCACGACCTCGTTCGCGTTCGCTCCCGGGGACGCCGTCACGTGCACGACCTGGCCCGCGGCGTGGGTGTCGAAGGTGCGGCAGTCGATGCCGAGGTAGGTCCCGGGCCGGCGCGGATCCTCGCGCAGCTGGTGCAGCGCGGTCAGCGGCTGGCGGTTGGCGACCCAGGGCGGGAAGCTCGCCTGGCCGGTGAGGTTCGGATCGTCGCGGCGGCTGCGCGGGACCGTGCGCAGCAGCTCCTGGCGTCCGACGTGGTTCAGCGTCTCCTCGCCGGTGCCGTCCTGGTTCAGGGTCCAGGGCAGGAACAGGTCGAAGGCGTTGCCGGCCAGGTGCGGGGCCCAGCCGGCCAGCGGGCCCGTGTAGCTCGGGGTCGCGTTCACGAAGTCGATCCACTGCGGGCGCGGCTCGGGGAAGAGCTCGCGGTGCGAGCCGGTGCGCACGGCGGTCGGGCTCTCGTCGGACCAGTTGTAGACGCGATAGTTGCCGAGCCCCATGCGGTCGAGGTCGGCCTGCTGGTCGCGCTCCAGGTGGTCCCAGCGCGTGAAGACCACGCGCCCGGCCGCGTCGACCAGCGGGTGGAACAGGCCCGAGGGCGCGTGGTTCATCAGGTAGAGCGCTCCGCTCGCCGGATTCAGGCTCCACAGCCCGGTCGTGGTCGGTGCCTCCTCGTACTCGTCGAGCTGCGGATAGAGGTGCGCCCTGCCGTCGCGCGGGCGGTCCGAGACGAACAGGATGCGTCCGTCGCTGGCGTAGACCGGGCTGACGTTGTTGCGCCAGCGCGGCTGGTGCCGGACGCGCCTGATGCGCGGCGTGTCACCCGGGCCGAGCCCGGTGATCTCGTGGAGCTGCCAGACGAAGTGCTCGTCGCGCGGAGCCTCGGGCGAGCCCACGACCATGCTGAAGACCGCACGCGTGCCGCTCCAGTGCACGCAGGGCTCGCGCACCGCGATCGAGCCCGCGCCCTGGAATCCGTCCGGGCGGCCGAAGCCCGCCGCCGCCGTCAGGTTGCGCAGCTGGCCGTCGGGATAGCGGATCCACAGGTCGCCGCCGCGCGGCGCGTGCCCTGGCCCGGGGCGATGGTTGCCGAAGGTCGAGGCCACGTTGACGTAGTCGAAGGCGACCGGGACCTGCGTGACGAACAGGATCGGGTTCGTCGTGCGCAGCGGCGGTTCCTGGGGCGCGCCCGGGAGCGCGGCGGCGAGTCCGAGCAGCGGAACGGGTACGAACGAGGCGAGTGCGAGGTGCGGCATCCAGGTGCAGTCGCAGGCAGGGACACGCGCGCAGGGGGCCGCGCGCGCGGCGGGGGAGGTGGAATAGAGAGCGACCGCGCGGGTCGGAATCAACGATCTCCGATTGTTCGCGCGCGACGCCGGCGCTCCGGCCGTGGCGGGGTGAACCGGGGCTGCTCCTCGCGGGAGGGGTGCACGGAAGGAGGCGCGCGGGGTCGCGCGCCCCGCGGCTCAGTCGTCCGACCCGCCGTAGCCCAGGGCCTTCAGGGCCTCGACCCGCGCGGGGTCGAGCCGCGCCGGCTGGGCCGGCCGGCCGGCCAGCTCCCAGGCGAGCACGCGCCGCTCCTTCTCGCGCTCGAGCTCGGCCTGCATGGCCGTCACGACCTCGGGATGCTGCGCGGCCACGTCGTGGAGCGCGTCCGGGTCCTCCTCCAGCCGGTAGAGCTCGTAGAAGGGCCCGCGCAGCTCCTCCTCGACGAAGTGCATCAGGCCGGCGAAGCGCGGGCGCGTCTTCATCTCGGCCAGGAGCGCCTCCGTCAGCCCCGTGGCGGGCATGCGCTCGAACACGTCGCGGCGGAGCTCGGCATCCCCGAGCCAGCGGTAGCGTCGATCGTCGAGCGTGGGCCCGTGGTCGGGCCGCGCCAGCGTAGCCGCCAGCGCCTCCAGCACGGCCCGCATGCGCGGGTGGGAGAGGCGCGACTCGGGCGCGGAGTCGAGGGCCGGCTTCTGCTCGACCAGCTTCCAGCCGTCGCGGATCAGCGCCGCCTGCCGGATGACCCCGGTCTCGGCCAGGATCGGGCCGGGCTCGCGTGCGCCCCCGCGCAGGAGCGGCACGAGCGAGCGTCCGTGCAGCCCGGCCACGGGCGCGAGGCCCGCCAGCTCGAGCAGCGTCGGGTAGAGATCGGCGAGCTGCACGCTCTCGGCGATGTGCTGCCCTGCGGCGAGGCCGCCCGGCGGGCGGATCACGAGCGGCACGTGCAGGACCTCCTGGCGCAGGACGCCGTGCGCGAAGAAGTGCTCGCCCTCGGCCATCGTCTCGCCGTGATCGGCGGTGACGACGACCCAGGCACGCTCCAGCACACCGAGCTCCTCCAGCTCGGCCAGGAAGCGCCCGAGCTCCATGTCCACGAAGCGCACGCCCTCGTCGTAGGCGCGCACGAGCCTCGCCGTGTCGATCGTCGCGGGCGGCTCCTCGCCCGCGTGCATGCCCGCCAGCGCCAGCGAGGGCACGATCTCGTAGGTGAACGGGTTCCCGCCCACGCGCTCGACCTGCTCGGCGGAGTACGGCTCGGGGCCGCGCGCGCGCTCGTCCTCGGGCGGCCGCTCCCCGTAGGGCTGGTGCACGTCGAGCGCGTGCAGCAGCACGAACGTCGCCGCGTCGCCGGCGGCGCGCAGGTGCTCGAGGGCCAGCGCCGCGGTCCGGCGGATGCCTTCGTCCGGATCGGGCGGGGCCTGGAAGCTGTTGGCCGCGGCGCTCTCGTCGTACAGATCGAAGCCCTGGGCCAGCCCGAGCTGCCGGGTCAGGAACGGGTTGTCGACGAAGGCCGCGGTGCGATAGCCGGCCGCGCGCAGGGCCTCGGCCAGGGTCCAGCGTCCCGGGGCGAGCATCCACTGCTCCCACAGCGCCGAGCCTCTCGGGCGCAGCTCGTGGGCGCGCGCGTAGAGGCCCGTGAAGAGCGCCATGAAGCTCGGCACCGTCCAGGGCGCGTTGGCGTAGCAGCGCTCGAAGACGTGGGACTCCGCGGCCAGCCGCCGCAGCTCGGGATCCGTCTCCAGGGGGTAGCCGTAGAGCGACAGGTGTCGGGCCGAGAGCGTGTCGATCACGATCAGCACGATCGTCGCCCGCTCGACCGGAGGTTGCTCGAGCAGCACCAGCTCCTGGAGCTCCAGCGCGGACGCGTCGATCGGTCCGTGCCAGGCGAGCTGGAGCTCGCCCAGGCCCTCGTCGCCCGGCAGCACGTGCTGCCACTCGACGGCCTCGCGCGCCTTCATCGCGACGAGGTCGCGCATGCGCGTCGTGGGGGTGCCCGTGGGCGCCAGCTCCGACCAGGCGAGCTCCAGCAGGCCCGGCTCGGCCGAGCGTGCGCGCAGGTGCACGCGCGTGGGTGCCAGGCGATCCACGCGGTAGCGCACGTCCCCCTGGCGCGCGAGGCGCAGGAGGCCGCGCTCGGTGTCCGCGCGCGCGGCCTCGGCCGGGCTGCACTCGTCCGGCCCCCGGGCCAGGAGGTCGATCACGCCGTCCGGCGCCGGGGGGCCGCAGCCCGTGGCAAGGGCCCCGCCCAGCGCCCACAGGCCGACTAGGGCCGTGGCCTTCATGGGCCGTCCCAAAGTCTACTCGCTCCCGGACCGCGGCGTTCCGGGACGCCCGCGCTTCCGGGCCGCGCTCCGGTGGGGGATGATCGCCTTCCATGGGGGCGGCGGAGGAGCCGGTCGATCTCTCGCGCGAGCTGGTGCGCCGGATCCAGGCCGGCGACCGGGCGGCCTTCGAGGGGCTCTACCTGCGCTATCACGACGCGCTGCTGTTCTCGGTCCGCAGCCGGCTCGGCCGGCGCCTGCGCGCGTGCCTCTCGTCGGAGGACGTGCTGCAGAGCGTGTTCGAGGACGCGCTGGGCGAGCTCGCGCGCTTCGAGCCGCGCGGTCCGGGCGCGCTCGGCCACTACCTGCACGCCTGCGTGCTGAACAAGATCCGCGCGCGCGCGGAGCGCCTGGCCGAGGGGCCGCGCGCGCGCGAGGAGCGCTGCTCGAGCTCGGTCCTCGAGCAGCTCCCGGCGCGCGCCGGCGAGCCGCGTTACCTGGACGGCGCGCGCTACGAGCGCCTGGAGCGCGGCCTGGAGCAGCTCGCCGACGAGGCGCGCGAGGTCGTGCTGCTGCGCTCGGTCGAGGGTCTCTCGAACGAGGAGGCGGCGCGGCTGCTCGGCACGACGCCGGCCGCGGCCAGCAAGCTCTACAACCGCGCCCTGGCGCGGCTGGCGAGCTGGATGCAGGCGGGCGCGTGAGCCACGAACACCTCGAGGAGCTGGAGGAGCGCGTGGCCGAGTTCCTCGCCCAGCGCGAGGTCGAGCCGGAGCTCGCGCCGGAGGCCTTCGCCGCGCTCCATCCGCGGCACGGCGCGGCGCTGCTCGCCGCCCTGCGCTCCGCGCTCGAGGTCCAGGCCCTGCTCGCCTCCGGCGCGCCCGTGGACCCGCAGCAGGTCGGGCCCTACCGCGTGCTCGGACGGCTGGGGCGGGGCGGGATGGGGGTGGTCCACGAGGTCGAGCGCGACGGGCGGCGCTTCGCGCTCAAGGTCCTCGCCACGGAGCTGGCCGCGAGCCCGCGCGCGCTCGAGCGCTTCCAGCGCGAGGCCCGCGCCCTGGCGCGCCTCGACCATCCGGGGCTCGTGCGCGTGCACGACACGGGCCTGTTCCGGGGCGCGCCCTACCTCGTGATGGCGAAGGTCGAGGGCCGGCCGCTGGCGTCCCTCGAGCTGCCGCTCGCGCCCGAGCGCGCGGCGCGCATCGTCCTCGCCCTGGCGCGGGCCGTGGCCGCGGCCCACGGGGCCGGCGTGCTGCACCGCGACCTGAAGCCGGCCAACGTGCTGCTCGGCGCCGACGACGTTCCGGTGCTGGTCGACTTCGGCCTGGGGGCGGCCGAGGACGAGGTCACGCTGACCTCGAGCGGCGCCCTGCTCGGCACGCCGCGCTACATGGCACCCGAGCAGGCCGCCGGGGAGCGCGCCGATGCGCGCACGGACGTGCACGGGCTCGGGCTGATCCTCTTCGAGCTGCTCGCCGGCCGGCCGGCGCGTTCCGAGGGGAGTCGCGCGGAGGTCCTGGCCCGCGCGCAGCGCGCCGCGCCGAGGCTGGACGCGTCCGTGCCGGCCGGACTCGCGCGCCTCGTCGGCGCGGCCCTGGCGCAGGAGCCGCGGCGCCGGCCGGAGAGCGCCGCGCGCCTGGCGGAGGAGCTGGAGCGCTTCCTCTCCGGCGCGCGCGTGCGGCTCGCGCCGCCGCGCCTCGACCAGCGCCTGCTGGACCGCGCGCGGCGGCGTCCGCTCGCGGCCGGGCTGGGCGTGGCCCTCGGTACGGCGGTGCTGCTCGCGCTCGCGGCCGTGCTCGCGCCCTCCGCGGCCGAGCGCAGCGCGCGCGCGGCGCGCGCCCTGGCGGCCGAGGCCCAGGCGGGCCTGGCCCGCGGCGATACCGACGCGGCCGTCGAGCTGGCGCTCGCCTCGGTCGAGCACACCGCCGCTTCCGGCGGCGACGCCAGCGCCGAGCTCCCGCGGCTCCTGGGCCTGGCCGAGGCGCCCCCCGCGACGGTGGCCGCGCTCGAGCGCCGGCTGGCGCGCGGCGACGAGCGCGCGCTGCTCCACTTCGCGCTGGCCTACGCGCACGACAGCGCCCACCGCCTGCGCGCCGCGGCCGAATCCTACGGGCGCGCCCTGGCGCGCGATCCGGAGCTGCTGCGCGCGCACCTCAACCTCGCGCACCTCCACTCGGGGGCCCAGCTCGGTGCCTGTCAGGCCTGCGAGCGCGCCTACGCGGCCGCGCCCGAGACGCTGGCGCCGGAGCGCGCCCTGGCGCACCTGCGGCGCGCGCTCGAGCTCGATCACGGCGCGAGCGAGGCCTGCGTCGGGCGCGTGGTGCAGACCGCCCTGGCGCTCGGCGCGCGCGTCCCGCACGCGCATGCGCCGGAGGCCGTCGCCGCGCTGCTGGAGGAGCTCCTGGCGGCCTCCGCGCCCCCGCCCGCCGCGCGCCTGCGTCTGGAGGAGGGCCTGGCGCGCCTGCGCGGCGCGACGGGGACGCGCGGGGCCACGCAGGAGGAGCTCGGGGCGCGCGGCCCGCCGCGGTGAGGAGCCCGCCCCGACCAGGCCCTCGTCGATCCCACTGGCCCCGTCCTCGCCGCGCTCCTCCGCAGTCGGCTCGTCCTTTTCCGGGTTTCCTGTCCCGGACGCGGGGCCTGGCCTTCTCCGTCGCTCGAGCGGAATCCGCCGCTCCCGAACCCAGGAGCCGACCATGCTGGCCCTCGCCACGATCCCGATCCTCCCCCTGCTCGCCCTCGCGCCGCTCGCCGAGACCTACACGGTCCACCCGACCCCCGGCGTGGCGGACTTCCTCTCGCCGGCCGCGGCCCTGGCCTCGCCGCTCGTCGGCGACGGCGACCGCATCGAGGTCCTGCCCGGGACCTACGCGGCCCCGCTGCTGGTCGACAAGGCCGTGCGGCTCGTCGCCGTGGCCGGGCCGGCCTTCACGGTGCTCGATGCGGCCGGCGGCGGGACCGTGCTCACGATCACGGCCGGCGCGACGGTGCGCGGCTTCACGATCACGGGCTGCGGCGAGTTCGTGACCGTCGGCGGCGTCGCGATCACGAGCGTGGCGCCCGTGCGTCTGGCCGAGAACGTGATCGTCGACAACCACCCGGTGGGGGACGTCGGCATCCCGGTCGGCGGCGTGTGGGTGGCGGCCGGCGCCACGGCGCGCCTGCGCGACAACGAGATCCGTGGCAACACCTCGCTCTCGGTCGGCGGCTTCTTCGCGGGCCCGACCAGCAGCTTCGAGCTCTTCCGCGACCGCATCCACGGCAACGGCGGCGCGCCGACGATCACGGGCGGAGCGCTGCTCGGCGGCAGCGGGCGCTTCGTCGACGTGCAGGTCACGGGCAACCACGGCAGCGGCATCGGCGGGATCTTCTGGGCCGGGGGGATGCCGTTCCCGGACGGCGCCACCCTCGAGCTCCTCTCCTGCACGATCCACGGCAACGTGGCCGGCAGCCCGGTGGGCAGCGTGGGCGGGCTCTACTTCGACGACGGCGGGATCGTGACCGTGCGCAACACGCTGATCCACTCGAACCTGGGCTCGGCGGGGAGCGACCTGCTGTTCTCGTCGGACTTCTCGTCTCCGCCCGTGCTCGGGATCCTCGACGTCGACTACTCGATGATCGGCATGCCCACCGGCGGGTACGTCCCCGGGCCCCACATGCTCCCGCCCTTCGCCGCTCCGGGGCTGGTCGCGCCCGTCTCGGCCACGCCCTTCGGGCCGACGGCCGGCGGCGACTTCCGGCCGGCGGCGGGCTCGCTGCTGCTCGACGCGGGGCTGGGGTCCGCCTTCCCGCCCGAGCTGCCGCCGACGGACGCGCTCGGCCTCACGCGCTTCTTCGGGGCCGAGACCGACGTCGGCGCCTTCGAGCGCCAGCCCGCCCACATCCGGCGCAGGTGAGCTCCGGGGAGAGTCAGCGCCGGCGCGCCGGCGCCGCGGCCAGCCGGGCCCGGCGCCCGCGCGTCGGTGGCGGGCCCGCGAGCCCGCGTGCGCGGAACGCGCGCACGATGGGCAGGGCCTCGAGCCAGGCGGCGGCGTCGGCGCGGTCGGGGTTGTCGGGGTGCGGCGCGCCCGCGAAGCCGGGCGGGATCTGGCTCCCCTCCGCGTCGTGGTACTCGAAGCCCGGCAGGCACAGCTCCTCGGCCGCCAGGACGTCGTGCACGCGCACGCCGAAGCTCGAGAGCTCGGTCGAGAGGAGCTGCGGCGGCGCCAGCCAGACGTGGGTGGATGAGGCGAGGAAGAGGTAGTGCACGCGGCGGTTCTCCGCCAGCACGCGCAGCTTGCGCACCTCCCCGCCGAAGAAGGAGCTCGGCGCCGAGCCCTGCTCGACGATCCCGCGCGCGAGATCGGGTGCGTAGCCGCGCGCGAAGACCAGCGAGCGCGGGTCGCCCGTGCGGCGGAAGCGCGCCACGGGCCGCCCGCCGTGCTCGCGGTGCGCCGCGGCGGCGGCGCGGCGCGGGGCGGTGAAGTCGGCGAAGGGCTCGAGCCGCCCGGGGCGGGCCTCGCGCACGACCAGGGCCAGGGCCGCGTCGTCGCGCTGCTTGCGCCCGCGCCGGCTGAGCTCGTCCAGCGCGAACTGGAGCTCGTAGGGCAGGTTGGTGGTCTCCTCGACGCTGTGACGCCAGACCCAGCCGTCGCGCTCCTCCTCGCGCGTGTCGCCCTTGCCGATCCAGGCCTCGCCGTCCTCGCGCGTGAAGTGGCTGGCCACGCGCCACAGGAGCGAGCTGTCCTTGTAGAAGAGCCGCGGCCAGATGTGGCGCGGGTCGCGCCCGAGGGCCACGTAGCCGACGAAGAAGCCCACCGCGTCGTCGAAGCGGTAGTCCGCCAGGTAGTAGGTCGCGTCGAAGAGCCGCAGCGCGTGGCGCGGGCGGTAGCGCGGCGTGAGCAGGAGCGCGGGACGCCGGCGCGCGCGGCCGGCCGGCGCGAGGCTCGCGCCCGCCGCGAGCCGGGCCCGGAACTCGCGCAGCACCGCGGCCGGCGTCAGGGCGAGCGGCGCGATCCCGCGCACGAGGCGGAGCTCGGGGCGGCCGCGGGCTGGTCCGGTGCGTCGCATGGAGCGGGAGAGAGATAGCGTTCGCGTTTCCCGGCCGGAAGGGCCGGCGTGAACGGAGTCCGCGGGTAGGATCCGGACGGGCGCCTGGTCGTGGCTCCGTCGGGGCTCCTCGGCGCGAGATCCTGCTCCGGCGCGACGCCCTCCCCCGAAAGCGCCATGACGGCCCCCCGGTCCCGCCGACTCCGCTCCCTCCTCGCGCTGCTCGCGGCGCTCCTGTGCGCCCCGCCGCTGGCGGCCCAGGTCGTGCGGCGCGGGCCCCAGGGTCTGAGCGCCTTCCGCCCGCAGCACGGCAGCGGCTACTTCCCCTTCGCGCGCACCAAGGTGCCGGAGGCCTGGGAGGAGCACCCCGAGCTCGGCCCGGGGATCCGCGTGCACGGCGCGCTCGAGAGCGATCCCGCGGGCGAGGACGATTTGATCGAGATCCTGGTCGCGCGGCCCTTCGAGGGCACGGAGCTCGTGCTGGCCCGCAGCGGGCCGGCGCTGGCGCTGTGGAGCACGCGCACGAAGGCGCCCGGGAGCGCCGTGCCCTTCAGCGGGGACGTCACGGCGCCGCTGGCCTTCGGGGCCGCGCGCACGCTGACCCTGTGGGTCGAGTGGAGCGGCGCCGCGCCGCCCGGGCTGGCCGCGCTCGAGCTGCGCGCGCCGGAGTGGGACGCGGCCCTGGACCGGCTGCTGTTCCACGCCTTCACCTCGCTGGTGGTGGCCCTGGGCGGGGAGGGGCAGGTGCCGGGGCTGCCGCTCGATCCGAACCACGGCACCTTCGTGGTCGCGACGGACCTGTACGAGCGCGGCTACGACGTGCTGATGCGCGACGAGGACGAGGTGAGCCCGACGGGCACCGGGCCCGTGTACACGGAGGTCGTCAACGCGATCCAGAACCGCGCGGTGGGCACGCTCGCGATCTACGGCTACAGCCACGGCGGCGGCTCGACCTACCACCTGTGCGAGCGGCTGAACACCCTCGCCGGCTCGATCGGCGCCTTCACGGTGGCCTTCACCTCCTACGCGGACGGCATCGAGAACGACTCCGACGTCGATCAGGACCGAGAGCTGCGCCGGCCGCTCGCGAGCGCATACCACGCCAACCACTACCAGGTCGGGACCTTCGCCGACTTCTTCCTCGACGGCGGGCCGGTGTCGAGCTCGTTCCCGTCGCCCTCCGGCCTGAACGTCGAGACCGTCTCCTGGGGCGTCGGCGCGACGCACTTCCTGGTGGACGACTATGCGCAGGTGTTCGACTTCATCGGCGTCAACCTCGAGGCGCGCGTCGTGCGCTAGGAGCGATCCCATGGCCTCCACCTTCTCCGCCCTGCTCGCCGGCCTGGCCCTCGCCGTCTTGCCGCAGGAGGCGGCTCCGCGGCCCGACCCCGTGCTGCAGGACGGCCTGCGGCGCGTCCTCGAGGCCACCACGCCCGAGGCGCAGCGCGCGGCCCTCGACTTCCTGCGCGCGAACGCCGGCCCGGCCCACGCGCGCCTCGTGCCGCAGGTGTTCCTGTCCCTCGAGGCCGCGCGCGAGACGCGCGAGGCGATGCTGGCCGGCTTCGTGCTGGCCGAGCTCGCCGTGCCGCCCGCCGACGCCGTCGCGGCGCTCGTGCCGATGCTCGAGACCGACGACGCCGGGCGCCGCGCGGCCCTGGCGGGCGTCCTGTCGGAGTACGAGGACCCCTCGCTCGACCGCGGCTCCGACTTCTCCGTGTACCGCCCGTTCCTGGAGGCGGAGCCGCCGCCCGGCCTGGTCCGGCACCTCTACGAGGCCGATGCGGACGCCGCGCTCCTGGCGCTGACGCGCGCGCAGGTGCGTGAGCAGGCCGAGCTGCTCGCGCTGCTCCTGGCCGGGCACGAGCTGGCGGACCTGCGCTGGCGGCTCCTCTACGGCTTCCTGCCGCGTGCCGAGCTGCCCGGCGCCGCCGCCGGGCGCGCCGCGTCGCTGGAGCTCCTCGCGCGCCATCCGCGCTGGTGGGCGCGCTGCGCCGTGGCCCAGCTCGCGCGCGAGGAGCCGGGCCTGCGCGCGCTGCTCCCGCTCGAGGCGCTGGCCGCGGACGCCCATCCGCTCGTACGCACGCTGGCGCGGGCCGCGCTCGAGCCCGGGCGGTAGCCCGCCGCGCTCGTTCCCTGCCGCCGCGGGGCGCCGCCGACCGTTGCTCGTCCATCTCCGGCGTCGCCTGCGTATCCTCTGCGCCCCATGGACGCCTCGGTCTGGCTGTTCCTCGCCCTCGGACTGGCCCTGCTGGCCCTCGGAGGCGAGCTGCTCGTGCGCGGCTCCTCCAGCCTGGCGCGCCGCTTCGGAGTGAGCCCGCTCGTCATCGGCCTGACCGTGGTGGCCTTCGGGACCAGCGCGCCGGAGCTGGTGGTGAGCGCCCTGGCCACGCTGGAGGGCAAGCCCGAGCTGGCGGTCGGCAACGTGGTCGGGAGCAACGTCTTCAACGTGCTCTTCATCCTCGGGCTGTGTGCCCTGCTGCGCCCGCTGGTCGTGGCGCGCCAGATCGTGCGGCGCGAGGTGCCGTGGATGATCGCCGCCTCCCTGGCGCTGTGGTTCTTCGGGCTCGACGGGCGCCTGGGGCTGGGCGAGGGGCTGCTCTCCTGCGGGGCCCTGGCGTGGTTCACGCTCGACTCGATCCGGGCCAGCCGGCGCGAGCAGGCGGTGTCCACGCCGGCCGCGGGTCCCGCGCGCACCGCGCACCCGCTGGCGGCCGTGGGGCAGGTGGCGCTCGGGCTCGGGCTCCTGGTGCTCGGCGCACGCTGGCTGGTGGACTCGGCCATCGCCATCGCCACCGGGCTCGGCCTGGACGAGACCGTGATCGCCCTGACCATCGTCGCGGCCGGCACGAGCCTGCCCGAGGTGGCGACTTCGCTCGTGGCCACGCTGCGCGGCGAGCGCGACATCGCGGTCGGCAACGTGATCGGCAGCAACCTCTTCAACATCCTGGGGATCGCCGGGCTCACGGCGCTGGTCGCGGGCGGAGACCTGCCGGTCGCGCCGGCCATCGAGAACTTCGATGTGCCGGTGATGGTGGCCGTGGCCGTCGCCTGCCTGCCGATCCTCGGGCGCAAGCACCTCCTGGCGCGCTGGGAGGGGGCGGTGTTCCTGGCCTACTACGCGGCCTACACGGCCTACCTCGTGCTCGACGCCCAGGGCCACGCGGCCCTGCCGCGCTTCGGCGCGGTGATGCTGGAGTTCGTGCTGCCGCTGACCGTGCTGACCTTCGGCGTGCTGATCGTGCGCGCGCGCAGGCCGGAGCGCGGCGAGGGTGGGACCGGCTGATCGCCGCCCGGCGCCGGAACACCGGATCTGCGCCGAAGGGCGTATGGCCGGCAGTGCCGCGGGCGCCGATCTTCCGGGACAAGCATGGAGTTGCGGCACCTCGTCGTCGGTCTCGAGCTGGGCCAGCTCTCCAACCAGGCCGTGGCGCGGGCGATGTCGCTCGCGCGCGAGTTCGGCGCGCGCCTCGAGGTCGTGCACGGCGCCGGGCTCGAGGGACGCCACCTCACGCCCGCGCGGCGCGCGTTCCTGGCGCGCCACGGCGGCGACGCCCTGGCGCGCGCCACGGCGGCCGCGCGCGGCAAGCTGGAGCTGGTGGTCGAGGACCCGCTCTTCGCCGGCCGTCCGGTCGAGGACTACCTGCGCGTGCGCCCCGAGGTGGCGGCCGAGGCCCTGCTCGCGGCCGTGCGCGCGGGCGGCGCGGACCTCCTGGTGATCGGCGCGCACCGCCAGCGCAAGCCCTTCGACTTCGGCGGCACGGGCCGCGCCGTGCTGGCGCGCAGCCCGTGCCCGGTGTGGGTCGAGCCGGCCGACGGCCAGCGCTTCGAGCGCATCCTGGCGCCGGTCGACCTCAGCCCCTCGACCGACCTCGTGCTGGCCGCCGCGCGCAGCCTGGCGGCGCGCTTCGACGTGCCCGTGCGCGTGCTGCACGTGTTCGTGCCGCCCGAGCTCGCCTACGTGACCCCGCTCGAGCCCGGCCCGCGCCCCGCGAGCGTGATCGACGCCCTGCGCGAGGAGGAGCGCGGCGCCACGCGCGCGCTGGTCGGGGCCTTCGACTGGGGGCCGCTCCCGGTCGAGACGGAGTTCGCCGAGGGCCAGGCCGCGGACGTGATCCTGGCCCACGCCGGACCGCGCGACCTCGTCGTGATGGGCACGCACGGGCACACCGGGCTCGCGCGCGCCGTGCTCGGCAGCACGGCCTACCGCGTCCTGCGCCACGCCACGGGACCGATGCTGGTCGTGCCGCAGCGCCCCGAGCGCTACCCCGAGGCCGGGCCGGGAGCCTGACGCGGGCTCCGCTGGGCCGTCGCCCCGGCGGGTTCCGGGCGCTACCGTTCGCGCGTGCGCTCCATCCCCGACGTGTGCGAGGTCGCGCTCGTGCGCGGGGCCCAGGCCGGGCCCGAGCCCGGGCTCCTGCTCGAGGTGCCGCACGGCGCCACGCGCGCGGCCGACTTCGACCGCCTGCGGGCGGAGCTGCGCGGCGACTACCCGGCCGAGCTGCGCGAGTTCTTCTTCGTCAACACCGACGTGGGCGCGCCCGAGGTTGCGCGGCGCGTGGCCGAGCGCGTGGTGGCCGCCGACCCGCGCCGCACGGCGCTGGTGATCCGCTGCCTGCTCCCGCGCACCTTCGTCGACTGCAACCGCGTGATCGACGCCTCCACCGAGCCGCAGACGAGCGCGCCGGGCCAGCTGACGGCCGGGCTGCACGCCTGGGTGCGGGACGCGCACGACCGGCGGCTGCTGCTGGCGCGCTACGCGGCCTACCGGGCGCTGGTCGAGGAGGCCTGCGCGCGCGTGTGCGGTGGCGGCGGGCGCGCGGTGATGGTGCACTCCTACGCCCCGCGCTCGATCGACGTGCCGGTCGACGAGCACATCGTCGCGTCGCTGCGCGCGGCCTACGCCCCGGGGCGCCTGGAGCAGTGGCCGCTGCGGGCGCCGGTCGACCTGATCGTGGACTCGCCCGAGGGCGAGCGCCTGGCCGAGGAGGAGCTCGTCGCGCGCCTGCGGGTCGGCTTCGGATCGGCCGGCTTCGAGACCGTCCTGAACGGCGCCTACTCTCTGCATCCCGCCACCCTGGCGGCGCTCCTGGCGCGCCGCCACCGCGGGCGCACGCTGTGCCTCGAGTTCCGCCGTGACCTGCTGGTGCCGGAGTTCCGGCCCTTCGTCGAGCTGCACCCCGATCCGGAACGGGTCGACCGGGCCGCGGCCCCGCTGGCGGCCGCGCTGTAGCGCAGGGAGCTCCGCCATCCTCCCGGGCGCCCGCGAGGATCCAGGCCGGCCCAGGTACGTCGAGGGCCTCGTCCTGCCCGTCCCCGCTGGTCGAGGCCCGACCTTCCCGGACGTGCTCCCGGGGCCTCGCGGCCCTACGGCAGCGTGGCGCCCGTGGCGAGGTCGAAGGCCCAGGTGCCGGGGTTCAGCACGATCTCCAGGAAGCCGGGCCCCGCGCTCGTGACGGTTCCGGCCTCCGTGGCGAACACGTGCCCGAGCAGGCTGGGCTCGTGGAAGAGCACGCGCGTCCCCGCGGAGACGATGCGTACCTCGGTCCCGCGCACGTGCAGGCTCACGCGCGCGTCGGCCTCGAAGCCGCGCGGCCGGGCGGCGCCGTCGCCGAAGGCGCGCGCGCGGCGCACGAAGTACTCGCTGACCTGTCCGCCAGCCGTGCGCGCGAGCAGGCCGCGCGCCTGGAAGAAGCCGTTGCCGAGCGGGATCGTCGCGCTCCCGGACGACTCGAGCACGTAGTCCACGCGCCCGCCGCCGAAGCCCAGCGTGGCGCCGGTGACGATCCCGGCGCCCTGGATGCGCGTCAGGACCGGCTTCGGGCGCGTCGCGTCGTGCGGCACGACCAGCGTGAGCACGTTGCGCCGTCCGGCCGCGTCGGTCGGGTAGTGCGAGCGCAGGTAGCGCCCGACGTACTCGTTCCCGTCGAAGGCGCACAGCCCGCCGTCGAGCACCTCGACGCTGGCGGGCGGCGTCGCCAGGAACAGGTTCACGTGCACGTCGCGCGTGCCGAAGTGACGCACGGTCCACTGGTACTCGCGGTTCGCGGCCAGCACCGTCTCCTGGGCCGAATCGGGATGGAGGTTGACGTCCACGACGCCGGGAGCGTCGGCCGCGACCTCGTCGAGCAGCACGAAGTACCCGGGCCGCTCGGGCTGGCCGTGCACCATCCACAGGCTGCGCACGTGCGTCGCGTTCCGCAGCGCCGGGCCCGAGGTGGCGGCCGCGTAGTCGAAGCCCGGGGCCGTCAGCCCCTCCACGACGCCGCCCGCCTGCTTGTCGTCGTGCTCGGCCCCGTCGAGCGTGACCGTGTTGTTGGAGCCCGTGGCCTCGAAGATCCAGTCCCAGTCGAACACGGCATCGACCCCGACCCCGAAGCCGCAGTAGCCCGAGTTGCGCAGCACGTTCTCGCCGTAGGCGTAGAGGTGCACGGAGTTCGCGTCGCGGTGCGAGTGTCCGCCGCGCAGGCGCGAGCTCCACAGTGCGCCCATCAGCGAGTCAACGCCCGCGCCGGCCTCCCAGAAGCTCGCACTGTCGCCCCACAGGGCGCTGGTGGGCGGCGTCGGGAAGAGCGCGGTCTCGTCCAGCAGCACGTAGCTCGCGAACAGCGGGCTGGCCGCGACGTCGCGCACGACCCAGGCCGCGTTGCGCCCGGCCTGGGCCGAGAACCTGTTGGCGCGGTGGGGCTGCAGGTAGCCGAACAGGCCCTCGATGTCGCGCGAGGGATCCGAGTCGCCGAAGGTCAGGTTCGTGCGGCGTGGCGTGTAGGCGCCGCGGTACATCCACTCGTGCAGCCCGACGAGGCGCGGCTCGGCGTACAGGCCCGGACGCAGGCCGGTGTGCTCGAGCACGTCGACCAGCGCGTACTTGGCCATGCGGTCGCTGCCCTCGCGCACCCAGGCGTAACCGCTGCCGGAACCGTAGACGCCGCTGGGCGTCAGGCCGTCCAGGACGCGCGCCAGGAAGAGCTCGCTGGCCTCCTCCGCCCGGCGCCGGTCGCCGCGGTAGATGGCCCACAGCCCGACCACGCCGGGCGTGCTGGGCGTGCCGTCCTGGGCCAGGTTGGCCCACCAGCCGTCGATCATCCCGTCGAGCATCTGCTCGAGGGCCACGCGCTCGGCCGGCACGAGCGCGTCGTGCAGCACGTCGAGGGCCAGGATCGAGTGCACCATGGCCGCCTGCTGCCAGCGCACGACCACGCCGTCACCGGTCGCCTGGTACCAGCCCTGCCACTGCTCCAGCGTCGTGCGCAGCTTGGTCGCGCGCGCCGGGCGCGGGTCGAGCACGTAGGCCAGCGCGATCGCGCCGCACAGCTCGGTCATGACCGTCTTGGCGTCGAAGTCCGAGACGCTCGGGTCGAAGGAGCGGTCGCGCGCGTAGATCAGGGCCGAGCGGGCCAGGTCGCGCCAGGGCGCCGCGGCCACGCGCGCGCGCAGGGCGGGGAAGTCCTCGGCGTGCGCCAGCAGGAAGGGGTGGCGCCGCTCGGTCTCCTCGGCCATCGCCGGCTGCGCCGGGCCCGCGGGCGCGCCGGCCGCGGGCGCGGAGCCGGGCGCACAGCCCAGGCCCGCGAGCCCCAGCAGCGGGAGCCAGCGACGGAGGCGCGCGGTCCGCGCGCGGTGGATCGGCCTCATTGATGGTGGACCCGGTGGACGCCTGCTCGACCCGCGTGCCCTGCCTGGAAGCACGTCCTCGCGAGCACCGCGCAGTATAGGCGCGCCGGCCCCGGGCGCTTCGGCCGAAGTGCGTAGGGCGGATGAAGCCCGTGCGGCATGGGCAGGTCGCGCGCGAGCGGCGATGATGGTGGGCTCCGATGCCCCGCGCGACCCCCTCGGACCTGGCGGCTTTCCTGCACTACGGGTTCCTGCCGCGCGTCCCGGAGGGCTACCGCGCGCTGCCCTGGGCCCGCGTGCGGGCGCGCGAGGTGGCCGGCAGCGGGGAGCGCGAGGCGCTGGTGAAGCGTGGGCTCGCGGCGCTGCGCGCGGCCTGCGCCGAGCCCGGGCCGGGGCTGCACGTCGTGCCGCTCTCCGGCGGGGTCGACTCGCGCTGCCTCCTGGCGGTCCTGAGCGAGGCCGGCCTGGGCGAGCGGCTGGTGGCGGCGACCTTCGGGATCCCGGGCACCTACGACTTCGACCTGGCGCCCGCCGTGGCGCGCGCGGCCGGCGTGCGCCACGAGGCGGTGGACCTGGCCAGGCTGCCGGTCACGCGCGCCGGGCTGCTGGCGGCCGCGCGGCGCGCGCCCTGGTGCCACGCCTTCGAGGCCTTCTACAACCACCAGATCCCGCTGCGCTTCGGGCCCGAGGCGACCTACTGGAGCGGGATCATGGCCAACGCGATCGCGGGCGTGGACCAGGAGGAGCCCGCCTCCGACTGGCCCACGGCCCAGGCAGCCTTCGCCGTGCGCTGCCGCATCGCGCGCAACGTCGTGCTCACGCCGCCGGACTTCGACCCGTGCGCGCTGCTGCCGGAGCGGCCGCTGCTGGCGGACAGCGTGCTCAGCTACTACGAGCAGCTCTTCGCCTTCCTGCGCTATCCGTGCCGGCTCGAGCCGGCCCTGCTGCCGGCCGGCTTCCGCTTCCGGACCCCCTTCCGTCAGCCGGCCTGGGTCGACTTCCTGCTGCGCGCGCCGCGCGCCCTGCGCCGCGGGCAGGCGCTGTACCACGCGATCGCGAGGCGCACGAGCCCGGCCCTCTTCGCCCTGCCGGCCAAGAACAACCTCGGGCTCCCGCTCTCGGCTCCCGCCTGGCGCGTCGGCCTGCGCCGCGCGCGGCTCAAGCTCGAGCGCGCCCACGCCGCGCGCTTCCCCGGGCGCGCACGGCGCGTGAACCCGAAGCTCAACACGATCGACTTCGATCGCGCCCTGCGCGCGGGTGGGGACGTGCGCCAGGTGGTCGAGGAGTCGCTGCAACGCCTGGCGGAGCGCCGCGTGCTCGCCTGGCTCGACCCGCTCGCGCTCCTGCGGCGCCACCTGGCGGGCGCGGCGAACCTGGGCGAGGCCCTGGCGTTGCTGGCGGCGGTCGAGCTCAACCTCACGGTCGAGGAGGAAGCGGTGGAGGGGGCGCGGGCCTGAGCGCGTCTTGTGGGCTCGCCCCCTGGGGCCCCGCCCTCGGCCGTGACCCGCTTGTCCGGCCCGCTGGCGCCCTTCGAGAGCCCGCCCGCACGGGAGTGGGCCGGAAGAGTGTCACGGGGAGGGAAACCCCAGGGGGCGAGCGAGACAGCGGGCCTGGTGACGGTGCGTGCGATGGCGAGGGTCATGCGGCGCGCGCGGGACGCTCGTGGAGCGCGATGAGACCGTGCCGACGCCAGCCGAGGCGCAGCAACCAGGTGCGCGGCGCGGCCAGGCGTCGGTCTGAAATGGCACCCGTGTCGAGCCAGCCGTCGAAGTCGGGACCCGACGAGTACACGTCCGGCACGCGCGCGTCCCAGCAGCCGTGCTTGCGGGCGTTCTGGAGCACGTAGACGAGCGCGTTGCGCACCTGGCGCGGGCTGCGCAGCGGTTCGGAGTGATAGCGGTCGGCCAGGACGACCCCGTGGCGCTTCCAGAGCTTGTTCAGGCGCTTCCCGAACCGGCTGGCGAAGCTGTTCATGCCTGCGGCGAGTGCACGCTGATCGTTCACCTCGACGATCAGGTGCAGGTGGTTCGACTGGACCGAGTACTCGACGACGCGGAAGGGCGCGTCGGCGGCGTGGTACTCGGAGCACAGGTGCCGGATCAGCTCGTGGGTGTCGTTCATGCGCAGAGTCGGCAGCCCGGCGACGAGCCGGAGCGTGACAAGCGCGGGCTCGTGCTTCGAGAGCTTCGGCCGCGGCGCGTGCGAGACGCCAGCGCGCTTCCCCTTCGGCTTCCGCCCGGCACCACGACGCTTGCCGCCGCGGTTGAGAAACTTGAACTTGCTCTGCCTCACCTTGGTGCGGGATCTGGGCTTCATGTGAGTCC
>DASVAP010000208.1:0-2250 GCA_036376275.1 Planctomycetota bacterium | reverse complement strand
CGACTCCCAGGACCCGCGTCGTGCCGGTCAGGGCCGCGCCGCGCTCGATCCGCAGCGTCCCGAGGTCCTGCTCCCGGCCGAGCACGGCCGTCGCGATCCGCGTCGTCGGCCGCCAGCCCTCCTGGAGCACGGCGAGGGCGTGCGGAGCGGCCTCCGCCAGGCGCAGGACGAAGCTCCCCTCCGCGTCGCTGGTCGTCACGCCGCGACCGTCGGGCAGCGGGAGACCGTCCTCCAGGCGGAAGGCCTCGATGATCGCGCTCGCGCAGGGTCGTCCGTCCTCGTCGGCAACGGATCCGCGCAGCACGGCGGCCGGCGCGAGGCGCATCCGCTCGGCCTGGTGCGTGACGTTGCCGTCCGCGTCGCGCGTGCCGAGCTCGATCTGGAGGCGCTGCTCGGCGGGCATGTGGCCCGGCTCGTCCACGCGCAGGAGGAGCACCTGCGGCACGGGCGGTTGCGCGCGTTCGAGGAGCGGCGCCAGGTCGACGGTGAAGGAGCCGTCCGCCTGCGGAACTGCATGCGCGAAGACCTCCCGCGGGAAGGCCAGCTCACGGTGCAGCCCGTGCACGCGGACCTCGGTCTGCGCGAGCTCCGCGGCGGTCAGGCCGGCGATGCTCCCGACGAGCCGGTGCCGCGGGAGCGCGGGTTCCTCCGTCGACGCCGAGGAGGCGGGCTCGGACGGCGTGGGCGCGGCACGCTCGCGCGCGGCGACGGCGGGGGCGCTCGCACCCTGCGGCGTCGTGACCAGGACCGCGGGCTCGGCCTGCACCGCGACCGGGTCCGAGACCGGACGCGCCAGGCCCTGCCAGGCGAAGAGGCCCAGCGCGGCCACGCCACCGGCCGCGCCGAGCGCGAGCCACGGCACGGGAGCCGTCGCGGCCGCCACGGCTACGGGCGCGCTGCGCGCGAGCCAGCCGGAGAGGGCCACGCTCCAGGCCTCGCGTCCGCCGAGCTCGCGGTCCAGGCGCTCGCGCAGCTTGGCCAGGGCGCGCTGCTGGCGCGTGCGCACGGTCGCGATCGGCACGCCGAGGCGCTCCGCGATCGCCGCCTGCTCGAGTCCCTCGAAGTAGCGCAGCAGGACGACGCCGCGGTAGGGCTCCTCGAGCGCCTGCACCGCCGCCGCGACGCGCTGCGCGAGCTCGAAGCGCGCGCCCGTCTCGGCCAGGTCCTGCGCGGCGTCCTCTGGGCCGCTCCGGGACCCGTGCTCCCGCTCGCGCGCCGTGCGCCGGGCCTCCCCGCGGAAGCGACTGACGGCCAGGTTGCGTGCGATCCGCGCCAGCCAGGCGCGCGGCTGCGCCGGCCGCTCGCCGGCCCCCAGGGCCCGCGTCCAGACCTCCTGCACGAGGTCCTCGGCGTCGTTCGATCCGACCAGCCCGGCCGCGAGGCGCAGCAGGAACTGGCGGTGCTGGAAGAGCTCGGGCTCGAGGGGGGTCGTCTCCATGGTGCCCCGTGGACGCCGGGCAGGGCCCCGAGTGATTCAGCATACGGGCGATTCTCGCCCGCGAGCGACCCCGGTCGGGCTCAGCGCGCCGGTGGCGGTGCGCCGGCCTCCAGCACGAAGCCCTTCTTCGCCTTGCGGTTCGAGCCGCCGTCCCCGAGGCAGTAGAGGCCCACGGTCGTCGAGAGGTAGATGCGGTCGCCGCCGTGGACGAAGTCGAGGGCCTGCTGGCCCTCGGCCAGGTGGAAGCGCCAGCGCAGGTCGGCGTTCTCGAGGTCGTGCACGTAGAGGTTGCCGTCGAGGTTGCCGAACACGAGCGAGTCGCCCACGACGGTGGGGGAGCCGAAGGCGTTCGTGCCCGTGGCCACGCGCTCGCTGATCTTGCCCTTGGCGAGGTCGAAGCGCGCGACCTGCCGGCCGAAGCCGCCGACCACGTAGCCGGGGCCGACGCCGGGCGTCGAGAAGCCGGTCATGTCGAAGGCGGCGTGCCACAGCTCCTTGCCGTCCTCCAGGGAGAGGCAGCGCAGCTCGCCGCGGCGGCTCCCCTTCACGTCGTCGGCATTGTCGTCGCCGCCGCCCTGCTGCGTGCCGCCGCGGTCGGCGAACACGACGCGGTCCTTGACCACCACCGGGTTGGTCCAGCCGAGGATGCCGCCGGTCTCGACGCGCCACAGCTCGTGACCCTCGACGAGGTCGAGGCACCAGAACGTGCCGTCCTCGGCGCCGAACAGGACGCGCCCCTGGGCCGAGGCCGGGACCATGTTCACCGCGCCGTGGCCGGCCGTGGGGAAGGTCCAGGCCGGCTTGCCGTCGGC
>DASVAP010000200.1:0-7146 GCA_036376275.1 Planctomycetota bacterium | reverse complement strand
CACGCTCGTCGAGGAGCCCAACCTCGGCTACCTCGTGACGAACCCGTCGAACTCGCCGGAGCTGGGGCACCACGCGAACGCCTCCATCTGCGCCGGGCCGACGATGGACAACCAGCTGCTGCGCGACCTGTTCGACGCCTGCGCGCAGGCGGGTGAGGTGCTGCGCGAGGACCCGGGCTTCCGCCAGCGCGTGCTCGCGGCGCGGGACCGGCTGGCGCCGATGCAGATCGGCTCGCGCGGGAACGTGCAGGAGTGGCTCTACGACTGGATCGAGCCCGAGACGCTGCACCGTCACGTCTCCCACCTGTACGGGCTGCACCCGAGCAACCAGATCACCAGGCGCGACACCCCGGAGCTGTTCGAGGCGGCGCGGCGGACGCTCGAGCTGCGCGGCGACGACGGCACGGGCTGGTCGCTGGCCTGGAAGATCGCCTTCTGGGCGCGCCTCGGCGACGGTGACCATGCGCACCGGATGCTCCTGAACTTCCTGCGCCCGACCGGCCAGCTCGGCTTCGACATGAGCACGGGCGGCACTTACCCGAACCTCTTCTGCGCGCACCCGCCGTTCCAGATCGACGGCAACCTCGGCGCGACGGCGGCGATCGCGGAGATGCTGCTGCAGAGCCAGCGCGAGCGTGCGGACGAGGACTACACCCTGCACCTCCTGCCAGCCCTGCCCGCCGCCTGGCCCACCGGCTCGGTGCGCGGCCTGCGCGCCCGCGGCGGGCTCGAGGTGGCACTGGCCTGGGAGGAAGGCCAGCTCGCACGCGCCGCCCTGCGCCGCGTCGCGGGCGAGGCCGGCCCCGTGCGCCTGCGCGCGCGGGGCAAGCTGCGCCTGGTCCGCGGAGCCGATTCGTCACCGCTCGAGCCCGACGAGCAGGGCGTCGCCCGGTTCCCGCTGGCCCCCGGGGAGCGCATCGACATCTTGGTCGGCGAGTAGGCGGGCCTGGAGCAGGACCGGGCTGCACCCGAGTCCCCGACACGAGGCCCGCGTCCGAGGGTCCGCCCCGGTAGTTTCAGCGGAGAATCTCCAACCGAGGACGCTTCGCGCGCCTCAGACAGGCGTCCCCCCCCGCACTCCCCAGGCAACCAGAGGTCTCCGACGACATGCGCTCCCGCCCCTCGCTCCCCCTGACGGCCGTGCTCGCCCTGTTCCCGCCCCAGGCGCCGCCCCAGCAGCACTCCGCCCCGAACGCGCCGCCCATGGCCGACGACGACGTCTCCTGCCTGATCACGGGCGAGTTCGACGGCGACACGCACGCGGACGCCGTGGTGCTGACCAGCACGAAGCTCGCCCTGCGGAGCGAGGTCGAGGCGCGCGAGACCTACGTGTGGACCAGCCTCTTGGCGACGGACATCGCCAACCTGCGCGGGACCGGGGCGGGCGGGCGCGACCGGGTCGTGGCGGTCGGTGCGACGGGCCTGAACCTGCTCGAGTTCCAGGACAGCGGCACGCCGTGGCAGAGCAAGAACGAGCGCGGCTCGGGGACCTACTGGGCCTCGGCGCTCGCCGTGCGCACGGGACAGGTGGATGGGCAGAACGGCGACGACATCGTGGCCGTGACGAGCAACCGCGTGCTGGTGGCGCGCTCGGACGAGGCCGGATGGATGAGCGACTTCACCTTCCTCGCGGGCTCGCCGCTGACGGGCGTCGAGCTGGTGGACTGGGACGGCAAGGCGGGCGGCGCGCTCGAGATCGCCGTCCTGATCGGGGAGAACGCGACCGGCGGGGCGCGCATCCGCCTGTTCCGCTGGGACGGCCTGCACCTCGAGACGATCCAGAGCAGCGCCGACCGGATCCTGGCCTGCCCCATCGCCACCGCCGCCAACGGCCCGCGCTGGCTGGCCGCCATCGCGACCGACGACGCCACGGGCAACCAGGACCTCTGCCTGGCTTCGGACGACGCCTTCTCGCCCATCTACTCGTTCACGGGCCAGCAGTTCTACGAGGCGGTGGCCCTGGACTTCGAAGGGAACGGTGTCGACGACCTGATCCTGGGCAACCGCATCTCGCGCGATTTCGGGCTGTTCCGCCTGATCCAGTCCGGGATGCAGCTGCAGGTCCACTCGCTCGATGCTCCGCCCGAAGCGCCGATCCCCTGGGCCATCGGGCATCCCGGCCGGGACACGGCCGTTCAGGACGGCGGCATGGACGTCGCGGACGTGGACCACGACGGGGACCTCGACCTCGTCGTCGCGGTGCAGGGCACCTACATGAGCACGACCTGGCAGTACCTCGACGCGCGCTTCTCGGAGGTCCGCGTGAGCCTCAACCCGCACATCGGCCAGGACGACTGGGTGCCCTGGCCCGCGGGCGAATGGCCGGCCGGGCTCCCGCTTCCGACGCTGGACGAGGGCGTCCTCAGCGTGCCGCTCGTGACGCCCGCGGAGGTCCTCGTGGGCGGTATGGAGCTCGAGTACGAGCTCTGGCGCACGCCGGACATCGACGAGCTGTCGCACCCGGCGCCGCTCCTGGTCGGCAGCGACCTCGTCTTCGGGCAGGACGGGACCCCCGAGCTGCCCTACACCTTGCTCGAGCTGGACATCGACCAGTACGACCCCTTCTACCCCGACCGCTACACCCTGATCCTGCGCCAGGTCGTGCGCGACGGGCAGGGCGCGATCGTCGACCAGTCCCCGGCGCTCAAGGCGACCTTCTTCTCGTCCACCTACGCCAACGAGTTCGGGGTCGGCTGGACCGTGCAGTCGAGCACGGAGCTCTCGATCACGGAGCGGCCCGACGACCCCGGTGGCGGCACGCTGTCCTACGGCGGGGTTCCGGCGTCGCCGCCGAATCCCAATCCCTGATCCGAGGGGGAGACGAACCGCGGGCCGTCGAGGCGCAAGGGCCTCGACGGCCCGCGGCGGTCTATCGGCCGGAGCGCCGGCGCACGCGCCACAGGGCGAGCGCGAGGACCAGCCCCGCGCCGACCGCGATCCACGTGGGCGATGGCCGCCGCGGGTCCGGCTCGAGCGCGAGCCAGGGCTCGAACGGCGCGGGCGCGAACCCGATCGCGCGCACGAGGTGCGGCTGCAGGCTCTCGGCGAGCTCCGGAGATCGCGCCAGCTCGGCCCGCGCGCGCCGCAGGGCCTCGGCCGCGTCGAGCCCGCGCGCGAGCCCGTCATGGAAGGCCGCGCTCAGCGCGAGGGCGACGTCCAGGTCGAGGTCGTAGGCGCTGGCGAGCACCGCGTCGCTGCCGCGCGCGAGGAAGGCCGTGGCGAGGCTCGCCGCGCCCGCGTCGCCGCGCCGGGCCACGCCGCGCCCCGCGCGGCAGGCGCTCAGGACGACCAGGCGCGGAGCCGGTCGCGCGCTCCACGTGCGCTCGACGTCGGCGAAGGAGAGCCGACCGTCGTCGTCCGCGCCCGTCGGGGCCAGGAGGAGCTCGGCGCTGCGCCCACGCCGCTCGTCGAAGCGGCCGTGGGCGAGGATCTGCAGCACCGCGACCTCGGGCTCGCCGAGCGCCCGCCCGCTGGCCGCCGGGCCGAGGTGGACGTCGCGCCGCGCGGCAGGGAACGCCGCCAGGAGGCGCTCCACCTCCCCGCTCGAGAGCTCGAACGGCGCGACCTCCGCCTCCATCCCCGCCGGCAGCACGGGCGCTCCGACGAGCCGGACGCCCGGTTCGCCCGGCGGCCGCGCGGCGGCGCGCCGGGCGAGCACGACCCCCGTCGCGAGCGAGGGCAGATGCCACACGGCCTTCTCGCTCCCGAGCCTCTGCCCCGCGCCGAGGTCGAGCAGCTCGAACGGCACGTCCCCGAGCAGGAGGTCGAGACCCGCGACGGCGAGCGCGTCCCAGCCCTCGATCCGCGCGCGCACCTCGGGCGGCAGCAGCAGGCGCGACAGCTCGCCCGCCGCTGCCTGGCCCGCCTCCGTCCAGCGCCCAGCGCCGGCCAGGATCTCCCGCACCAGGCGCTGGCGCGGCCCCTCGAGCGCGAAGGTGCTGGCGAGCGGCGCGAGCACGAGTCCGTGCGCGTCGAGCGCGAAGACCCACGCGCGCGCCGGTCCCATCAGGTACACGAGCAGGCCCTCTCCGTCGCGCGCGCACAGCGCCGCGCGCAGCTCCTCCGGCGTCGGGACCGGCGCCGCGAGCCGCCGCGCGAGGGCCGTCTCGGCGTGCACGCGGGCCAGCGCCTCGAGCGCCCGGCGCGGCCCGAGCTCCGGCCCGTCGAGGGCGAGCGCGAGGCGCGTGAGCTCGCAGTAGAGCGCCAGGGCGTCGTCGTACTGGAAGAGGCCGTACCCGCCCTCGTCCGGCTCGAGCCTGCGCCACTCCGCGAGGAAGGCCTCGATCTCGGCCGCGACCTCGGTCCGCGCGCGCGCCAGCTCGGCGGGCGTCTCCGCCAGGCGCGCTCCGAGCCCGACCCAGCGCCGGCGCGTGCCCGCGGCGCCCTGTAGCGCGTGCAGCCGCTCGCCGGCCGCGGCCCACAGCTCGCGCGCGCGCGCCGGGCGCCCCTCGTCGAGCTCCAGGTTCGCCAGCCACACCTCGCCGGAGACGCGGTCGATCGGGGCGAGCTCCGGCTCGGCCAGCGCCAGCTCGAGCGCGACGCGCGCCTCGGCCATGTCGGCGCCCGCGCGCCGCGCCTCTTCGCGCACGGCGCCGGCCCAGCGCAGGCGCAGGTAGGGCAGCTCCGCGTCGGTGGGGGGCGGGAGCTCGGTGCTCTCCAGGCGCTCCTCGATGCGCCGCGGAAAGCCGGTGAGCATGGCGAAGTTCGCCAGGTGCCGGTCGGAGTTGGCCTGGGCGCGCCGGACGTCGACCCCGTCGCGCCGCAGCGCCGCGATCTGCACCTGCTCGTCCTCGAAGGCCTGCGCGGCGGCCTCGAGCGCGCCCAGGTCCTGGTGGATCCAGCCGCGCAGCCCGATGAAGCCCGTGCGCAGCGTCCGGGCCCAGTTCGTCTTCGGCTGGTCGGTCGACGTGGCGAGGAAGAGGTCCAGCAGCTCCTCGCTCTCGCGCAGGCTCGCCAGGGCCGCCTCGAAGCGGCGCAGGGCCCGCTGCACGTCCGCCGCGTGGAAATGGAGCACCGCCAGGTTGCCGAGGTCCTCGGTGCCGGCCTGCTCGAGGACCTCGATCTTGCCCTCGAGCACCTCGAGCGCGCCGACCGGATCGCCCTGCTCGAGGTGCCGCTGCAGGGCGAGCTCCAGGACCGCGTCCACGGAGAGGCGCTCGAGGTCGAGCGCCGCGAGCTCCTGCGCCGGAGCGGCTCCCGCCGGTTCGTCCTGCGCCGGCGCCGCGCCGAGGATCAGGGCGAGCGCCAGGCCCGCGCCACGGCGACCCGGCCCTCCTGGCCGCTCGCGTCGATCTCGTAGACCTCGATCCGGATTCGTTGCCATGCGTGCGTGTCGCGATTGTCCAGGGGGAGCTCGAAGGCCTGCAAGTCGGTCTGGTCCAGCAGCTCTTGCCCGCTCACCTCGTCGAGGACGAGCACCCGGTAGCGCGGACGGCCCTGCGAGCCCGTGCGCCAGCGCACCCGCTGGAAGCTCGGCACGCCACCGACCGGCTCGAGGATCTCGACCCGGCCTTCGCCCAGCGGGACCCGACCGGGGCGCGCGCGCGGCTCGTCGCGCGGGAGGAAGCGCCACAGGAGCAACGCGCCGACGAGCAAGCCCGCGGCGATCAGCCAGGTGCGCCGGCCGCTCGCCCCGCCCTGGGAGCCGCGCACGCGCTCCAGCGCCGCCTCGACGGCGCGGAGCTCGTCGGCGGTGGACGCGCCTTCCGACGCGCGGATCGCCTCGCGCTCGAGGCGCGCCGCCCGGTCCAGGGCCCGCGCGACCTCCTCCAGCTCCCTCCGCGCACGCTCGCTCGGCTCCTGGCTCATGCCTCATCGCTCCCCCGGCTGCGGCCCAGGGCTCGCCGCAGCTCCTCGAGCGCCTGGTAGTACCAGGTCTTGACCGTGTTCGGAGAGCGCTCGAGGACCGCGCCGATCTCCTCGAAGGTCCGCTCCTCGAAGTGCTTGAGCTCGACCACCTGGCGCGCGCGCGGCTCGAGGGTCTCCAGGGCCTGGTAGACGTCCTCGTGCACCTCTGGGCCCTCGCCCGCGGCCGGCTCCAGCACCTTCGAGCCCTGGGTGCTCCCCAGCGGGGGCATGCGCCGCAGGCGCGCCGCCAGGGCCCGGTGGCAGCAACGGAAGATCCAGGACTCGAGCGCCGACAGCCCGGCATAGGACGGCAGGGAGCGCCACAGGGCGACGAGCACGTCCTGGCTCAGGTCCTCGACGTCGTGCGCCTGGAGAGGCCGTCCCCAGCGGGCGTTCAGGTGGTTGAGCATGCGCGGTACGCACACCAGACGCCGATCGAGCTCCCGGCGCGCCTCTCCGACCCCGGCCAGGGCTCGCCGGGCCAGCTCGAGGTCCGAGGCGCCGCTCCCACGGCCGGCGAGCGCAGAGACTGGTCCTTCGGGCTCTCCGGACTCGGGCATGCGCGCGCGAGTGTAGGACAACCAGCGCGCGAAGGCTTGCTGGGCACGGCGGCGCAGCAGGAGCACCGTCAGAGGCGCCCTGGCGAGCGGGTGCGTGTCCGATCGGGACCGCGAGGGTGAGTCTCCTCTCGGGAAGGGCCAGGGGTGAGGAGCCGGGATTCGGCCCCGGTCCGGGGAGAGGGAGCGCCCGCGGCAGCGGTTGGAGGAATCCGGCGGAACTCTCGGGGAGGCGGCGGAACGAGCTCGCCTGAGCGAGCTCTTCCGCCCTGGCTCAGGCCTTCCCGAGCCAGCGCCCCTCGTACACGCGTCGTTCGGCGTCGACAAGGTCCGGCGCGAGCTCGAGGTAGGAGAAGGTCTCGACGTCGGGCGTGGTCGCGACGGTGAAGTCGACGATGCGCGCGCCCTTCCGGCCGGCGACGAAGCCGTGGATCCCGTCGCGCGCCCGCGTGAGGCTCGTCGTGCGCCCGGCCGACAGGAGCCCGGCCCTCGTCTCGCGCGCGTAGAACGTCCCGCCGACCTCCGTGCAGGGCGGGGCCTCGCCCTCGAGCTCCAGGTGCCGGTAGGCGACCTCGCCCTCGGCGCACAGGGTCAGCACGATCTGCGGCGGATGGTTGTGCAGGCGCAGAGCGGCGCCCGGGTCCATGCGGAACTCGATCATCGCGCAGGGGGCGAGGAACCAGGAGAGGCCCGCGGCGAGGCCCGGCGAGCGGTTGGGCTTCTCCAGAACCGGCAGCGCGGC
>DASVAP010000196.1:0-27882 GCA_036376275.1 Planctomycetota bacterium | reverse complement strand
TCCTTCGTCGACGCGATCCTCGTGTCCTAGCGGGATGAGCGCGCGAGCGAGCGAGCGCCTCTTCCCCTGGCTGCTCGCCCTGCCGGCGCTCCTCTTCGCGACGCCGCTCTCGCCGCTCGTGCTCGATCCCTACCCGCACCTGGCGGGCACGGGCTGGGCGGTGCTGGCGCTCGTGCCGCTGGCCCTGGGGCTGCTCCTGCGCGGGGCCACGCCGCGGGGCGCCTGGCCGTTCCTGGCGACGCTGGCCTGGGCGCTCGTCTCCTGGCGCCTCGCGCCGGTCACGGACACCTTCGAGGCGCGCCGCGCGCTGCTCGTGCTGTGCTTCCTGCCGCTGGCCGTGGCGGGCGGCGCCGCGCTCGACGCGCGCGGCCGCGCGACCCTGGCCTGGATCGCCGTCGGCCTGTCGATCGCCTGGACGGGCTTCGCCCTGCTCGCCGGGGGGTTGCTACGCTTCGTCGGCGTGCTGGGCGACACGGGCTCGCTCTCCCAGGCGGCGCTGCCGGGCGCGGCCATCGGCGCGCTGTGGCTGGTCCGCGCGACGGGAGCGCGGCGCATCGCCGGCGGCCTCGCGCTCGCGCTCTTCCTCGGGCACGTGGCGGCCGCGCCGGTGCTGGCGGGCGCGCACACGCTCCTGGCGGGGCTGCTCCTCGTCCTGTGGCGCGGACCGGCCGGCGCGCGCCCCCGCGTGGCGGCGCTCGCGCTGGTCGCGCTGCTCGCGCCCTTCGCGGGCATGGCCGTGCGCCAGGTGGCCACCGGCGAGGCACCGGCCATCGAGGGCCTGCGAGAATCCTCCGCGCACTCCCTCGGGGGGCTCGGCGTGCGCGCGCTCGTGTGGCGCTCCGCGCTCGGGCTGATCGGTGACCATGCCCTGCTCGGCGCCGGTCCGGGCCAGTTCCAGGCGGCCTTCCCCCCCCACCGCGATCCGCGCGAGATCGAGCTCTCGCGCCACGGCGTGTGCAGCGAGCTCGACACCGAGGTCGAGCACGCCCACAACGACTGGCTGCAGGCCTTCTGCGAGCTCGGCCTGCCCGGCGGGCTGCTCTTCGCCCTCGCCCTCGCCCTGTGCGCGCGCGCGGCCTGGCGGCGTCTGGGGGACGAGCGCGACCTCCCCTTTGCCGTCGCGGCTCTCGCGCTGCTCGTGAACTCGCTCGTGCACGCGCCGCTGTGGGCCAACCCTGCGGCGGCAGTGCTGGGCGCGGCGCTCCTCGGAACGCTCACCTCGACCGCGCCGGCCCGGAGCTCGCGCCTCTCCGCGGTCTTCGTCGCCCTGCCGCTCCTGTGCGCCGTGCCCGCGACAGGCCCGCTCGTCCGCCATGGCCGTGGGCTGCGGGACTACGTGTGGGCGGCGATGCGGAGCTCCCACCCCGCGCCCGCCGACCTGCTCGGCGCGATCCAGGAGGCACGGGCGGCCGCGCCCGACGCCGTTCCGGCGCTGCTCCTGTGGGCGCGCGGGCGGGGCCCGGACACGGAGCCGTGGACGGCGGTCCTGGAGCGACGCCCGAGCATGGTCGAGGCCTGGGAACAGTCGGGCACGCTCCTCGCCCGTCGCGGAGCGACGGATGACGCGCGCGGACGCTACCTGCACGCGCTGGCCCTCTCGCCCACGCACCCGCGCATCCTGCGCAACCTGGCGCGGCTGGAGCTCGTCCAGGGCGATCTCGAGGCCGGCCTGGAGGTCGTCGCGACCCTGCGCGCCTCGGGCTGCCTCGACCCGGACTGGCTGGCGGAGCTCGCCAGCGAGCTCGTGCTCGGGATGGGACGGTCCGCGCGCGGAGCGCGTCTCTGCTTCGCGTCCCCGCTGGAAGCACTCTCGCCCGAGGAACTGCACGAGCGCGCGGTGGGACCCGAGCAGCGCGAGGCCGCGGACACCGCCGAGTGCCTGGCCCAGCTCCTGTGGGGCCGCGCGCACGCGGCGAGCGGTGCCTTCGACGCGGCCGTGCGCAGCTACCGTCAGGCGACGCAGCGCAGCGCCGCCTGGCGCGCGGCGAGAGGAGCAGGCTCCACGGGCCCGGCCGCGCCCCTCGCGCTCGAGCTGGCCGCCGCCCAGGAACGCGCCGGACGGCGCGACGAGGCGTTGCGCACGCTGGAAGGGCTCCAGGCCGACGCCGGGACGTGGGCGGAGCTCCCCGGCTGGGCGCGGGAGGCGCTGACGGACCTCGGGCTCGGCCCGGGGGCGGAGCGGTGAGCCGCGCGCGGACTCCGCGTGACCTGCCCGGCGATCCGGGGCTGGTGCCCACGACGCGCGCGAACGAGCGTGGGCCCTACGTCGGGCGCGCAACGCGCACGCCGCGGCGCTTCGCACGCGATCCGGGGCTCGAGCGGCTCTTGCAGGAGCTCGCGCGCGGCTTCGGCGCGCAGCGCTGGTGGCCGGCGCGGACGCCCTTCGAGGTCATGGTCGGCGCGATCCTGACGCAGAACACGGCCTGGACCAACGTCGAGCGCGCGCTCGCGCGGCTCCGGGCGAGCCTGGCGCTCACCCCGGCGACTTTGCTCGGCACACCCGAGGAGATGCTGGCGGAGCTTGTGCGGCCTTCCGGTTACTTCCGCATGAAGGCACGCAAGCTGCACGCGCTGTCGGAGTGGTACCTGGCGGCGGGCGGGCTCGCCGCGCTGGCGACGCGGCCGCTCGCTCCGCTGCGCGCCGAGCTGCTGGGCGTGTGGGGCGTCGGGCCGGAGACGGCCGACTCGATCCTCTGCTACGGCGCCGGACGACGCGTGGCCGTGGTCGACGTCTACACGCGGCGCCTGCTCGGGCGCCACGCTCTCGCGGACGGCGACGCACCCTACGAGGAGGTGCGCGCCTGGCTCGAGGAGCGGCTGGTCGACTCGCAGGCGGTCTACGAGGAGTTCCACGCGCTCGCCGTGCGCGCCGGCAACGCCTTCTGCAAGCCGACGCCGCGCTGCGAGGCCTGCGTGGCGACGGCGCCGGCGGGTCCGCGATGAGCGCGCGCGTCACGGTCGTCGTCCCGGCCCTCGACGAGGAGGGCAGCGTCGCCGCCGTCGTGCGCGCCTTCCGCGCGCGGCCGGAGGTGGCCGCGGTGGTGGTGGTCGACAACGGCTCGCGCGACGCGACCGCTGCGCGCGCGCGCGAGGCCGGCGCGCGCGTGATCGCCGAGGCCCGCCGGGGCTACGGGGCCGCGCTGCGGGCCGGGATCGGGTACGCCTGCGCGCAGGGCGCCGAGGTCGTGGCGCTGGTCGAGGCCGACGGGACCTTCGCGGCCGAGGACCTGCCGCGCCTGCTCGGGCCGCTCGAGACCCACGCGCTGGTCCTGGGCTCGCGCACGGCCGCGATGGGCGGGCTGCTGGCGGCCGGGAATCGCCTGGTGGCCCGGATCCAGTCGGCGCTCTGGCCGCGCAGCGGCTGCCGGCTCAGCGACGTCGGCTGCACCTATCGCGCGCTGACCCGCACAGCCTGGCAAGCCCTCGCGCCGGGCCTCACCGCGGACGGGCCGGAGCTCGCGCCGCAGATGGTGTGCGAGGCCTTCCGGCGAGGCCTGCGCGTGAGCGAGGTCCCGGTGCGCTACGGATCGCGCACGAGCGGCGCCTCGAAGCACACCGGGTCGGCCGGACCCGTCCTGCGCACCGCGCTGCGCATGCTGCGGGCGATCCTCGCCAAGCGCCTCGAGCGCGGCGCCTGACCCGCGTGGTCGCGCTGGCTCCGCTCTCGGCCGGACTGTACCGTTTCGGTTTCGCGCGAGTAGGCGGTTCAAGCCGCGCCCGTAACCCGGTCGTCATGGGAGTGAAACCCAAACCCAGCTCGACGACCATGCCGATCCAAACCACGGACTCCGATCCCGAGACGACCCAGCGGAACGCGCACATGACCCAACGCATCCTGGTGGTCGAGGACGAGGTGGCGCTCGCCTCCGGCATCCGCGACGCCCTGACCCACGCCGGCTTCGAGGTCGAGATGACCCACGACGGCGCGGCGGCCCTGGAGGCCTTCCAGAAGAGCCGCTTCGACCTGATCGTGCTCGACCTGATGCTGCCCGGGAAGAGCGGCCTCGAGGTCCTGAAGGAGCTGCGCGGGCTGCGCCACGAGGTGCGCGTGGTCGTCCTGACGGCCCTCTCCGACGAGAGCGACGTCGTGCGCGGCTTCGAGATGGGCGCCGACGACTACATGCCCAAGCCCTTCTCGCCGCGCGAGCTGGTGGCGCGCGTGCAGGCCCAGTTCCGGCGCAAGGAGATGGACGCGGCCCCGCCGCCGCAGCTCACGCTCCCGGGCGGGATCCAGGTCGATCTGGCGCGCCTCGAGGTGCACCGCGACGGCAAGATCCTGCCGCTCACGCCGCGCGAGGGCGACATCCTGGAGTACCTGGTGCGCCACCGCGACCGGGTCGTGACGCGCGAGGACCTCCTGCTCGACGTCTGGCACTACCGTAACGCCAACGTCGAGACGCGCACGGTCGACATCCACATCGTCGGCCTGCGCCGCAAGGTCGAGCCCGAGCCCGCCAAGCCGACGCTGATCCAGACCGTGCGCGGCAAGGGCTACCGCTGGTACGCCTAGGCCGAGCGCAGCTCGGCCCAGACGTAGATCGTCCACCGTCCGGCCTCGCTGGAGCGCGCGGAAGCGCGCCCCTGCGAGGCCGGACGCGTTCCCTGCCGATAGGCACCCCACGCCCCGTTGTGGGACACTCCCCCCCGCCGTGATCGCCTTCGAGACGACCTCGCGCCGCTCGCTCGTCCTCTACGGGGCCCTGCTCGTCCTGCCGACGCTGATCTTCGGCTGGCTCTACTGGAGCGAGCTGCAGAAGGACTTCGAGCGCGAGCGCGCCTCGATCCCCGAGAAGGCCCTCGAGGACGCGCGCAAGATCGTGGCCGGGATGAACGAGCGCGTGCAGCGCCTGCTCGACAGCGAGTCGCAGCGGCCCTTCACGCACTACGCCGAGCTGGTCTCGCCCGAGGGCGTGATGGGCGACGAGTTCACGCTGCAGACGACGCCCCTGGAGCGCGGCAGCATGCCGGTCGGGGTGCTGGGCTGGTTCTCCTTCGAGCGCGGGCACCCGCTCGGCCCCGACAGCCCCGTGCGCACCTTCGTCGGCCCGGGCGTGCCCGACCGCCAGCCGCGCAGCGCGCGCCTGGAGGCCAACGTGGCCGACTTCCGCCGCCGCAAGGCGGTCGACTCGCTGACCCAGCGCGCCTCGGACGCCTCGGCCGCCCTGGAGGGCGCGCCGCGCAGCGTGTCGCTGGTCTCGCTGGCCGTCAGCCTGGCGGACGAGGCCGGCATGGAGTGCGTGCGCCGCTGCCTGCCGCGCCTGCGCGACCGCGCGCTGGAGCTGTGGGTCTCGGACTTCACCCTGACCTTCTACCGCGACGCCGAGCAGCGCCCGGTGGCCCTGGCCACGCGCCGCATCCTGCCGCGCGAGCTGCCCGACGACACCCACTTCCTCGAGGAGATGCCGTGCCTGGCGGCCCTGCTCGAGGGCGTCAGCCTGCAGCAGGGCTTCGCGCTCGACCCCCAGTGGCTGTTCCACGACCTGGCCTGGGACGTGGCCGAGACCGTGCTGGACGAGGGCGAGGAGCTGCGCACACCGCCCCAGGCCCTGCCGATCGACGCGATCGGCTCGCGCTTCGCCGAGATCCTGCCGGTGCCGGAGCTGGGCTTCCAGACCTACTACCCCGAGGACGAGGCCCACGGGCGGCTCGAGATCGTGATCGACGACGAGCGCTTCGAGGACCGCGTGCGGCGCCAGTCGCAGCGCTTCCTGGCGACCGGCGCGATGCTGTTCCTCACGCTCGGGATCGGGATGACGCTCCTGTACCGCAGCGTGCGGCGCGAGCTCGACCAGGCGCACCGCATGCAGAACTTCGTGGCCGCCGTGACGCACGAGCTGCGCACGCCGATCTCGACCATCCGGCTGCACGCCGAGATGCTGCAGGACGGCTGGGTCGCCAGCGCGAAGCAGCCCGAGTACTACGAGCGCATCGTGCGCGAGACGCAGCGCCTCTCGACCCTGGTCGAGCGCGTGCTCGAGAAGAGTCGCCTGAAGGAGAACGTCACCAAGCCCGTGGCCGGCGACCTGAACGCGCTGCTCACGGCCCTGGCCGAGGAGCTCGTGCCGCCGGGCGACAGCCCCGATGTCGTCCTCCAGCTGGCCCCGAAGCTGCCGTCCGTGTGGCTGACGGCCGAGGGCGTCGAGATGATCCTCTCGAACCTGATCGAGAACGCGCGCAAGTACGCGCCGCCGAAGGCTGAGCCGATCCTGGTGCGCACGCGCTGGAGCGACGGACGCGTCCTGCTCGAGGTCCTCGACCGCGGTCCCGGCGTGCCCCCGGCCGAGCGCGAGAAGATCTTCGAGGCCTTCTACCGCATCGGCAGCGAGGCCACGCGCACGACCACCGGCACCGGCCTGGGCCTCCACCTGGTGCGCCTGCACGCCGAGACGGTCGGCGCCGAGGCCTCCGTGCTCGAGCGCGAGGGCGGCGGAAGCGTCTTCCGGGTGGCCTTCCGCCCCGCCGACTGACCCAGGAGGATCGGGTGAGGGCCCCGGCTCCGAAGCCGCGAATGGCCTGTCGGTCTCGATCCGGGCCTCCCGGACTCGGCCGGGCCGTGGGCTCGCGCCGGTCGGGACCACGCCGGCCCTCTCCCGGACGGGACACCGCCCGGGAACGCCCGGACGCCCACCCGCAGCGCACGGTAGGATGCAACCGAGCCACCGGCCGCCCGCGGCCCCGCGAGGCCCTGCGCCAGGGCCTCCCGCCACCTCCCCCCTTCCACCCGATGCACGTCGTCGTCCTGGGCGCCGGCCTGGCCGGTCTCGCCGCTGCCTTCGAGCTGCGCCGGGCGGGCATCGCCGTGACGGTGATCGAGAAGGAGGATTACGCCGGCGGCATGGCCACCAGCTGGAAGACCGGCGGGTACTGGCTCGACCACGGCCCGCACCGCTTCCACAGCCGCGACAAGCAGCTGATCGAGCATCTCTACGAGGTGCTCGACAACGAGGTCGTGACGCGCGACCGGCTCTCGCGGATCTACATGCAGGGCAAGTTCTTCCACTACCCGCTCAAGGCCCAGAACGTGCTCACCAACATGCCCAAGGGCGTGCTGCTGCGGGCCGGCTGGGACTACCTCTGGATCCGCATGGTCCAGTGGTTCCGCAAGATCCCCGACGACAACTTCGAGAACTGGGTCAAGAAGCGCTTCGGCAACACGCTCTACGAGATCTTCTTCGGGACCTACACCTCGAAGGCCTGGAAGATGCCCTGCACGGAGATCAGCGCCGACTGGGCCAGCCAGCGCATCAGCCAGGCCAACCTGTGGGACACGGTCAAGAAGACCCTGCGACCCCCGAAGGACGGCGAGGTGCGCAGCCTGGTGAGCGAGTTCTGGTACCCGGCCCACGGCGGCATCGGCCAGATCGGGCGCAAGTACGCCGAGAAGATCCGGCGCATGGGCGGCACGATCCACCTCGAGGCCCCGCTCGAGCGCCTGGAGATCGTGGACAACCGCATCCAGCGCGTCGTCTTCCGGAAGGACGGACGCGAGCAGGCGGTCGAGTGCGACGAGGTCGTCAACACGATCCCGCTGCCGCGCGCGCTGGAGGCCTTCCAGCCCGGCATCGACGCCGAGGTGCGCACCGCGATCGGCAACCTGCGCTACTCGGCCATCGTCTTCGTGTACCTCGAGGTCGACCAGCCCTCGGTCTCGCCCGACCACTGGGTCTACCTGCCCGAGAAGCACCTCACCGTCCACCGCATCTCCGAGTTCAAGAACTTCAGCGACGACGCCGCGCCCGGCGACAAGACCGTGGTGTGCTGCGAGATCACCTGCCGCGTCGGCGACGAGCACTGGAACCTGGACCTCGAGCAGGGCGCGCGCATCGCGATCCGCGACCTGGAGACGCTCGGCCTGATCCAGCCCGGCACGGCGCGCGGCATCGACCTGGCCAAGCTGCCGTACGCGTATCCGATCTACGACCTGACCTACAAGGACAACCTCGAGGTCCTGAAGCGCGCCGCCAAGCGCGTGCGCAACTTCCAGACGACGGGCCGGCAGGGGCTCTACCGCTACAACAACATGGACCACTCGATCGCGATGGGCCGCCGCATCGCGAAGACGATCCAGAAGGGCGCCGGAGAGCGCGCCGACGAGGTGGCGGCGGGCCAGGAGTACTTCGGGTAGACCGTCCGTGACCTCCGTCCACGAGGTTCCGGGGCTCGCGGCCGTCGAGCCGGGCGCCTGGCAGGAGGTGGACTGCCACCTGTGCGGCTCGGCCGAGCGGCGCCTGAAGTTCCGCGACGGCCCGTTCTCGGTCGTGACCTGCACGCTCTGCGACCTGACCTACGTCACGCCGCGCCTCGTCGACCGTGCCCTGCTGGCGCGCGTGTACGACGAGGGCTACTGGCGCTCCAGCACACCCAAGGACCGCGGCTACGGCGACTACCGCAGCGACGCGCCGCTGTACCTCAAGACCTACCGCCGGCGCATGTCCGTCGTGCGCCGCCACTTCGCGCGCCCGGGGCGCGTGCTCGACGTCGGCTGCGCGGCCGGCTACTTCCTGTCGGTGATGCGCGACGAGGGCTGGCAGGTCCAGGGGCTCGAGCCCTCCGACGCGATCCGCCCGCAGGCCGAGGAGCGCCTCGGCCGCGAGCACGTGAGCGGCGGCCTCCTGGGCCAGGTCGAGCTGCCGGCCGCCTCCTTCGACCTCGTCACGATGTGGGACGTGATCGAGCACATCCCCGACGCCCGCGGCGCGGTGCGCGAGGTGCGGCGGCTGCTGGCGCCGGGCGGCAAGTTCCTGATCGAGACCCAGGACGTGCGCAGCCTGGCCGCGCGCGTGCTCGGCAAGCGCTGGCAGCACTACAAGCACGCCGAGCACATCTACCACTTCCAGCGCGAGACCCTGGCCGCCCTGCTGGGCCAGGCCGGCTTCCGCGTGCTCGAGAACCGCCCCTGGCTGGGCGGCAAGTACGTCTCGCTCGGCTTCGTGGCCGAGCGCGCCGGGCGCCTCTCGCCGCTGGCGGCGGCGCTGCTCTCGCCGCTGCGCCTGGTCGCGGGCGTCTCGCTGTACGTCAACCTGCTCGACGAGATGATCGTCGTCGCCGAGCCCGTCTAGCCCGGGTCGCGCGATGGAAGCCGCCGCCTACCGGCAGTTCCGCGAGCTCGAGGAGCACCACTGGTGGTTCCGCGGGCGCCGTGCCGTCTACCTGGGCCTCCTGCGCCACCACCTGGGCGGCGCGCGTCCGGCGCGCACGCTCGACCTCGGCTGCGGCGTGGGCGGGTTCCTGCCGGGGCTGGCGCAGCTCGGCGGGACGGTCGTGGCCAGCGATTTCGACCGCGCCAGCCTGGCCCTGTGCCGTGCGCGCGGCTTCCCCGCCAGCGTGGCCGCGGACGGCTACGCCCTGCCCTTCCGCGACGGCGTCTTCGACCTCGTGTGCCTGTTCGACGCGCTCGAGCACATCCCCGACGAGGGCCGGGCCCTGGCCGAGGTGCGGCGCGTCCTGGCCCCGGGCGGACGCGTGGTCGTCACCGTGCCGGCCTACCCCTTCCTGTACGCCAACAACGACCGCGTCGCGCGCCACTGCCGGCGCTACACGCGCGCCTCGCTGCGCGCGGCCCTGGAGGGCACGGGCTTCACGCTCGAGCGCAACACGCACGCGAACGTGTTCCTGTTCCCCCTGATCCTGCCCACGGTGCTGGCGCTGAAGGCCTGGGAGCGACTGACGCGGCGTCAGCCCGACCCGGAGCGCACCAACCTGTCGGTCCCGCTACCGGGGGTGCTGCAGGACCTCTTCGCGGCGGTGTTCGCGGCCGAGCTGCCGTTCACGAAGCGCTTCGACTGGCCGGCGGGGCACAGCTTGTGCGCGATCGCGCGGCGCTAGGAAGAAGAGGGGCGCGGAGACGCGGAGGGAAGACGCGGAGGGCGCGGAGAAGGAGGGAGGGGGAGGAGAGGGAAGGGGATCGTCGAGCAAGGGGCTCGCTCTGGCCCTCTGCTCCTCTTCCTCCTCTCTGCTCCGCGTCCTCCGCGTCCTCCCTCCGCGTCTCCGCGCCCGGCTCGAGGATCGAAGCTCGGTTCGCTTCAGGACCCGGCCGCCACGGGCTCGGTCTCGCTGCGCAGCCACAGGCCGTGGTGCTTCTTCAGGTACTCGAGGTCGAGGCGCTCGCCCAGCTCGCGCATCGCATTGCCGCGCGCGGTCTGCTTGTAGCGGTCGTACTGGACCGGCGACATGTTCTCGAGCGGCACCTCGCGCTCGCCCGCCAGGCGCACGAGGTAGGCCTTCTTCTTGTCGTAGCTCAGGCCCACCGTGGCCACCTCGTCGGCCTCCAGGTCGTAGAGCCCGAAGGCGCGCGCCTGGGTGAAGAGCGTGCGCTGCTCCTCGCTCGCGTCGGTCGGCGCCGGGCCGGCCTTGTTCAGCCAGTCGCGGCGGCTGACCTCGAGCCCGGCGGCGCGCACGGCCTCCTGGAAGGCCTCGGCCGTCGCACGGCGGTGCTCGCGCGGCTCGTTGCGCACCTGGTAGGGCCCCTCCGGCTCGCTGGCCTCGGGCTCGAAGCGCTCGAAGCCGTCGCGCAGGGCGGTGAGCTTCTGCTGGGCCAGCTCCTCCATCTTCGGGGCCACCCACAGCTCGACGACCTGGTCGCGGATCTCCGCGAAGGGCGGCAGCTCGGGCTCGGTGCGCGTGTTCGTGCGCACCACGCACAGCCCGTGCGGCAGCGGTGTCGGCGCGGGGTAGAAGGAGCCGTCGGCGGGCGTCTCGAAGACCGCGCTGGCCAGCTCCTCGTGGCCCAGGGCCGTGTCGGCCACCAGCTCGGCGCGCGAGAGCGGCGCCAGGTAGGCCTGATGGTCGAGCCCCATGGCCTGGGCCTCGCTGGCCAGGTCGATCGTCTCGCCGGCCGACTTGCGCCCGGCCAGGGCCTCGATCCAGCGCTGCATGGCGAAGAAGACCGGCCCTTCGGCCAGGCACTGCGGCATGACCTCGTCCAGGGTCAAGTAGCCGGCCGGCGTCTCCGCGCCCTCCTCGGCGGGCTTCTTGAAGCGCACGTGGTAGACGCGGTTGTAGTAGCGCGTGGCGAGCTCCTCGGGCGTCGAGGCCGTGGCGCCCTCGGGCACGACCTCGGGGTAGGCCGCCAGCAGCTCGTCGGCCGGGGTCGTCTCGCCGTCGCGGTACAGCGCGACCTCGGCGCTGCGCTTCTCGGCCGTCTTCAGGCTCTCCTGCTCGCCCTTCTCGAGCGCCTGGAACCAGGCCTCGAGCGCGGCGTCGTCGGGGAGCTGGGCCAGGGCCTCCTCGCGCAGCGCGGCGACCTCCAGGGCCACGTAGTCGAAGGCGTACTCGGCGTTCTCCTGGCGCCACAGGGCCTCGATCTCGGCCGGATCCGGCACGGCCCCGGCGAAGCCGATGAGCTGCTGGAAGCGCGAGACGCGCAGGAGCTTGCGGATCGTCTCCTCCATCGTGCGCTGGTCGAGCCCGCGCGCGCGCACGTTGCGCTGGAAGTCTTCGGGGGTCGCGCGCTGGATCTGGAGGATCTGCGTCAGGTGCTCGCGCAGGTCGTCGTCGGTGACCATGACGCCCGAGTCGCGGGCGATCTCGTCCAGCACGACGATGCGCAGGAGCTCCTCCGGCGCCGGCTTGTTGGGATCCAGCCCGAGCATGGAGGCGAGCACCCAGTCGATCGCGAGCGCGTCCATCATGGAGCGCTGCCTGACCATCATGTTGCTCGCCCGCCACTCGACCTGGCGGCCGCTGGGCAGCTCGATGCGCGCCACGACCGGGTTGCCGGCGCTGCCCCCGGCGATGCCGAGCATCGCCCCGGGAACCAGCCAGATCACCATCAGGAAGATCAGGAGGCCGACCAGGAAGATGAACGTCCCGCGCGAGACGCCGCGCGGCACGTGCAGCACGTCGTCGTCGATCAGGTGCTTGTCGTCGTCCTTGGGCGGAGCCGTGGGGGCGGCGGGCGGGTGCTTCGGGGTCTGGGACATGGTCCTCCGCTCACCCCCCGGAGGGGGGCTGGGCGGGTGTTTCGCGGAAAGGGAAAGGGGAGGAGTCTACGGGCGCCGGCGAGCGGAGCGCAACCGGGGGCGTCCTCCTGGGCCGGGTTGGGCTCGCGCGGGCCCCCTCCGCCTGACTGCGCACCGGATCACCGGGCGGGCAGAGCCCGCCCGGAGAACCGGTGCGGTCACGCTGACGGCGGGATCCTGAGCCGATCTGCGATCGGCTACTCCTCGTTCAGCTCGCCGTCGCGCGGCAGGTCCTTGAGCGCGCCCAGGCCGAAGCGCTCGAGGAACTCCTTGGTCGTCCCGTAGAGCAGCGGCTGGCCCGGCAGCTCCGCGCGGCCGGTGATGCGCACCAGGCCGCGATCGACCAGGCTGCGCAGCACGGGGCCGGCCTGCACGCCACGGATGGCCTCGATCTCGGCCTTCGAGACCGGCTGGCGGTAGGCGATGATCGCCAGCGTCTCGAGGGCCGCGGCGCTGATGCGCTCGGGCTTCGGTTCCTCGCGCAGGCGCGCGAGCACGCCAGAGGATTCCGGCTCGGTCAGGAGGCGCCAGGCCCCGGCGATGCGCGTCAGGGCGAGCGGCAGCCCGGCCTCCTCGAGGCGCGTGCGCAGGCGCTCCAGGGCCGCCTGGACCCGCGCCGGGGCGGGGCGCTCGAGCAGCTCGACCAGGCGGCCGCTGGAGAGCGGCTCGGGCGAGGCGAAGAGCAGCGCCATGGCCTCGCGCTCGAGCAGCTCGTCGCTCTTCTCCTCGCCGGGCCCGAGCCGAACCTTCTCGGGGGCGGGTTCCGGCGCGCCGTCGTCAGGGGGCACGGCGTGGACGGGGTCGTCGCTCACGGCGATCTCCATGGGGAGCAGAGAATCGGGTCCGGGAGGGGAGAAGGCAAGGGGAGGCAGGCGGACCGCGGAGGCGCGGCGGGAGCGCGTGGGTCGCGGAGACGCGCGGGCGCAGGGCCAGGGTTCCGCGGGTTCCGACCGCAGCCCTTCAGCGCGCCGCCCCGATCAGGCTCCACAGCGGCCCGAGGTCGATCGGGTAGCGGCGCTCCATGGTCAGCTTCCAGTGCACGAACTCGGCGTCCCCCACCGGGTGCTCCTCCAGGGAGCGCTCGATCCGCTCCCCGATCGCGGCCCAGTCGCCCTCCAGGGGCGGGCGCCGCTCCTCGACGCGGATCCAGAACTGGTGCTCGCCGACCGGCAGCGGGCCGGCCACCTCGCCGGGGGGCGTCTGGAAGGCCAGGCGCGCGAGGGGTGAGCGCTCCTCGGGCACCAGGAAGGGCACCAGGCCCCCGTCCTCCTTCGAGTCGTCGACGCTGTGCTCGCGCGCGACCTGGGCGAAGTCGGTCCCGGCCGCCAGCGCGGCGCCCACGGCCTCCACCTCCGCGGGCTCCTTCACCACGATCAGGCGCAGGGCCGCGCTCTCGCCGGAGAAGGAGGCCACGCGCACGGCGCGCTCGGCCAGCATCTGGCGGATCGTCGCGCGCCGCACGCGCTCGAGGTAGCGGTGCGGCTCGAAGCCGAGGCGCTGCTCGATGAACTCCTCCAGCGGGCGCTCCTTGCCGCCGCGCGCGATCTCCTTCTCGAGCTTGCCGCGCTCGGCCGCGTAACGCTGCTCGACCGCCTCGGGCGCCAGGCGGATCCCCAGGCGCTCGGCCTCGGCCAGGGCCAGGCGCGCGGCGACCAGCTTGTCGATCACGAGCCACAGCTCGCGCGAGGAGGCGTCGCCCCACTCGAGCAGGAGCTCCTCGGCCTCCAGCGGCTGGCCCGCGATCCAGCCGAGGGGCGTGGGCTCGGGCTTGCTAGGCGGCTCGGGCTTGGGCGGAGGCTCGCTCTTCGCCGGCGTCTCCGGCGCGGGCGTGGCCTGGGTCGGGGCAGGAGCGCTGGCGGTCGGCGCGGGCTCGGGCGCGGCCGCCGCGGGTGCCGGTGGCGCGGCCGTGGTGGCCTCGGACGGGGTCGCGGGAGCGCTCCCGGCCCGCCGCGCGGGATCGAAGGCGGGCGGCTCGGGCGGACGCGCGACGCGACCCGCGCCGCAGGCGCAGAGGACGAGCGCGAGCAGCGCGCCCGGGAGGCGGTGGCTCATGCGCTCAACGATAGCGCACGCGGCGCACGATGCCGATGTGGCGGCAGGCAGGACAGATCACGAGCTGCTCGCGCGCCTGCCCGCCGGCCTGCTGGTTGTCCTGGGCACTGGCGGCGTTGCCCGTGAAGAGGATCGAGCGCGCGCCCGTGCCGCCGCACTCGCGGCAGTTCTCGAAGCGCGCCGCCAGGTCGCGGAACTCGCCCGACTTCTCGGCGAACCAGGCCTGGACCCACTGCGAGCGCGCCGACCAGCTCCATTCCTGCCAGAAGGCCTGCGGGTCGTTGCTCTCGTCCGGGGCCTGGGCCGACTGGCGCGTGAGCTTCTGGTTCTCGAGGTAGCGCTTGATCTTCTCCTCGAGCTTCTTGCGCGCCTCGGCGGCCGAGCCGGGCGGAGGCGCGCTCTGGTTCTGCGCGCCCTTGTCGAGCTCGGCGCGCGCCGCCTCGCCCAGCAGCCAGGTGCCGAGGCCGTAGGTCGCGGTGCGGTACTTGCCGCCCTTGCGCTCGCTCCAGATGCGACGCACCTGGTCGGGCGTGACGCCGGGCGCGATCGACTGCACGTCCTCGGTCACCTCGCGCACCAGGTCCTCGGCCATCTTCTCGTCCAGGTAGCCGCGCACCTCCTCGAAGTTGGTGTTCTGCCCGATGGCGCGCGCCAGGCGCACGGTCCAGTAGTGCCAGCGCGCCACGACCTCCTCGCGCAGGTCGCGCTCCTGGGACTTGGCCACGCGGTCGGCCAGCTTGTTCAGGTCGGCGAGCAGCGGGCTCTTCGCGTAGAGCGTGCGGAACTCGGCGATCAGGGCCAGGCAGCGCGCGTAGTTCTTGCGCGCGCGCTGGAGGTCGATCTCGGCCAGGTGGTCGACCTCCTTCTGCAGCGCCGCCTTGGCCTCGGCGCGCTGGACGTCCTGGGCCAGGCGCGCGGCCTCGTAGGTCGGGTCGAGCGCGAGGGCCTTCTTGTAGTGCTCGAGCGCGTGGGAATAGGCGAACAGGCGCTCGGCGTAGCGCGCCAGCTCGTCGTGGGCCTGGGCCCCGGTGCGGCCGGTCGCCCCCAGACGCCCCTGCAGCTCGAAGGCCTTCTCCTGGTAGAGCTCCTCGCGCGTGAAGAGGTCCAGGGCCGGCGCGCGCGTGGCCGTGATCGCGCCGCGCACTTGGGTCTTCGGGATCGGCACCGTGCCCTCGGCGCGCTTGACCCACAGGTGCGTGTCGGTGCGCTCGACGATGCGCCCGATCAGCTCCTTGCCGCTGACCAGCTCGATGCGGTCGGCGTCGGCCAGGAGCTCCTCGGACTCGGCCTCGACGTAGCCGTAGCGCGTGCGCATCTCGTCGGCCTCGCTCGGGTCGAGCGTGCCCCACGGGATCGGGATCTCGCCGCCCGTCTCGAGCATGCGGAAGCGCAGCCCGTCCGGGTCGTGCCCCAGGATCTGCCCGAAGGCGATGTCGCCGCTGCGCAGGCGCAGGAGCAGCGGGTCGGAGGCCTGGGCATCCTGCGGCTGGGCCTCCTGGGCCGCGAGGCTCGGGGCCAGGCACGCGAGCAGCGCGCCGCACCGGGCCGGGAAGATGGAGCGTAGCGTCTTCGGATTCATGTTCGGTGCAGCCTTCACGGAGCCTTCTCGGGCTGGGCCTTCTCGGGCTGGCGTCCCTCGACGATACGCGCCCGCAGGCGCTCGCCGAAAGGCACCTCGCGCAGCAGCAGGGTGGTGAAGCGCTTCGCGCGCGTCGTGCCGCCCGTCTGCCACTGGATCTCGACCTCGACCTTGTACTCGAGCGGGTTCTCGGGATTGGGCGTGGACTTCGTGCTGTAGACCAGGCCCGGATGGCCCGGGACCTCGCGGCCCTCGACGTCACGCGGCTCGCCGGCGACCTCGTCGCCGTTCTCGTCCAGGACGAGCGGGAAGAGCGTCTCCTCGAGGTCGGTGACGAGCGCGTCGATCGAGCGCCCGGCCCCGCCGCGCAGGGCTGCCGTGCGCGAGAGCGCCGCGCCGAAGGAGAGCATCCCGAGGATCGCGCTCATCCCGAGCATCAGGACGCCCATCGCCAGCACGACCTCGATCAGCGTGAACCCGGAGCGCCCGGATCCAGCCTGGTCTCTGCTTCGTCCAGTGCTCACAGGTCCCAGTCCTCCCGCGTCATGTCCACCGGCACCTCGCGCACCAGGCGCCAGCCATGGTGCACCAGCGCCTCGGCCGCGTGCGTCGCCGCGCGCGTGGAGCGCTGGCCGCGGCGCACGCTGACGCGCTCCTCGTTCACGGCCACGACCTCCATCCACTCCTCGTCCACCAGGATCAGCGCGCCGGGCGCCGGCAGCTTGCGCCCGTCGCGCACGACCAGCGTGCCGTCCTGCACGTTGACCGCCTGGGTGAGGCGCGTGCGCAGGCGCAGGTCGCGCGGGCGCTCGAGCTCGAGCGCGATGCGCACGCGACGGGGCAAGAGCGGCACGTCCTTGGCCTGGGGCATGCCCGTGGGGGCCAGGTTGAGGGCCGCCGCCTCGACCTCCGGGCGGCCCTTGTTCCAGGCGTCCCAGCTGGCCGAGGCGTGTTTCAAGTCGGCGCCGAGCTCCCAGCCATCGTGCAGGATCGTCGTCTGCGTCGCGCACAGGATCTCGAACCACAGCACGCCGCCGGCGACCTCGAACAGCGCCCCCGGCACGGGCTGCCCGCTCGGGCCGAAGAAGCCGCGGTCGAAGAAGGAGAGCGTGTCCTCGTCGTCGAGGCGGCGCTCGCCGCGCACCAGCGTGCCGATCGGGCGCTCGTCCGGGTTCGCCGCCGGGCCCGGGAGGAGCGCCCAGGCGACCTCGATCCGCCCGCGCTCGAAGGTCTCCAGCGGCCCGGCGCCCTCGGCCCCCGCCAGGCGCTGCAGGCCGGCCGCGTCGAGGTGCCGCACGAGCCGCAGGCGCTGGCCCGGCGCGCTGGCCAGGCCGTCCCTGTCGAGGTCGAAGTAACGCCAGTCGGCCACCAGGTCGCCGCGCTGCCCGCCCTCGAGCGCGTTCACGTCGTCCGAGAGGAGCTCCATCACCGCCCCGCCGATCTCGGCCAGCTCGCGGTTCTCGTCGGTGCGGCCCCAGATCGTGACCGAGGTGTCGACCAGCTTCAGCAGCACCACGATCAGGAGCGAGAAGAGCCCGGCCGCCAGGACCAGCTCGACCAGCGTGAAGCCCGCGCGCGGGCGTCGCGGCGTCGAGGCGCTCACCGGTCGATCCTCGCGAAGGTCCGGCCGGGCCCCAGGTACTCGACGCCGAACAGCTCGAGACGCGGGGTCGTCTTCCAGCCGTGCGACAGGCCGGCCTCGGGGTCGAAGGAGCCCGGCAGGTGGCGCACGAAGACGCGCCACTCGACGCGGTCGGCCTGCACGCCGATCGGGTTGCCCTCGGCCTCGAGCTTGCCCTCGAGCAGCAGCGTCAGGCCGTTCGTGCCCTCCGGGACCGCATCCCAGGGCAGCGCGGCGTCCGTGCGCTGCAGCACGGCGAGCTGCGTCCCGGGGTGCGCCGGGGTGCTGGCCTTCCAGAAGACGCGCCGCCAGTAGGCGTCGGGCTGGTCGAGGGCGAGCTGGTAGTAGGTCAGCTCCGGGGCGTCGGCCAGGTCGCTCCAGCCGTCCCAGTAGCGGAACGGGAACAGGATCACGGCCGAGCCGGCCGGATGCGGGGCACGCGCGGTGCCGAAGCGGCCGCGGAAGAGGCCCGGGCCCTTCTCGTCGCGCGCGCCAGGCTCGCGCGAGGCGCGCGGCATGGCCAGCGCGTTGCCCTCGATGCGCGTGTAGTGCACGAGCTCGTCCTCGATGTGCACCAGCCCCATCGGCGGGAAATCCGGCGGCAGCTCGACCAGGAGGAGCTGGGCATCGTCCGCGCCCACGTTGCCCGCCAGGATCCCGGCCGGGAAGGCGCCGAGGAAGGAGATCGCCTCGGTCGGACGGTGCGGCTGGGGCTCGCTCCCGAGGAGCCCGCGGCCGGCCGGGGCCACGGTGAAGGTGTAGGCGTTGCCGGAGGTCTCGAAGCGCTCGTAGCACAGGATCTCGTCGCCGATGCGCAGCACGCCGCCGACCTCGGGCAGGTTCGCGATCACGGCCCCCATCACGTCCGGCTGGTTCGGCTTGGCCGTCGCCCCGGGCTCGAGCGGCTTGTCCTGGGGGGTGTCACCGAGCGGCGTGCGCAGGGTCTCCTTCAGGGCCGTGAAGCTGTCGTCGCTCTCCGAGAAGGGCTGGGCCACGATCATCTGCACCGGCATGCCGCTCAGGTTGCCGAGCTCGCTCGGGAAGAAGAGCGCCTCGTCGACGACGACCGAGGGCACGGTGGAGGAAGTGCGCGTCGCGGCGCCGCCCTTGACCACCGCCTCGCCGCCGAGCTGCCCGCGCTCGACCTGGCGCGGCAGCTCGCCCGAGGGGTAGAGCACCATGCGCGTGAGCAGGCGCGAGTCGAGCGGGTTCCCGTCCGCGTCGGTGGTCGGCGAGGGCGCGAAGGGGATGGCCACGCGGTCGTCGAGGGCCACGTAGGTCTGATTCAGGACCATGCCGTCGTAGTCGCGCGTCACCGGCTCCGGCAGCGCCTCGGCCGTGAGCGCGTCGCCGCCCTCGCGCCAGCCGTAGGCCAGGTACTCGTAGGGGCGGTTGGCGTGCTGCACGACGCCCGGGAAGCCCGGCAGATCCAGGTCCTCGGTCATGAACATCACGCTGTCGAAGCGCCCCGGCCAGCCGCCGGTCTCGTCGCCCTCGCGCACGCGGAAGACCGGCAGGACCATCACGCCCGAGGCGTGCGCGTGCTGGAAGGTGCCGAGCACGCCGCGGAACTGGAGCTGCGAGTTCACCGCGCGCGACACGGCGAAGTCCTGGTCCTCCGCCTGGCCGAGGGTGTAGTCCCAGTAGGAGCCGCCGCGCGAGGACTGGCGCGCCCCGGCCGCGGCCGGGGCCCCCGCCCTCCGGAACGTCCGCGCAGGCTCGGGGGCGGAGAGGAGCGGCATGCCCCCGGCCCCCCCGGAGCCGCCGGGGCGCTGCGGATCGCCCGGGTCGCCCCCGTCCCCCGGGTCGCCGAAGAGCGCCTCGTAGGCCTTCATCAGCCCGTCCGGTCGATCGCGCACGAAGGAGCCGTCGCTGGCGATCTCGTCGTAGCGCACCCACTCCGTCTGCGCGGACTGCCCGCCCGAGTAGGTGAGCTGCACGAAGCCCGAGCCGTTGTTGCCCGGATCGAAGCCCGCCACGCCCGAGGCGCCCGCGGCCGGGATCGAGATCGGGATGACCATCACCTGGTAGGTGAAGCGGTTGTTGCGCTCCTCGAGCGGGGGGGTGAAGGTCCCTGTCCAGCCTGCCGGGAGCTCGTAGTAGACGATGAACGAGCCGCGCCCCTCGACCTCGTCGCGGATGTTGCCTTGCAGCCGCGCCAGGCCCGCGCCCTCGCGGCGGTCGATGTGCAGCGTCTGCCCGTCCCAGCCGGTATAGCGCACGACCTCGACGCCGTTGACGCGGTAGCCGTCCGCGTCCCTGAGGTAGTCGCCCTGCGTGCCCCCTCCGCCCGCGTAGACCCGCCCGATGATGGCCGCGTAGCCTCCGCGCGGGCTGAAGGCGGCCATCGTGTCCTCCAGGCTGCGCCCGGGATCGACGGGCGCCAGCAGCAGCCCCTCGAGCTCGCGCCGGCCGGCGACGCCGTAGCAGTAGGCCACCGGATCCCCCGCCAGGGTGATCGGGTCCATGGCCGTCTCGCGCTTCTCGTCGCCGCTGACGACGAGCCCCTCCACGCGCGCGACGGCGAAGAGGTTGAGCTCGTCCCGCAGGTTGGTGGCCACGCTGGGCAGGTTGGAGAAGAGCGGCACGCTGTAGCCGTAGAGCTGCACCGTCGTGCCCGCCGGGTGGTCGGTGAACTTGAACAGGCCCTGGTTCGTCTCGGGGTAGCCCAGGTGGATCTCGCGCGCCAGGCGTCCGCCGAAGCCGGCGTTCTCGCCGGTGCCCAGGAAGCGCGCCAGGAACGAGCCCTCGCCCTGCTTGAGGGCCTCGATCAGCTCGTTGCCGATGCGCAGCACGCACTTGTCCGGGAATCCCTCGGTCGACTCGACCTGGATGCGGTCGCCGGCGCTCGGCAGCGCCGCCGTCAGGCGCGTCAGGCCGGGCGTGTGCGCGGAGCGCCGGCCGTCGACCCACAGCGCCATCTGGTCCGGGCGGTTGCCGTCGACCGCGATCTGCACGTGCGACCAGGTCTCGAGCGGCAGGCCCGGCCCCTCGCCGGTGAGCGGGAAGCGGACCTCGGCCCGCTCCCGGAACTCCGTGTCGGGGTGGTCGCCGGCCCCGTCGAGGACGCGCAGCACGAGGTGCCCCTCTTCGAACAGGAGCGAGAGCCGGTCCGTGTCCGTGAGCTGGCCGCCCACGTCCAGCAGCCGCGCGCCCTCCTCCAGCGCGCGCGGCTGGATCCACAGCGAGGCGGCCATGCCGCTCATGCGGTCGGCGGCGCCCGACCAGCCGAGCTTGGCGAGGTCGAGCGGCTCGGGCTCGTCCGGCAGGAAGCGCCCCTCGAGGGTCTCCGTCTCGTGGTCGAAGTGCAGCGCGTAGCTCGCGCCGCGCGCGCGTGCGTCCTCGCGCGTGGCCGCGAGCTGGGCCCATCCGTCCTCGTCCTCCCGTGAAGCGAACGTGTAGGGCAGGGGCGGCTGGTCCTCGCCCGTCGGCGGGGCCAGCGTGTCGTGCGGCCCGAGGTGCGCGCGCGCGCGCGCCGGCCAGCGCAGCGAGCTGACGGCGCCGAAGAGCGGGTCGTGGCGCGCGACCGGCACGGGCCCCGTCAGCCAGCCGGCGGCGGCCTGGTCGAGGCGCGGGGCCTCGTCGAAGTCCTCCTGGCGCGTCCAGACCGAGAAGAGGTCGCGCTGCGGCACGATCATCTCGACGCGCTCGCGCGCGCCGCGCGCGCGGTCGGCCCCGCTGGGCGCGTTGACCGCCGCGCGCAGCTCCAGCTCGTACACGTCGCGCGACGTGAAGCACAGCGGCATGGTCGCGAACTCGAGCTCGTTGTCGTTGGCATTGCGCGCGTTCTTGTAGAAGGCGCGCGCGTCGTCCGGGTCGATGAAGCCGGTCAGGATCTTCTTGCCCTGGGCGTCGACGAGCGCCTCGCGCGCCAGCTTCTCCAGCTCCTCCGGGCGCACCGGCGCGTCGGGCGGGAGCTCCTCCAGGCCCGCCGCCGGCAGCACCAGGCGCCGCAGCAGGTCCTCGAAGCCGGTGAAGGGGCGCGAGACGAGCGCCAGGTCGACGAGCTGCTCGGCCTCGCCCTCCGTCAGGCGCGCCGAGCGCCCGCGCAGCTTCAGGTTGGTCCACAGGATGCGCAGCACCTCGGGGCTGGCCGTGTTCACGTTGACGGGCGCGCGCGCGAGCGCGTGCACCAGCGTCCGGTAGGCTGCGTAGGGCGAGCGCAGCGGTGAATCGAGCACGAGGACGTTGCCCTCGGTCCCGCGCACCAGGCCGTACTCCTCGTTGGTGCCGTCGGTGATCCACACCGTCGTGCCCGGGTTGAACCAGCGCAGGTCGTCGACCGTCAGCCGGCAGCCGTACTGCGGCTCGCCCTGCGGCTCGCCGATCACGCGCGCCGGACGCTGCCAGACGGCCCCGGCGCGCTCGCGCCCGAAGGCCGTGGTCGTGCGCGCCAGCGCCAGGTACGCGTCGCGCCCGAGACCTGGCCCGAGCATGAAGCGCTCGGCCGCGCGCACCTCCTCCAGGCTCTCGTAGCGGCGCAGGCGCCCTTCGGGGAGGTCGGCCGCCGTGCGCCACTCGCACAGCGCGTAGGCGCGCTGGTCGAGCACGAAGGCCCCGATCTCGTGCGCCTGGGGCGGGCGCGGGCCGCACTCGGCCGGCTCGCCGTCGGCGTCCAGCACCACCAGCAGACCGCGCTGCAGGCGTAGCAGCTTGGTCGGCTCGAGCTCGCCGAAGGCCATCCACTCGTCGTCCACGCGCACCACGCCCTCGACCAGGAAGCCCTGCGTGCCGCTGACCTCGAGCACGAGGTCCTTGTCCCCGCAGCGCCCCGTCAGGCGCGCGGCGCCGCCGATCACGTTGGCCAGCACCTGGGGCGAGGCGCTGGCGAGGTCGATGCGCCCGGCCACGTCGCGCGCCTCGAGCCCCCACATCACCTGGTGGGGATCGTCGGTGGCGAGGAAGCCCTCCGGGAAGCGCGCCGTGACCGTCAGCTCGGCCTCGTCGTCGAAGTAGGGCGTCTCGTCGAGCGCGGGGTGCGAGGCGGCCAGGTGGGCGGCCGCGTGGCGCCCGGCGGAGTCGAGCGTGATGCGCAGGACGGCGCGGTCGGCGGACTCGCTCGAGGCCTGGTCGGCGTTGCGCACCGTCACCAGGAACGGCGCCGAGAGCACGAACAGCGCCATGAGCACGAGCAGAACGGCGATCATCGCCAGGCCCGCCTCGCTCGCTCGCGCAGGCCGACCCATCACTCCACCGTCCCGTACAGGCCGACCGTGATCGTCTCGCGCGCCCCGTCCTGGAACTCGAGGCCGATGCGCGGCGGATCGCGGTGCGCCGTGCGATCGAGCCCGCCGCTGGCGGCGAACTGCACCGTCGCGGGCGTGTCGGCCGTGAAGCGCACGGTCTCGGGCAGGGCCGTCGGCTCGCCCGCGACCAGCACGCCGATCACCAGGCTGTCGAGCCGCCCCGGGAAGGGCAGGGCCGGGTCCGAGAGCACGAGCGGAGCATCCACCTTCCACACGTAGCTCTCCTCCTCCGCCTCGGCCACGCGCAAACCGTCCAGGAAGAGCGCGAAGCGGCGCCGGTCGTAGACCAGGCGCACCTCGAACCAGCGTCCGATCCCGACCAGCCCCGGCTCGGTCTGCAGGATCACCGACCCGCCCGGGCGGTCGGACTCGGCCGCGCCCAGGCGCGTGCGCATGCGCGCGCGCAGGGCGCCGTTCTTGCCGAGGTCGAGGCCCACGGTCGGGGCCTCGCTGGGCCCGAGCGACAGCACGCGCCCGCCGGCCTCGCCCTCGCGGTACAGCGCGAGTTCGAGCGAGAAGCCCAGCGTGAAGTCGAAGGCCGGGTCGCGCTCGAGCGGGATCTCGGCCGTGGCGCGCAGGCGCCCGCCCGGGCGGAAGCAGGCCCCGAGGTACCCGCGCGGGTCGAAGTTCTCGGGTGAGGCCGAGCCGGCCGGGCCGAGGCCCAGGACCTCGCGGTTCTCGAACTGGTAAGTCCCGACCGTGATCAGCGACTCGGCCCACAGCGTGCCCGCCGTCGGATCGATGCGCACGCGCGCCGGGCCGGAGCTGGCCAGGGCCGTGTTCTGGGCGCTGCGCAGGACGTTGCGCACGAGGCCCGGCGCCTGGCGCCTGCCGAAGTCCTGGCGCGAGAAGAAGCCCACGCCCGTGCCGAGGATCAGCGCCAGGAGGGTCATCACCAGGATCAGCTCGAGCAGCGTCATGCCGGCCCGCGGTGCTCGCGCTCGCTGCACGTCGTTCCTCAGTCGCGCGCGAAGGTGGTGATGTCGTCCTCGGTGCCGAACTGGCAGTCGGGGCCGGCGGAGACGAGCTGGAAGCCCTGGGCGGCGAAGAACTGGCCCGTGCGCGGGTTCTTGAAGGCCGTGGGGACGGTCTCGAGCGGCTCGCCCGTCTCGGGCTGGTAGGAGAGGTAGCGGCGGTTCGTGAGCACGTAGTCCGTGCGCTCGATGTACGCGATCGGCGTGCCCCAGGGATCGGGGATCTCGAGCAGCTCGCGCGTGGCGAAGTCGGTGAGCTGCCGGGAGGAGCGGTCGCCGTCGGTGTTGACGAGCCCGTCGCGCAGGTCGTCGAGCAGCCCGCCGGCCTCCCACTTCCGCGACCACAGCGCCACCACGAAGGCCTCGATGCCGACGTTCAGGCCGTCGTTCGCGACCTCCTGGCCGGCCTGGAACGAGCTCGGCGGGGCGGCCCCGAACTCGTTCTGGTAGCTCTTCGCCGCCGTCTCGAGCTTGGCGAGCAGCGTGCGCGTCAGCTCGATCCGCACCGAGCGCTCCGAGTCGCGCAGGCTCACGATCAGGACCGCCACCAGGATCGAGAGGATCAGCAGCACCGCCAGGAGCTCGATCAGCGTGAAGCCGCCGCGTGTCCGGGGAGCGGGGCTCATGGCGCGAGGCGGTGCACGAGGGCCACGTCGTCCATGCGCACCACGACCCGCCGGCCGGGCGCGCCCTCGGCGAAGAGCCCCACCAGCAGCTGCGTCTTCGACTGCCCTAGGGCCGGCATGGCGAGGTTCTCGATCAGCGGGATCCCGTCGAGGAAGAGCGTCACGCTGGCCTCGCCCGACTCGCCGCGGCGCTCGAGCTTGAGGCGCACCCACTCGCCGAGCGGGAAGGGCTGCTGCATGTCGCGCACGTCGACCGCCTGGCCGGCGCGCACGAAGCGCAGCTGCACGTTGCCGTCCGGGTGGCGCGAGACCGAGGCCTCGGCGATCACCTCGGTCCCGGTGCGCTGCGAGGGCCGCTCGCGCGCCGCGAAGATGCCGATGCGGCCGCTGGCCTGGCCCGGGTCGATCCACAGGCTGGCCTCGAAGGACACGAACTCGCTGGCGTCGAGCACGCGGTAGACGCGCCCGCGGCCGTCCTTGTTGAACTGGCCCGAGAGCTCGACCGTGCCGTCGACCATCGAGTGCAGCAGCCCGTCCGACTCCTCGGTCGCCCAGCGGTTGGCGAGACGCTTGCGCGCGAAGGGGTCGCGCCACTCGACCTTCTGCAGGTGGTCCTGGAGGCGCTCGATCTGCGTCCGCGACCAGCTGCGCCAGGGATCCTCCTCGGGCAGGTTGCGGCGCGCTTCCTCGATGTCGGCGATGCGCGTCAGGGCCTCGGTCGCGTCGCCCTCCAGGTAGAAGCACCAGGCGCTGCCGGCCGTGGCGGTGGGCTCGCTGCGGTCGAGCTCGAGCGCGCGCTCGAAGGCCGCGCGCGCGGCGCCGTTCGAGGAGAGGCGCAGCAGGTTGAGCCCGCGCAGGGCGTGCACCTCGGCGCGCGTGTCGTCGACCGTCACGGCGCGCCGCAGGTACTGCTCGGCGTCCTCGAAGCGCCCCAGGCGGAAGGCCACGTCGCCCAGGGCCACCAGCGCGTCGACGAAGTCGAGGTCCTGCTCCAGGGCCCCGGTCAGGGCCGCGCGCGCACCCTCGTAGTCGCCCTGCAGGCCCAGCAGGCGGCCCTTCTGGAACAGCGCGAAGGCGCTGGTCGGGTCGCGCTCCAGCGCGTCGTCCGCCAGGCGCAGCGCGTCCTCGCCGTTGCCCGTGATCTCCGCCAGGACCGAGAGCGCCGCCAGGGCGTGGTGCGCGCGGAACGGGTCGGCCCCGGCCGCGAGCTGCAGGAGGTCGCGCGCCGCCGCGTGCTGGCCGGCCGCCAGCGCGGCCACGCCGCGCGCGAGCAGGAGCTCGAAGCCCGCCCCCTCGCCCGTGTCGGCCTCCGGCTGAGCCTTCCCGGACAGGACCTGGGTCGCCAGCAGCCCGGCCTGGGCGTGCTGGTTCCCGGCCTCGGCCGAGAGCGCCGAGCGGTAGGCGGCCTCGGCCTCGGCCAGCTCGCCCAGCGCGAGGTGCGCATCGCCCAGGGTGTTGCGGATCGCCACGCGCACTGGCAGGAGCTCGGGCGCGTTGGGCGCTGCCTGGCTGGCGACCTTGAGGTGCTCGACCGCCTCGCGCGGCTCGCCGCGCCGCACGAGGAAGGCGCCCAGGCCCTGGCGGCTGATCCACGAGCCCTGGTTCATCGAGAGGGCCTGGCGCAGGCGCGCCTCGGCCTCGCGGTGGAGCAGGAAGCGCTCCTCGAGCAGCGCCAGGGCGACGTGGACCTCCTCGCGGTGCGGGAAGGCCGCCAGGAGCTCCTGGTAGACCTCGAAGGCCTGCTCGAAGCGGAAGGCCGCCTCCAGGCAGCGCGCCAGGCCGATCTGCGGCACCGGGTCCTTCGGGTCGTACTTCGCGGCCAGCCGGAAGAGCTCCTCCGCGATCGCGAGCGCGCGCGGGGCCTCCAGGCGCATCGCGATGCAGTAGCGCGCCAGCAGCAGGGCCTCGTCGAAGGTCCCGCGCGTCAGCTCGGTGCCGATCTTCTTCGCGCGCAGCTCGATCTCGTTCGCCACCGTGTCGGCGAAGCCGAAGCCGGTGATGTCCGTGCGCGCGACCGAGAGCGGCGGGGCGCCGACGCTGGCGTACAGCTCGCGCCCCGTCTTGGGGTGCACGCGCACGAACAGGAGCGGCTCCTCGGCCCGCGCCGGGGTGACCTCCAGGCCGTAGCGGTCGGGGTTGACGATGCGCCCGAACCACAGCTCGCCGGGGCCGCGCTGGATCCAGTCGTAGCGGCGCTTGTACTCGGCCAGCAGCTCGGCCTTCTCGGCCGGCGTCAGGTGCTCGAGGTCGGCGTCCGCCTCCTCGCCCCTGGCCGGAGGCTTCTGTCCGGGCACGCGCTGCGCCTCGCCCTCGTCCTTGCCGGCCAGGCCGAAGAAGGCCGCGTCCTCGACCTCCTCGGTGCCCTCGGGCGCGGCGAAGAGGTCCGGCAGCTCGACCGCCGGCAGGGGACGCCGCAGGAGCTTGCCGTAGGCGGCCGGAGCCGGTCCCGGCACGGTCGGCGGCAGCAGCACGACCAGGCGCGCGCGCGGCGGCTCGACCAGCTCGAGCGCCGGCAGCGGGGCGCTGTCGCGCGGCGGCAGGAAGAGCTCGCGCGCGAGGGGCGGGCTGGTCTCGCTGGGCACGACCACGGTCACGTCGGGGGCGGGGAAGCGCTTGCGCTCGCCTTCGCCCGCGGGCGCGTCGCCGCCGCGCTTGGCGGCCGCGGAGCTGGAGAGGAGCCCGTAGCCGAGCGCGCCGAGGACCAGCGCGGAGGCGAGGAAGACGACCTGTTCCTGGCGCATGCGCATGCTCGTATCAGCCTTCCTGGGCGCCGGGCTCGAGCTCCTGCACGCGCACCAGGACGAAGGTCACGTCCAGGCGCACGCGACCCGGCTGGTTGCGGGCGCCGGCCATCTCGAGCTGGTCGATCGGGAACACGCGTCCGCCGGGCGGTGGGCGCTGGGTCCAGGCCAGGAGGCGCGTGAGCGCCAGCGACGAGCCCGTCAGGGTCATCTGCACGCGCGTGCGCTCGATCGGCCCGACGCCGGTGCGCGCGGAGTGGCCCGGGTCGAGGCGCACCTGGACCTTGTCGATCGCGTCCACGTCGGCGCGGATGGCGAGGTCGGCCACGCTCTCGACCAGATCGAGCGCCTCGAGGTAGCGCAGGATCTCGCGCTCCAGCGTGGGCGAGAGCTCGGGCAGCCCGAGCGAGGAGTCGAGCCCCAGGCTGGCGCGGTTGGCGCGCAGGGAGAGCTCCTCGCGCACGCGCGAGACGGTGCGCACGTAGTGGTTGGCGCCCGAGCCGGCGGTCGGATCGGGCACGAACTCCGGACGCGGCTGGAAGCGCGCCGCGGCCGTGAGCTGGTCCAGGGCCGCGCGCAGGGCCGCGTTCTCGGCCTCGGCCTCGCCCTGGTCGGCGCTCGTGAACTGCATGTTGCGCAGCTCGTTCTTCTTGCCCTGGATCGCGCGGTTGGCTGCGTTGATGCGGCCCTGGAAGTGCGCGGTCTCGAAGCCGTAGGCGATCAGGAACAGGATCGCGCCCGCGCCCACGCACAGCACGAAGCGCTTGTTCTCCTGCCAGTAGGCGCCGACGTCCATCAGCGCACCTCCCCTTCGGCCGGCGGCGCGGCCGGCTCGCCCAGGCTGCACAGGTCGAGCGTGAAGTCGCTCTCGCCCATGCGCGGCTTGGTGCGCGCCTCGGGCATGCGCCGCTTCAGGGCGGCCTCGAACTCCTGGAACAGGATGGCTGGGCTCTCGGTGCCCTCGCGCGCCCGTCCGCGCGCGCTCAGGATCGGGCGCTCGGCGCCGCGCGGGACGCCCAGCTCGGGGTCGAAGCGCCACTCCATGCGCAAGGTATCGACCCAGAAGTCGGCCGGCAGGTCGCG
>DASVAP010000164.1:0-12799 GCA_036376275.1 Planctomycetota bacterium | reverse complement strand
CGCCTTCGCGCTCCTCGCCCTGCAGCCCGTCCCGCCCGCGGCCCAGGAGTGGTCCCGCTTCCGCGGCCCGAACGGCAGCGGCGTCTCGGCCGCGCGCGACCTGCCGGAGGCCATCGGGCCGCAGCAGAACGTGCGCTGGCGGCGGCCCTTCGCGGCCGGGCACTCCTCGCCGGTGCTCGGGAACGACGCGGTCTTCCTCACGGCCGCCGACGAGCAGGGCCTGACGGTCGCGGCGGTCGTGCAGGCGACCGGCGAGCTGCGCTGGCAGCGGCGCCTCGAGCGCGCGCACCGCCAGGAGGTCTTCCCGGCCAACGGCTCGGCCACGCCGAGCCCGGTGACCGACGGCAGCAACGTGTACGTCTTCTTCCCCGAGCTCGGGCTGGCCGCGTTCAACGCCGCGGGCGAGGACCGCTGGCGCCTGCCGCTCGGACCGTTCCACAGCTTCTACGGCATGGCGGCCTCGCCGGTCCTGGCCGGCGACACGCTGGTGCTGCTGTGCGACCAGCAGCGGGGCTCGTTCCTGCTGGCGGTCGACGTGGCGACCGGCAAGGAGAAGTGGCGCAGCGCGCGCACGGGCCAGATCGAGAGCTGGACGACGCCCGTGCTGTTCCCCACGAAGGAGCCGCGCAGCATCCTGGTCTTCGGCACCTTCCGCGCGGCCTCCTACGCGCTGGAGAGCGGCGCGGAGGAGTGGAGCGTGGGGAGCCTGGGCTACACGCCGGTGTGCTCGCCCGTGCTGTGGGAGCGACCTCGCACATACGCCCCGGGACCCGCACGGCTATTCGTGAGCGTCCCGTTCCACGCCGAGGGCGGCGCGATGCAGACCTTCGCCGCGATGAGCGCCCAGTTCGACAAGGACCAGGATGCGCGGCTCACGAAGGAAGAGCTGGTAGGATCGGGCTACGACGAGCACTTCGGCTGGGCCGATGCCGACCTCGACGGGCGGATCACCGAGGCCGAATGGACCTTCATCGCCGAGGGCATGTCGTCGCGCGACTTCGGCCTGGTGGCCTTCGCGCTGGGCGAGAAGGCGCCCAAGGAGCTGTGGCGCGCGAAGCGCGGCCTGCCCTCGATCGCGACTCCGCTCTTGCTCGACGGGCTGCTGTACCTCGTGAAGAGCGGCGGCATGCTGACGCTGCTCGACGCGGAGAGCGGCGAGGAGGTCGCCTTCCAGCGCCTGGAGGGCGGCGGCGAGTACGACGCCTCGCCCGTCGCCGGCGAGGGCAAGGTCTACCTCGCCAGCCAGGAGGGACGCCTCACGGTGCTCGCCGCAGGCCCCGAGCCGAAGGTGCTCTCGACCAGTGAGCTGGGCGAGACGATCCACGCCACCCCGGCCATCGGTCAGGGAGCGCTGTTCGTGCGCTCGGACGCAGCGCTCTACTGCTTCGGCAAGCCGGATTGAGCCCGCTCCCGCCCAGCACCCCGGAGCCCACCGGCCCCCGCAGCGCGCGACGGCCATGACCGTCACCACCGGTTCGACCCTGGGCTCCTGCGCGGTCCACGCCCCGCTCGGGGCCGGTGCCAGGGGCCAGGTCTGGCGCGCGCGCGAAACGCGGCTGGGACGCGAAGGGGCGATCGAGGTGCTGCCGGACGAGCTCGGCGACGACGAGGAGCGCCTGTGGCGCTTCGAGCGCGAGGCGAAGGCGCTGGCCGTGCTCCAGCACGCGAGCGTGGCCCGGATCCACGGCGGGGACCAGGAGGGGGACACGCCATGACCCTCGCAGCCGGCTCGTCGCTCGCGCACTACTCGATCCTCGCTCCCCTGGGCGCGGGGGCGATGGGGGAAGTGTACCGGGCGCGCGACACGAAGCTCGGGCGCGAGGTGGCGATCAAGGTGCTGCCGGAGCACTTCGCGGACGACGAGGAACGCCTGCGGCGGTTCGAGCGCGAGGCCAAGTCGATCGCGGCCTTGAACCACTCGAACGTGGCCCAGATCTACGGTGTGGACCAGGTCGGCGACACGTGCTTCCTCGTGCTCGAGCTGGTGCCGGGCGAGACGCTCGAGCAGCGCCTGGCGCGCGGGCCCCTGCCACTCGACGAGGCCCTCGAGGTCTGCCGGCAGATCGCCGAGGGTCTGGAGGCGGCACACGAGGCCGGCGTCATCCACCGCGACCTCAAGCCCGCCAACGTGCGCCTGACGCCGGACGGCCGGGCCAAGGTGCTCGACTTCGGGCTCGCCAAGCCGGTACACGAGTCGCGCGAGGCCGCCACCTCGACCGACAGCGTGCTCTCGACCGAGGCCGGGCGCTTGCTCGGCACGCCGACCTACATGGCGCCCGAGCAGGCGCGCGGCCGGCCGATCGACAAGCGCGTCGACGTGTGGGCCTTCGGCTGCGTGCTGTACGAGTGCCTGACCGCGCGGCGCGCCTTCATGGGCGACTCGCTGAGCGACGTCCTGGCGGCCGTGCTGAAGTCCGAGGCCGACCTGGCGGTCCTGCCGGCGGACCTCGCGCCGCGCGTGCGCGAGCTGGTCGTGCGCTGCCTCGAGAAGGACCCGCGCCGGCGCCTGCGCGACATCGGCGAGGCGCGCCTCGCGCTCGAGCGCGCGCAGGGCGAGGACCCCCGGCCCGCGCGCAGGCTCGCGCCGCGCGAGCTCGCCGCCTGGATGCTCGCGGCCGTGGCCGGGGGCGCCGCGCTCCTCGCCTGGTCGCGTGCCGCGCCGCCGGCGGAGGCGCCGCCGCGGCCCGGCTACCGCTTCAGCCTTCCGCCGGCCGGCTTCACCGCGAGTCTCGGCGTGATCTCACCCGACGGCAGCCACCTGGTCAGCATCTACTCCGGTCATCTCTGGCTCCGGAAGCTCGACGAGGCGGAGGGGCGCGAGCTCGCGGGCACGTCCGGGGCCGGCTCGCCGTTCTGGTCGCCCGACGGACGCCAGATCGGCTTCTTCAGCGCCGAGCGGCTGATGTGCGTCGGCCTCGACGGGGCGCCGCCCAGGGTGCTGGCGCCGGTGGAGGAGGGCGGGCGCTCGGGCACCTGGTCGGTCGACGGGACGATCCTCGTCTACCACAGCACCTTCGAGCACGAGACCTGGTTCGTGCTCGCCCCGGGGCAAGCCAGCCTCACGCTGCTGCGCCGCACGGAGCGCACGCAGGGCGTCGATCCCGACGGGACCACGCCCTGGTTCCTCCCCGACGGCCGGCACTTCCTGTTCACGCGCCCGGTCGATGGGGTCGGACAGCTCCAGGTCGGATCGCTCGACTCGGAGGAGGTGCGCGTGCTCACCCCGGCCGGCTCGATGGGGCAGTTCGCCGCACCGGATCAGGTCCTCTACGTGCGTGACGGCGTGCTCTACGCGCAGGCCTTCGACCCGCGCACGCTGAGCCTGGGCGGGCCGCCGCGCCAGCTCGTCGACGACGTCTACTTCTTCGCGTCGAACGGGACCGCGCTCTTCTCGGTCTCGCAGCAGGGGACGCTGGTCTACCGGCGCCGCTTCGCGCCGGCGCGCCTGCAGTGGGTCGATCGCGGCGGCCGTGAGCTCACGCGCGTGCTCCAGCCCGACCTGTACGTCGGCTCCCCGGCCCTGGCGCCCGACGGGAAGCGCCTGGCCGTCCCGATCGCCGATCCGAGCCGGGGCACCACCGACCTCTGGCTGGTGGACCTCGAGCGCGGGATCCCCTCGCGCCTCACCTCGGCGAAGCGCAGCGAGGGCTCGCCCTGCTGGTCGCCCGACGGCCGGCGGCTGGCCTACAGCGCCGACAAGGAAGGGCCGCCCAACGTCTACCTCTGGGAGCTCGCGGACTCGGCCGGACGCGTGCTCGTCCCGTACGACCGCAAGATCCAGAGTCCGACGGGCTGGACGCCGGACGGACGCTTCCTGTTCTACGGCCGCTCGTACGGCACCTCCGACGTGTGGCTGGCCGACCTCGGCGCGGGCACGCAGCGCGAGTTCCTGGCCAGCGAGTTCTCCGAGCAGCACGCGCGCGTCTCGCCGGATGGACGGCACGTCGCCTTCACCTCGAACGAGTCGGGGCGCCCCGAGGTCTACGTGGTCGCGCTCGACGGCGCCCGCGAGCGCACGCGTGTCTCGGTCGACGGCGGGAGCCAGCCGCGCTGGAGCGCCGACGGCACGGAGCTCTTCTTCGAGCTGCGCGGCACGGCGCTGCTCTCTGCGCAGGTGGCACCCGATCCCGCCGGCGGCCTGCGCGTGGGCACACCCGAGCTCCTGTTCCGGCTCCCGCCCGACACCCTGCGCGGCTGGGACGTCGCGCGGGACGGCCAGCGCTTCCTCCTCGTGCTGGTGGACCCGGCCGAGGCGGTCCGGCCCGACGAGGTGATCGTCGACTGGCCGCGGCTCCTGTCGAAGGGCGGGTCATGACGCTCGCCCCCGGCTCGTCGCTGTCGCACTACTCGATCCTGGGCCCGCTGGGGGCGGGCGCGATGGGGGAGGTGTACCGGGCGCGCGACACGAAGCTCGGGCGCGAGGTGGCGATCAAGGTGCTGCCGGAGCACTTCGCGGCCGACGAGGAGCGCCTGCGGCGCTTCGAGCGCGAAGCCAAGACGCTGGCCTCGCTCAACCATCCGAACGTGGCGCAGATCCACGGCGTCGACCAGGTGGGCGAGACGTGCTTCCTGGTGCTCGAGCTCGTGCCCGGCGAATCGCTGGAGGAGCGCCTGAAGCGCGGTCCGCTGCCGCTGGACGAGGCCCTGGACGTCTGCAAGCAGATCGCCGAGGGCCTGGAGGCGGCGCACGAGGCGGGCGTGATCCACCGCGACCTCAAGCCGGCCAACGTGCGCCTGACGCCCGACGGCAAGGTCAAGGTGCTCGACTTCGGCCTGGCGAAGCCGATCCGCGACGAGCGCAGGTCCTCGACCGACAGCGTGCTCTCGACCGAGGCCGGGCGCCTGCTCGGCACGCCGACCTACATGGCGCCCGAGCAGGCGCGCGGGCGGCCGATCGACGCGCGCGTGGACATCTGGGCGCTGGGCTGCGTGCTGTACGAGTGCCTGACGGGGCGGCGGGCCTTCGATGGCGAGTCGCTCTCGGACGTGCTCGCCGCGGTGCTCGCGCAGGAGCCCGACTGGACGCGCTTGCCCGCGCCGACGCCGGCGCGCCTCCGCGAGCTGCTCGCGCGCTGCCTGGCCAAGGACCCACGCGAGCGCTGGCGGCACGCAGGCGACGTGCGCCTGGAGCTCGGGTCCGCCGGAAGGGAGGCGCCGGCTCGCTCCGGGGGCCCGGCGCGCCCGGCCCGGCGCGCCGGACCGGTCGTGCTCGCCTTCGTGGCGGGTGCCCTGGCGGCGGCGGTGGTCCTCGCGCTGCTGCGGCCGGAGCGCGCGTCCGCGCCGGCCGGCGCCGGCCGGGTGCGCCGCTTCGCCCTGGCGAACATCGGCCTGCCGATCGACGCCTTCCAGGGCCTGGCCCTCTCGCCGGACGGGCGCCGGATGGTCTACCGCGGGTTCGCGGAGGGCGGGCGCGAGAAGCTGCACGTGCGCGAGCTCGACGCGCTCGAGCCGCGCGTGATCGAGGACTCGGAGGCCGGCTGGCTCCCGTTCTTCTCGCCCGACGGGGAGCACGTGGGCTTCTACGGCCAGCAGAAGCTGCGCGTGGCGACGCTGGCGTCGGGCACCGTGCGCTCGCTCGCGGACCTCGAGCGCGGATTCAGCGGGGCCGCGTGGCTCCCGGACGACACGCTCTGGTTCTGCGGCAACGCCAGCCCCCTGCTGGGCCGGGCGCACGCCCGGGGGGGCGAGGTCGAGTACCTGCCGCTGACGGGGCTGGACGAAGGCGACGCCGTGCTGGCGCCCTGGCCCCTGCCCGGCGGCAAGGCGCTCCTGTGCTCCCTCTCGAACGGCTCGGGCTTCGACGTGGCGGTGATCGACCTCGCGCAGCGCTCCGTGCGCGTGGTCCAGGAGAACGGCTTCACTCCCACCTGGGCGTCGAGCGGCCACGTCCTCTACCAGCAGGGCACCGACGGCCCGCTGATGGCGCTGCCCTTCGACCCGGAGCGCTGCGTCGCCGTCGGCCCCGCCGCCCCCGTGGTCACGGACCTCGGCACGCGCGTCAGCTCCCAGGCGCGCATGTTCGCGCTCGCGCAGGACGGCACGCTGGCCTACATCCCGCGCAACGTCCTCCTGGACCGCGGGGCGCTCCTGTGGGTCGACCGCAGCGGCACGGCGACTCCGGTCCTCGACCTGGAGAAGGCCATCGACCTGCCGCTCCTGTCCCACGACAACCGGCGCATCGCCTTCCGCGCTCCGGCGCCCCAGTGCGAGATCTGGGTGCACGACCTCGAGCGCGGCGTGACGTCGCGCCTGACCCGCGAGGGCGACAACCACGGCCTCGCCTGGGCCCCGGACGACGCGCGCATCGCCTTCGCGCGCTTCGAGCCGACCGGCTGGCGCGTCGTGAGCGCCGCGGTGGACGGGGCCGGCGAGGTCGAGCCGCACTCGCCCGCCGAGCTCGCGCGCGGCTTCGTCTCGTCCTGGTCGCCCGACGGGCGCCACGTCCTCGTGAACACCAGCTCGGACACGACCCAGCTCGACGTCCAGCTGGTCGCGCTGGAGGAGGGCACGGTCACGCCGCTCCTGCGCTCGCGCCATTCCGAGCGGGCGGCCGTCTTCTCGCCCGACGGGCGTCACATCGCCTACACCTCCGACGAGGAGGGCGCCGAGGAGGTCTACGTGCAGCCGTTCCCCGCGCTCGGCAGGCGCGAGAAGCTCTCGACCGGCGGCGGTGCGGAGCCGGTCTGGTCCCCGAAGGGCGACGAGCTCTTCTTCCGCGCGGGCCGCAAGGTCATGGTCGTGCCGGTACGCCTCGAGCCCGATTTCTCGGCCGGACGGCCCGAGCTCCTGTTCGAGACCGATCTCTCGGGCCGCGGGACCGCCGGGATCCGCGGCTTCGACGTCAGCGCGGACGGCCAGCGCTTCCTGATGGTGCGCGAGCGCTCGGCCTCCGGCGGCAGCGAGCTGCACGTCGTGCTGGGCGTCTTCGAGGAGCTGCTCCGCCTGGCGCCGCGGAGCGTCGCGCGATGAGCCTGGCCCCCGGATCGTCGCTGTCGCACTACGCGATCGTGGGCCCGCTGGGGGCGGGCGCGATGGGGGAGGTGTACCGGGCGCGCGACACCAAGCTCGGGCGCGAGGTGGCGATCAAGGTGCTGCCGGAGCACTTCGCGGCCGACGAGGAGCGCCTGCGGCGCTTCGAGCGCGAGGCCAAGACGCTGGCCTCGCTCAACCATCCGAACGTGGCGCAGATCCACGGCGTCGACCAGGTCGGCGACACGTGCTTCCTGGTGCTCGAGCTCGTGCCCGGCGAATCGCTGGAGGAGCGCCTGAAGCGCGGTCCGCTGCCGCTGGACGAAGCGCTCGACGTGTGCCGCCAGATCGCCGAGGGCCTGGAGGCCGCGCACGAGGCCGGCGTGATCCACCGCGACCTCAAGCCCGCCAACGTGCGCGTGACGCCGGAGGGGCGCGTGAAGGTGCTCGACTTCGGGCTCGCCAAGCCGGCGCGCCTGGCGAGCGGGGCCGGCTCCTCGACCGACAGCGTGCTCTCGACCGAGGCCGGGCGCCTGCTCGGCACCCCGACCTACATGGCGCCCGAGCAGGCGCGCGGCAAGGGCATCGACCGCCGCGTGGACGTGTGGGCCTTCGGGTGCGTCCTGTACGAATGCCTCACGGCACGGCGCGCGTTCGCGGGCGAGACGCTGACCGATGTCCTGGCCGCGGTGCTCGAGCGCGAGCCAGACTGGCAGCGGCTGCCCGCGAACCTTCCGGCCTCCGTGCGCGAGCTCCTGGCCTCGTGCTTCACGAAGGATGCGCACGCGCGACTGCGGGACATCGGCGACGCGCGGCTCGGCCTGGAACGCGCGCGGCGCGGGGACGGCGGCGCACGGTCCGTGGCGCCCTCCTCCTGGTGCCGACGCGAGCTCGTCGCGTGGAGCCTCGCCGTCGTGGCCAGCGGGATCGTGGTCTGGCTGTGGACCTCGCGCCCGGAGCCGCCGGCCGGGCCGCGCGGCGAGGTCGTCCGCTTCCAGGTGTCCGCGCCGGGCGGCACCGAGCTCGACGCGGAGAGCGTGAACGCCGCCATCTCGCCGGACGGGCGGCGCCTGGCGTTCCTGGCTGGCGAGCGCGGGGCCCAGAAGCGCATCTGGATCCGCGACCTCGGCTCGGCCTCCGCGCGGCCCCTCGAGGGGACCGAGGGTGCCGAGATGCCCTTCTGGTCCCCGGATGACGAGGCCGTGGCCTTCTTCGCTGCCGGGCGCCTGGCACGGGTCGCGATCCAGGGCGGAGCGGTGCAGACGCTGTGCGCCGCACCGGCGCCCCGCGGAGGCGACTGGAGTCCGTCCGGGGTGATCGTGTTCGCGCCCTTCTCGAACGGCCCGCTGCACGCGGTGCCGCAGTCGGGGGGCACGTCCACGGCAGTGACCGCGCTCGATCCGGGGCACGAGGAGGCTGGCCACCGCTTCCCGCAGTTCCTCCCGGGTGGGCGCACGTTCCTCTACTCGAGCCTGCGCGCTGCCCCCGGAACGGTGGAGACGCGCCTCGCTTCGCTCGACTCGCCGGAGTCGCGCGCCCTGATCGTGGCCGACTCGCGCGCGACCTTCGCGCCCCCCGACTGGCTGCTCTTCGCGCGCGATGGGTTGATCTCCGCGCAGCGCTTCGACCTCGGCTCCGGGGCGCTGATCGGCACGGCCCGACCCACCGGGATCCAGGCCAGCGGCGCGACCAACTACGGCGGCCACCACATGCTCACCTGCTCGCGCACCGGGCGCGTCCTCTCGCCCGTCGAGGGCGAGCGCCGGACCCGGCTCGTCGAGCTCGACGCGCGCGGCGAGCGGCTGCGGGAGCTCGCGCTCGAGCCCGACTACTACACCTCGGCGACCTATTCCCATGCCGGTGAGCGGGCGCTCCTCCTGCTCGAAAGGAGCCTGGGATCCGAGCTTCGTCTGGCGGATCTCGGGCGCGGCGGAGTCTGGAGCCGCCTGACGGACGACCGGTTCGTACGCCAGCCCATCTGGTCGCCGGACGACGCATGGGTGTACTACTCCTCGGACCGCGAGACGCGCGATCTCTTCCGCTGCCGCACGGCGGGCGCCGGCCTGCCGGAGCTCGTGCTCGAGTCGGGGAACCTCTTCGCACACGTCAAGGACATCGCGCCCGACGGGAAGTCCCTGATCATCAACATGCTCGACCCGAGCAACGGCCGCGACCTGTGGGTGGTGGAGCTCGAGTCGAAGACGTCGCGGCCACTCCTGGACGGTCCAGGGAACGAGTTCGACGCGCGCTTCTCGCCCGACGGCAAGTGGCTCGCCTACGCCTCGGACGAGTCGGGCCGGGCCGAGCTGTACGTGCAGGACCACCCGGACGTCCACACGCGCGTGCGCGTCTCCTCCGCCGGGCTCGGCAGCGCCGAGACCGGCACGCCCAGCTCGGCCCTGATCCACTGGAGCCCGGACGGGAACGAGCTCGTCTACCTCGCCCCCGACCGCCGCGGCGTGATCGCCGTGGCCGTGACGCGCGAACCCTCGTTCCAGGTCGGCACGGCGCGCAAGCTCTTCGATCTGCCGCAGGACACCGTCAACGCCGCCCTGTCGCCGGACGGGCAACGCTGTCTCGCGCTGCTCCCCGACCCAGGCCAGCCGCCCTGCGCCCTGGCAATAACGCTCGACTGGCTGGCGGAGCTGGAGCCCGCGCGCTGAGGCCGCCATGACGCTCGCCCCCGGTTCCTCGCTGTCGCACTACTCGATCCTGGGCCCGCTGGGGGCGGGCGCGATGGGGGAGGTGTACCGGGCGCGCGACACGAAGCTCGGGCGCGAGGTGGCGATCAAGGTGCTGCCGGAGCACTTCGCGGACGACGAAGAGCGGCTGCGGCGCTTCGAGCGCGAAGCCAAGACGCTGGCCTCGCTCAACCATCCGAACGTGGCGCAGATCCACGGCGTCGACCAGGTCGGCGAGACGTGCTTCCTGGTGCTCGAGCTCGTGCCCGGCGAATCGCTGGAGGAGCGCCTGAAGCACGGTCCGCTGCCGCTGGACGAGGCCCTGGACGTCTGCAAGCAGATCGCCGAGGGCCTGGAGGCCGCGCACGAGGCCGGCGTGATCCACCGCGACCTCAAGCCGGCCAACGTGCGCGTGACGCCCGACGGCAAGGTCAAGGTGCTCGACTTCGGCCTGGCGAAGCCGGCCAGCGAGGGCGCGCGCGGTTCCTCGACCGACAGCGTGCTCTCGACCGAGGCCGGGCGCCTGCTCGGCACGCCGACCTACATGGCCCCGGAGCAGGCGCGCGGCAAGGCGATCGACCGGCGGGTCGACGTGTGGGCCTTCGGCTGCGTGCTGTACGAGTGCCTGACGGCGCGGCGGGCCTTCGAGGGCGAGACCCTGACCGACGTCTTCGCCGCCGTCCTCGGGCGCGAGCCGGACTGGACGCGGCTGCCGTCCTCCACGCCGGCCGCCGTGCGCGGGCTGCTCGCGCGCTGCTTCCAGAAGGACCCGCGCCAGCGCCTGCGCGACATGGGCGACGCCAGGCTCGAGCTGCAGCGCAGCGGGGACGGGGGCGAGCCGGCGCCCGCGGCCGCCCGCCCGCGCTCCGCGGCCCGCGTGGCGCTCGCGCTCCTCGTCCTGGCCGCGCTGGCGGGCGCCTTCCTGCTCGGCCGGACGACGGGCTCCCGCCCCGCGCGCGAGCTCACGCAGCTCGCGCTCGAGCTCGCGCCGGCCGAGATGCTCAACACCACCGCGGGCTCGCGGCCGTCCAGGCAGTCCTTCGCGCTCACGCCCGACGGGCGGCACCTGGCCTTCATCGGCGGCGACGGCACGACGCGGCGGATCTACGTGCGCTCGCTCGCCCGGGCGGCGGCCGATCCGCTGGCCGGGACCGAGAACGCGTCGGACCTGTGCCTCTCGCCGGACGGCGCGTGGATCGCCTTCCTCGCCGACGACGAGCTCCGCAAGGTGCCGCTAGCCGGCGGCCCGGCGGCGAGGATCGCCCGGCTGAGCGACGGCGGCCTGCCCTCGCCTAGCCCGCTCGTGCCGGCCGACGCGGACCTGTTCGGCGCGAGCTGGGGCGACGACGGGGGCATCGTCTTCGGCCGCTACGCGGACGGGCTGTGGGAGGTCCCGGCCAGCGGGGGGACTCCGCAGCGCCTGACCACGCCTGCGGCCGAATCCTGGCACCGCGTTCCGCGCCTCCTGCCCGGCGGCCGGGGGATCCTGTTCACCTCCGGCTCCGAGCGCACCACGGACATCAACTTCGTGCCGCGCGCGGGCGGCGAGCCGCGCACGCTGATCGAGGACGCGACCGACGCCCGCTTCGTCGCGCCCGACCGGCTCCTCTTCGCGCGCGAGGGCGTGCTCATGGTGGTCCCCTTCGACCTCGCCAGCCTGCAGGTCACGGGGCAGCCGACCGCGCTCGTCTCGAACCTCCTGCAGGCGACCGGCGGCGGGCGCCCCGCGAGCGCGACGCGCATCGCGTTCTACGACGTCTCCGCAACCGGGACCCTGGTCTTCGCCGAGGGCGGCGAGATCCCGGCCAACGCGTCGAACCTGGTGTGGGTCGGGCGCGACGGGAGCGTGACGCCGATCGCCGCGCCGCCGGGCTACTACGCGCGCCCGCGCCTGTCGCCCGACGGGAGGCGCATCGTCGTGACGCACAGCGCGGCCGGCGAGCAGGTCGCCGACAGCCGCATCCACATCTACGACCTCGAGCGCGGCACGCTCACGCGCCTGACCGAGCTGGACGGCTGGGGCCCGCTGTGGTCGGCCGACGGCCGGCGCGTCCTCGCGAGCTCGCGCAAGAAAACGCTCTGGAGCCTGGCGGCGGACGGGTCGTCGCTGGAGCCGGAGGTGCTGCCCGACGCGCAGTTTCCGAGCTCGGCCTCGCGCGACGGTCACCTCCTGTTCGCGACCCGGAGCGGGGCGGAGACCGGGAGCGACATCGTGCTGTTCCGGCTCGGCGCGAGCGCTCCGGCCGAGCCCGTGCTCCGGACGCGCGCGAACGAGGCCTGGGCCGAGATCTCGCCGGACGGCCGCCTCCTCGCCTTCGCCTCGGATGCGACGGGCGACTTCGAGGTCTACCTGCAGCCCTTCCCCGGCCCGGGCCCGCGCCGCCAGGTCTCGCTCGCCGGCGGCTCGTCCCCGCTGTGGGCGCACAGCGGGCGCGAGCTCTTCTTCCTCCAGCACGAGCCGACGGGGCCCGTCTCGACGCTCCTGCAGGTCGAGGTGGGCGCGGGGCCGGAGCCGTCCACCAGCGTCCCGCGCGCGCTCTTCTCGGGCCGCTACGTGCGCCTCGGGGGCCTGACCTCCTACGACATCGCGCTCGACGACCAGCGCTTCCTGATGCTGGAGAGCGTCGAGGAGACGAAGACGCCGGTCCAGCGCCTGTGCGTCGTGCTCGACTGGCTGCCACGGATGCAGCCGCTGCATTCGGGGGGCGCCGGGCGATGAGCCTGGGACCGGGGAGCCGCCTGGCGCAGTTCGAGGTCCTCGCGCCGCTCGGCGCGGGCGCGATGGGGGAGGTGTACCGGGCGAGGGACACGAAGCTCGGGCGCGAGGTGGCGATCAAGGTGCTGCCGGAGCACTTCGCCGAGGACGAGGAGCGGCTGAAGCGCTTCGAGCGCGAGGCGAAGACGCTGGCTTCCCTGAATCACCCGAACGTGGCGCAGATCCACGGCGTCGACCAGGTGGGCGACACGTGCTTCCTGGTGCTCGAGCTCGTGCCGGGCGAGTCGCTCGAGGAGCGCCTGAAGCGCGGCCCCTTGCCGCTGGACGAGACCCTGGACGTGTGCCGGCAGATCGCCGCGGGCCTGGAGGCCGCGCACGAGGCCGGCGTGATCCACCGCGACCTCAAGCCGGCCAACGTGCGCCTGACGCCCGA
>DASVAP010000204.1:0-33693 GCA_036376275.1 Planctomycetota bacterium | reverse complement strand
CCACGGCGGCACGCCGATCCTCGACCGCGCGCTCACGCGCCGGAGCCTGGTGTGCCACTACTGCCCGGACGACGCGCGGCCCTACTACTTCGGCTACCGCAGCGACCGGCGCCGGCGCGTGGCCTTCGGCGGGGCGAGCTTCGCGAGCTCGCACTACGCGCTCGGCTGACGGCTACTCCTCCTCGCCCACGTAGCCGAGGCCGCGCAGGCGTTCCAGCGTGCCCGGATCGACCGCCCCGGAGGGCTGCGTGCGCGCGCGCATGGCGCCCAGCAGGCGCTCCAGCTCGGCCCGCAGCGCGCGCGCGCGCGCGGGGTCCTCGGCGGCGAGGTCGCGCTGCTCGTCGGGGTCGCGCGCCAGGTCGTAGACGCGCACCTCGCCGGGGCCAGGCCGCTCGCTCGCGCCCCAGGGGGCGGCCTCGGGCGCGAAGTGCAGCACCTCGCTGCCGCGCCGCAGGCCGTAGAGCGGCTGCTGGGCGTGGCCGTTCCACCAGCCCTGGCGCGTCGAGAAGAGCGTGGGCCGCGTGGGGTCGGGGGCGAACAGATCGAGCGGCTCGACCCCGCTCAGGCTCGTGCCCAGGAGGCGCGCCAGGGTCGGCGCCAGGGCCACGCTCGAGAGCGGCGCCGCCACGCGCGCGCCGGGCGGCACGCCCGGGCCGGCCAGGACCAGCGGCACGCGCACGAGCTCGCGGTGCACGGTGTTCGAGTGCGTGACGAGGCCGTGCTCGAACAGCTCCTCGCCGTGGTCGCTCGTGACGGCCACGAGCGTCTCCTCCGTCAGGCCGAGCTCCTCGAGCCGCGCCAGCACGCGCCCGAGCCAGTGGTCGGCGCTCCACACGCAGCCGTCGTACAGGTCCGAGATCCAGCGCTGCTCCTCGGGCGGCACGACGGCCTCGGTCTGGCGCCGCCCGTCGCTCGCCCAGCCCTTCGCCATCAGGTCCCAGTTGTGCGCCAGGACGCGCGTCGGGTCGTAGTCGGCCGGCACGTCGGCCGCGAAGAGCCGCCGGCCCTCGCGCAGCGGCACGAAGGGCGCGTGCGGCTCCATCAGGTGCAGGTACAGGAAGAAGCGCTCGCCGCGCAGCGAGCCGAGCCACTCGAGCGCGGCCGGCACGATCAGGTCCGAGCGCCGCAGGCGCCCCTCGCGGCTGGCGTCGAAGAGCTCGAAGCCCTGCCCGAAGCCCTTGTCGGGCACGATCAGCGGGCTGCCGGACCAGGCGGCGGTCGTGAAGCCGGCGCGCTGCAGCGCCTCGGGCAGCGTGTCGAGCGACTCGGCCAGGAACGAGCTGGCGGCATCCTCGACGCCGTGCTCGCCCGGGTAGAGGCCGGTCAGGATCGAGGCGGTCGAGGGCCAGGTCCAGCTGGCCGTGGAGTGGACCTCCTCGAACAGCGTCCCGCGCGCCGCCAGGGCGGCGAGGTGCGGCGTGGTCGGCCTGGCGTAGCCGTAGGCCGAGGTGCGGTCGGCGCGCAGCGTGTCGAGCACGACCAGCACGAGGCTGGGACGCTCGCGCGTGGCCTGCGCGCGCGCCAGGCGCTCGCGGCGCTCGAGCGCCAGGCCGCCGAGGCCGACGCGCAGCGCCACGTCGGGCACGACCTCCGCGCCGTCGGCATCGACGAGGCGCGTCGCCAGCTCGAGCACGGCCCCGCCGCGCAGGACCACGGGCTCCGTCAGGCGCACCCAGATCGGCTTGCCGTCGAGCGCCAGGCGCGCGCCGGAGACGCGCGCGCCGTCCACCCGCACCTCGAGCTCGAGCGCGTGGCCCGGGAAGCGCTCGGCGAGCTCCGCGCGACCGGCGTGATCGAGCCCGAGCTCGCCCGCCAGCCAGCGCCGGCCCTCGAAGGGCTCCAGCGTGCGCCGCAGGCGCGCCGGCGGCGGCAGGACCAGCGCCGGCCGCGCGGCACCCTCGGCCCGGTACTCGCGCGAGGGCGCCAGGATCCCGGGCCCCGGCGCCGCGTCGGGGCGCGCCGCGAGCACCTCCCAGCCCCCCGCCAGGAGGTCGACCTCGACCGCGCGCACCGCCATGGTCGGCCCCAGGCCCCGGAAGGTCGCCCGCAGGACCGGCGGGGCGAGCGCCAGCAGCGCGAGCGGCAGGACCAGCGCGCGGCCGCCGTGCCGGCCGCCGAGCGGGACGCGCGCGAGGCCGAGCGCCAGCACGAGCCCGACGCCGGCCGCCGCGAGGTTCGCGCCCCAGCCCAGGGCCGTCTCGGTCCCGATGCGCAGCGAGCGCTCGTCCTGCAGGCGCCCGGCGAAGAACAGGAAGGATGCCGCCAGCAGGCCGAGGACGACGAGCGGCCGCGCGCCGCGGCGCCCGTCGAGGAGCGCCCGCGCCAGGACCGCCACGAGCGCGATCCCGACCGCCCAGGCGACCGTCGGCACCGCCACGCTCGCCAGGCGCAGCCCGGCGAGGCGCGCGTGCCCGTGGTGGGCCAGCTCGAGGGCCAGCACGACGCCCGCGCGCGCCAGCGCCAGCGCCAGCGCGAGCCACGCGCCGAGCACGGCCGCGCTCGCCCGCGGGCGCGCTCGCTCGGTCCGGTCCATGGGGCGCCTACGTTGACACCCGGGCGCGCCTAGCTCCAGCGAGTAGGATCCCACGCCCATGGGAGCGGAGCCCGGGCCGGAGACCTCCCCCGCCGCGGGGCGCGCGCGCCTGGCGACGCTCGGCGCGTGGCTGGTGGTGCTGGCCGTGGTGCTCGCCGTCTGGCGCACGCGCGTCGAGCTGACCCACGCGCTCCCCAACTGGAACCCGCGCAACCCCGAGGGGCTGCTGAAGAGCGATCCGGCCATCGTCTACTGGCTGACGCAGGAGATCGCGACGAACGGCGGGCGCGTCCCGGAGGAGCTGGCCCGTACCGCGCGCATCCAGTGGCCGGACGAGGTCGACGCGCGCGTCGAGTTCCCGCTGGCGCAGCCGTGGCTCGCGGCCGTGAGCTGGCGCGCGCTGGGGGGCGAGCGCGCGCTGCACGAGTGGTGCCTGCTGCTCTTCGGCCTGACGGCGGCGCTCACGGCCGTGGGCGTCTTCGGGCTGGCGCGGGAGCTCACGGAGAGCCGCGCGCTCGGGCTGGCGGCCCTGGCGGGCTGGGCCCTGGCCCTGGCGAGCTGGCGCTCGACCAGCTACGTGCTGCTGGGCGAGGACCTGGCCTTTCCGTTCTTCGCGGCGCACCTGTGGCTGCTGGCCCGCGCGGCGCGCGTGCGCACGCCGCTGGCCTACCTCCTGGCGGGCCTCGCGCTGGTGCTGGCGATGATGTCCTGGCACGCGACGAGCTTCTTCGTCGCCATGGAGGCCGCGGTGCTGCTGGCCTGGACGCTGCGCGGCGGCGCGAACCCGCTGGCGGCGCGGCGCGCCTGGCTCGTGCTCGTGCCGCTCGCGCTGGGGTGCCTGCTCGAGCCGATGCTGCGCGGGAAGCTGCAGCTCCTCTCGCTGCCGGGGCAGGTCGCGGGCGCGCTGCTGGCGCTGGCCTGGCTCGAGCGGCGCCGCGCGCGCGGCGGGCGGCCGGCCCTGGCGCCGCTCGCGCGCGCGGGAGTCGCGCTGGGGCTCCTGGCGGCCGCCGCGGGCGGCGCGGTGCTCGTCTCGCGCGCCCTGGGCGGGGGCCTGGGCGACTACTCGCACGTCTTCGCGCTGATCGCCGCCAAGCTGCGGCACCTGGGCGTGCGGCCGGCGGACCCAGGCGCGCTCGCCTTCGAGGTGCGCATCCTGTGGCAAGGGCCCTTCGACACGATCGACGGGGCGACGCTGGTGCGCAACCTGGGGACCACGCTGCTCGGCGGCGCGCTGCTGGTCGCGCTCGGGCTCCCGGCCTGGATGCGCGGGCGCGGGCGCGCGACGGACGCCGTGCTGGCCCTGGCGGTGGTCGTGACCCTGCTCGCCACCTGGCTGATCCAGCGCACGGTGATCCTGGCGGCGGTCGTGCTGCCGGTGGCCTCGGCCGTGGCCGCGGCCCGGCTCCTGGCGCGCCGCCCGGGGCTCGCGGCGCTGGCGACGGGCGCGCTCCTGTGCCTGCCGGCCCTGGTGCCGTTCCGCGCGTTCCTGGAGCGCATGCCGCGCACCAACGCCTGGTACAACCCCGACCACGTGCGCGAGCTGCGCCAGCTCGTCGGCGCCGTGCGCGAGCGCGTCCCGCCGGGCCAGCCGGTGGCGGCCGACGAGGTCAACTCGACCGCGCTCCTGGCCCACACCGGCCGCCCGATCCTGGTCCAGCCGAAGTACGAGTGGAGCGCCTCGCGCGCGCGCCTCGAGGCCTACCGCCGCGTGGCGACGCTCGGGACCCCGGAGGAGCTGGCCGCCTGGCTGCGCGCGCACCGCACGCGCTTCCTGGTCTACGACTGGCGCACGCTGTGGTCCTCGCGCTACCAGGTCGGGATCGCGGACGACGTCCACGGGATGCAGCCGCGCACGGCGCTGGCGCAGGTGTTCGACGATCCGCGGCGCCTGGCGGGGTTCACCCTGCTCTGGAAGAGCGCGGGCGGGCGCTTCGCGCTGTACGAGCTCGCGGAGTAGGGCCCCCTGGGATCACCGGGCTCCAGCCCCGCTCCCTCTTCCTCCGCGCTCTCCGCGTCCTCCCTCCGCGTCTCCGCGCTCTCTTGTTCCTCCGACCGGGATCGGACGAGCGCGGAGACGCGGAGGGCGCGGAGACAGCGAAGGGCTCAGCTCGCCTGCTGGCGCACGTAGGCCAGCCAGGCCTTCTCGAGCGTGCGCCAGTCGGTGTCGAGGGCGCGCTTGAGATCGGTGGAGGAGCCCTTGCCGGCGTAGACCTGGCGCAGGAAGGCGAGGAAGCCGGCGCGGTGGCGGCCGCCGTCGCCGTGCAGGAGGAAGTGCACGAGGGTGTAGCTCTGCGCGTACTTGAGGTCCCGGTCCGTGCTGGCGTAGTAGTCGTCCGCGGCGAGGCTCAGGACGCGCGTGAGGTCGAGCGGGCGCGGCGCATCGGCCTGCAGGCGGAAGTAGTCCTTGCGCACGCGCCCGGGCTCGTGCGGCGCCGGCCAGCAGCTCACCGTCGACCCGACGTACTCCGCCAGGCCCTCGTCCATCCAGCCGGGCAGCGTGCCGGCGCTGGCGCCGCGCTCGCGGAAGACGGTGACGTAGAGGAGCTGGTGCACGAGCTCGTGGGCCAGCACGCCGCAGTCGAGCCGCTCCGCGGCGTTGACGTGCACGATGTCCGCGCCGGAGTCGTACATGCCCCCCTCGTTGGCGGTCTCGGGGTAGGAGGCGCGCGTCGCGTGCACGTGCACGCTCAGCGGCCGGGTGACGTCGAAGAGGCGCAGCTCGGCGCCGATCAGGGCCTGGAAGGCGGCGTAGACGCGCTCGAGGTCGAGCAGCAGCTCGAGCGCGCGCTCGAGCGGCAGGTTCGTGCGCAGGCGGTAGTGGAAGCTCGCCAGCTCCCAGGCCGTGCCCCAGTCCCGCGCCAGCGCGACGCGGCGCGCCTCGTCCACCTGGCGCCGCCCGAGCGGCAGGGTCCAGCCGCCGCCGCGCTTCTCGTGCCCGAGTGAGCGGCGCGCGTCCTGGCGCTCCGGATCGAGGCGCAGGAGCCGCCACCAGAAGACCTGCGCCTCGCCGGGGAGCCCCATCTCCTCGGCCTGGGCCGCCAGGAGCTCGAGCTCCTCGACGTCCCCCAGGTCGGCGCGCGCCGCGTTCTCGAGCAGCGTCGCCAGGTTCGCGCGGCGCGACTCGACGCGCGCGATGGCACCCAGCTCGAGCTCGGTGTCGCGCCCGTCCTGGCGCAGGACGAGCGTGGTCGCGTCCTGGAAGAGCACGCGGCCGAGCAGCTCCTTGCCGTTCTTCAGCAGGACGCGGTCGCTGGGCTCGCCGCCCGGCGCCGCCAGGAGCAGCGTCAGGAGCAGCGAGGTCGCGGCCATCACGACCGGCGCCCGCTCCTCACTCGAGCACCCCGCCGAAGCCCTGGCGGTGCAGGGCGGCGAGCAGCGCCGCGCGGTCGCAGCCGTGGCACACCACCGTGGCGCGACGCTCCTCGTAGGCGACCGTGGCCGTCTCGACTCCGGGGACCGAGGAAAGTGCAGCCTGCACCTTCGGGGGGCACGCGACCGGTCAGGTCATGCCGGTGATGCGGATGCGCAGCGTCTCGGCGCGCACCTCGGCGGCCGGGGAGCTCGCGCAGGCGGCCGCGGAGACCGAGGCCAGGCCGAGCAGGAGGGTGAGCAAGTGTCGCATGGCGTTGTCGCGGGGTCCGGCGAGCGGGACGGGCCCCGCTCCCCGCGCGAGCGTACCCGATCGACGCCGCGGAGGGCGCGCTCGGAGCACCCGCCCCGCCGGCCAGTATGATCCGCCCAGGCACGCCGGCATGCCCACCGCTCCCACCCCTGGGCCGCCCTCCCGGAACGTCCGGGGCTGGCGCGAGCTCCTCGCGATCGACGTGCGCGCGCTGGCGGCCTTCCGGATCGGCCTCGGGCTGTGCCTGCTGACGGACCTGTGGGGTCGGGCCCGGACCCTGCGCGAGCACTACACCGGCGAGGGCGTCTTCCCGCGTGAGCTGGCGCTGGAGCTGCGCCCGGACTCGCCGCTCGTGCGCCTCTTCCTGCTCAGCGACCGCTTCGAGGTCCAGGCGGGCCTGTTCGTCGTCTTCGCCCTGGTGGCGCTGGCGCTCGTCCTGGGCTGGCGCACGCGCCTGGCGAGCGTCCTCGCCTTCGTGCTGCTGGCCTCGCTGGTGCGGCGCAATCCCTACGTGTGCCACACGGGCGACGTGCTGCTCAAGGCGCTCTGCTTCTGGGCCATGTTCCTGCCGCTGGGCGCGCACCTCGCACTCGACGCGCGGGCCGGCCGGTCGCGCGCCCCGCCGGGCGCGCGCGTCCTCTCGCTGGCCACGGCGGGCGTGCTGCTGCAGGTCGCGCTCTTCTACGTGCTGGCCGGCATCCTGAAGTCGCGCTACGCCGTCTGGCGCGAGGGCGAGGCCGTGTGGATCTTCACGCACGTGGTCGAGTACACGCGTCCCTTCGGCGTCTGGCTCGGGCAGTTCCCGCTGGCCTGCCGGGCCTTCACCTACGCCACGCTGGGGCTGGAGGGCCTGGCGCCGTTCCTGCTCTTCTCGCCCTGCGGGACGCGCTGGTTGCGGCCGCTGGTCGTCGCGACCCTGGCGCTCTTCCACCTGACGCTGCAGGCCACGATCCACATCGGGATCTTCCAGGTGCTGTGCATCGTCATGCTGCTGCTCTACCTGCCGACGGAGCTGTGGGACGGGCTCGCCCGGCGCCTCCCGGGACGCGCGCGCGCGCTCCTGACGCCGAGCGCGGAACCGGGCGCGGGCCCGCGGCCCGGGCGGCTGGCGCGCTGGGGTGCGCGGGCGAGCCAGGTCCTGCTGGTCGCGGCCCTGGCCGTGATCCTGGTCTCCAACGTGAACTCGGTGGTCGAGGATCCCTACGACCCGGCCGATCCGGGCCTGGTGCGCCTGCCGAAGGTCGTCGACGACCACGGGCGCATGCTGAGCCTGGTGCAGAGCTGGAACATGTTCACCGACATCGAGCACTTCTTCTTCGGGTGGTTCCTGGTGCTCGGCCAGCAGGAGGACGGGACCTTCGTCGACGTGCTGGAGCGCCGGCCCTATTCCGGGCTGCGCTTCCCGGAGCATTACGCGCGCACGTTCCCCAACCACAATGCGCGCCGTTACTGGCGTGAGCTGACGCTCAAGGACGGCGGCCAGCCGCGCGTGTGGCTGCAGAAACCGATGTGCGACTACCTCGCGCGCGAGTGGACCCGCGCGGGCCGCCCGCCGCTCGCGCACCTGGCGATCTTCCACGTCGGGCGTGTCCCGATCCAGCGCCGCGGCCGCGACCAGGTCAAGCCGATCGCGACCGAGTGGGAGGCCCCGCACGAGCCGCTGCGCAGCGCAGCCCCCGAGGTGCAGCGGCACTGGGGCGAGCTGCGCACGCGCTGGCAGCAGTTCCTGGCCGATCTGCCGCGCACGGCACCGGCACGCGACTGAGCATTGCCCCCGCAGTATCCATTAAGGAGGAAAAGCCTCTTTCTGCGCCTGGAGCACCAGAGAATCCTTTTGATTTCGATTGAACGGTCGATTATGACCTTGGCGTTCGGCCGTACGCCGTATTGCTCAACGGCATTCCCCCTGCGGCCACCTCTCCCCTATTTCATTCGCCAAGCCCGGCATATTGGCCGGCCCCCCTCCATGCCCAATCCCATCGAGAACCAGATCAAGGAGCGGATCTCCGCTTTCGTCCACGAGCTCGACCTGCTCGTCCGCAAGAGCACCCTGGAAGCGCTCCAGGAGATGCTCTCCGGCGGAGGCACGAGCGCACCCCGCCGCGGCCGTCCCGCCGGCTCGGGCCGCAAGCCCGGTCGTCCGCGTGGCCGCGGGCGCGCCCCCGCCGACCTGGGCGGCGCCAGCGAGGCGATCCTGACCCATGTGCGCGCGAACGACGGCCAGGGCATCAGCGCGATCGCGGACGCCACCGGGATCGACCTCAAGGTGGCCAAGAAGGCCGCCGGGCAGCTCCTCGCCGCCGGCCAGCTCGCGAAGAGCGGCGCCAAGCGCGGCACCGTCTATCACATCGGCTCCGGCCGACCCGCGCGCGCTACGAAAGGCAAACGCGGCAAGCGCGGGAAACGCGGTGGCCGCCGCGCGAAGGCGGCCTAGACCCCGCAGGGGGCAGGGTCAGAACGGGACCGAGTTCCTCCCTCCTCCAAAAGCTCGGTCCACAGGGAGCGCCGACGTGACCCTCCTCGCGGCGCTCCCGTTTTGTTCTGCCCCCGGAAAGGCGGGGTGGCGCGCGAGCCGACTCGACCGCCGCCCCGCTCCCCGCCGCGCCTCCTTCGCCCCTGCCCGGCTGGCTGGGGCTGCACCCTACTCCCGCGCGAAGGTCAGCAACCAGATCGACATGCCGTAGGGCTCGGCCGTCTCCCGCACGAACTCGCGGCGCAGGTCCATCAGGAAGGGCATGTGGTCGGGGATGCTGCGCGCCAGCACGAAGACGCGCCGGAAGGAGGCGAGCTCGGTGCCGGGCGCGAACGTGAAGTCGTCCTCGTGCGCGAGGAGCGGCGGGAGCGTGGCGCCCTCCGGCAGGTAGCGCGGGGCGTAGAAGCGCCAGGCACCGGAGTGCGGGAAGAGGCGCGGCTGCCACTCGGCCGCCACCACCGCGTCGCCCGGCCGCCAGCGCGCCAGGATCGCGCGCACGGCCGCGCGGTTGTCCTCGCGCCCCGGATCGCGGACGTTGAGCAGGCAGAGGGCCAGGGCCGCGGCCAGGGCGAAGCCCAGCGCCGCGCGTCGCGCACCCGCCAGGGCCCCCGGCGCCACGGCACCCTTCGCGGCCAGCAGCGCCAGCGGCGTCACCGCCCCGGCGATGTAGCGCCACTCGAAGCCCGCGCGCGGCAGGAGCCAGGAGGCGAGCGCGCTCCAGGCCGGCAGGAGGAAGGCCCCGGCCACGACCACGAGCCAGCTCGCGCTCCCGGGCCGCGCGCGCGCGCGCGTGACGACCCGCAGGGCGGCCCAGGCGGCAAGGCCGGCCACGACCGCGCCCGCCGCGAGGAACGCGAGCCGCGGCCCGGCCCCGCCCAGGCGCACGTTGAGGTACACGAGGTGCACGACGCCCTCGGCCAGGCGCAGCGGCGAGACGGCCGAGCCACCCGGCGCGAGGCCGTGCGCGAGCTGCGCCGGGAAGCCCCACGCGTACCAGGGCACGGAGAGCAGCGCCGCGGCGGCGAAGGCGCCCAGGAGGGGCCTGCGGGCCGGACGCAGCTCCGCGCGCAGGCAGGCCAGCGCCAGCGCCACGCCCCCGAGCACCGCCAGCGCGTGCACGAAGTGGTAGTGCGTGTGCAGCCCGACCACGGTCCAGAGCGCGACCCGCAGCGCCCCCCTGCGCCCCTCGAGCACGTCCAGCAGCGCGTCGAGCAGCCCCGTCAGCGCCAGCGTGAGCAGCGAGTACATGCGCAGGTCGACGCTGAGCTCGAGGTTGAGCGAGGAGCAGGCGACCAGCCCGGCCGCCGCCACCTGGGCCGCGCGCACCGGGAGCCGCCGGGCGAGACGCCACACGAGCGGCACCGTCGCCGTGCCGAGCAGGACCGCGGGCAGGCGCAGGGCGAGCTCCGCCTCGCCGCACAGCGCGCGCACGCCCTTGACGATCAGGAAGAAGAGCGGCGGGTGGTTGTCCTGCCGCAGGCGCGCGAAGAAGTCGGCCAGGCCCTCGGCACGCGCGTGGTAGAGCGTGTGGAAGTCGTCCAGGTGCAGGCTCTGGAAGACGGCGCCCGCCAGGCGCAGCGCGAAGGCCAGCGCGACGAGCCCCGCGAGCCAGGCCGTCCCGCCGCGCAGGTCGTCCCGCCCGGCGCTCGCGCCCGGCTCGCTCACGCCCCCGGCCCCCGGCGTGCGATGCCCAGCAGGTTGACGCTCGGGAAGCGCACCACGGCTTCCCGCAGGCCGAGGGCCCCGAGCGTCCCGCCCAGGAGCCGCCCGCCCAGCGGCCAGGCCTTGCCGCCGCGCTCGGCCAGGAAGCCGGCCGTGCACACCCAGGCGTGGGGCTCGACCCGCAGCGGCGTGAAGCCGGCGCGCTCGAGCAGCCGCCGCAGGCTCGTGCGCGTGAAGTAGAAGAGGTGCTCGCTGGCCTTGTCGAAGCCGACCCAGCGCTTGCCCGAGAGCCGCGCCCACCAGCTCCCGACGTGCGGCACGGTCAGGCACAGGTGCCCGCCCTCCACCAGCCGCTCGCGGGCCGCCTGCAGGATCGCCAGCGGGTCGGAGGTGTGCTCGAGGAAGTCCCACATCGTGATCGCGTCGAAGGGCCGCCCCGCCGCGAGGGCCTCCAGGCGCCCGGTGGCGATCGGGAGCCCGAGCTTCTCGCGCCCGAGCTCGGCCGCGTAGGCGGCGAGCTCGACCCCCTGCACCTCGTAGCCCGCCTCGCGCGCGACCCACAGGAAGCGCCCCGTCCCGCAGCCCACGTCGAGCACGCGCCCGGCCGGACACACCTCGCGCAGCGCCGCGACGTAGCGCCCGAAGCGCAGCGCCACCTCCGGCGGCAGCGGGAAGCGCAGGAACTTGTCCGCGTTCTGCTGGAAGTACTCGGGGCCGTAGTAGTCCTCGAGCGCCTCCTCGGAAGGCTGCGGATTCGCGAACACGAGCCCGCAGCCGCCGCAGCGCACGATGCGCACGCCCCAGCGCACCGTGACCGGCCGCTGCGCCGCGCCCGCGCGGCAGTTGGGACACTGGATCTCCCGGGAGGCGGTCATCGAGCTCTGGCGGCAGCCCCGCGCACCCGAGGATCGGCCGAGAGGCGCCGCGGAGTAGACGGCAGGCCCGGGGGAGCGGTCAATGCCCCCGCCGTCGGCTAGCGCCGGAAGCGCAGCTCGAGCGAGCGGAGCTGCCCCGGGACGAGCTCGACCTCACGCGCGACGCTCCGGCCGTCGAGGCTCGTGGCGACGACGCGCGCGGGTCCTGCGACCAGGTCCGTCTCGAGGCGGCCGTCGGCGTCGAGCGTGAACGACGCCTCCCAGCCGGTGTACTCCACGAGGACCTCGGTCGTCTGGATGTCGCCCGCGTCGAGACCGACGACCCGCACCTCGAGGCTGCAGGCCGGGCGGAGCCGCAGGACCAGCCCCTCGACGCGCCCACCGGACGCCACGCGCACCTCGAGACCCTCGCTGACCGCGAAGCCCTCCTTCTCGGCCCACAGCACCATGCTGGACGAGTCCGACGTGAGCACGAACCGTCCCTGGTCGTCGGTGCGCACCTCCCGCCCGGCCCACAGCCTCGCGTCCGCGACCGGATCCCCGTCCGGATCGAGCACGACACCACGGACCTCGCCACCCCGCTCGAGCACCAGCCGGAGCTCCGGCGGCGCCGCACCCACGCGCACCGTGGTGCGAGCCTCGTGGTGGTCCGGCGCGCGGGCGACGAGGCTCCACGATCCCGCCGGCAGGCCCTCGAGCTCGAAGCGCCCGTCCTCGGCACCCATCGCGAAGCGAGGCCCGTGCTCCTCGGACCAGGCGCTCACCTCGGCCGCCAGCGGCCGGCCCCGCACATCGCGCACGACGCCGCGGACGACGTGGGCCGGCGTGGGCACGAGCACGATCGGAGGCGCGAGGGAGCCGGCCTGCACGCCCTCGATCCGCGCCACGCCCACGCGCTCGGGCTCCACCGCCGACAAGTCGAGCGCGAACGTTCCTGGCGGCAAGCACAGCCGGTAGCGCCCCGCCACGCCCTGCGCGCCCCATGTCTCGCCGGTGCTCACCCAGAAGGACTCGACCGGCCTTCCGTCCGACCAGGTGACGCTCCCCTCGATGCACAGGCCACGCACGACGGAGAGGAGCACGCCGGCGACGTCGGACTCGCGGCCGTCCACCTCGACCGGCGCGGCGAACTCGAGCTCGTCGGGATGAGCGGCGAAGACCTTCCAGCGTCCGGGCGCGAGCCCGCGCAGCTCGAACCATCCGCCCTCGCCGGACTCGACGCGCTGGCCTCCGGGCTCCACCTGGACCTCTGCGCCGGCCAGGGGCACGCCGTCCTGGTCGAGCACGCGTCCGGACAGCGAGTGCTCGGCCTCACCCAGGAAGCCGGGCGCGAGGGTCACGTCGAGCGTGCGCCGTTCGCCCGGGAGGAGCGGCGCGATCCCCACCAGGGCGTAGCGCTCGAGACCACGCTCGACCGTGAGCTCCAGGGCCACGCCGCACGGGATCCCCTCAAGCCGGAAGCTCCCGTCCGAGCGCGCGAAGCCCACGGCACGGTTCCCGTCCCAGGTGACGACCTCGAGCAGCGTGCCGTCGGGTCCGGGCTTCCACTCGACGCGCCGTGCAGCCGGCACGGACCACCACAGCTCGACGCTCGTCCAGGGGTAGCACAGGCGCTGCTCCTCTCCAGGCTGCGGATGGAGCTGGCCCTCGAGCATGCCCAGGAGCTCGGGAGCCTCGCCGCGGCTCGCGGCGGGCGACTCGCGTCCGGAGCGCGGCTGCTCAGGGGTCGTGTCCTCGAGCGCCACGGCGGGCGCGACCAGCTCGGCCGGCCCTTCCGGCCGGGAGACCGGCCCGTCCTCGGCCAGGCTCGTGGGCCCGCCCGGGCAGCGCGCCTCCTGCGCGAGGCGCGCCAGGAGGAGAGCGAGCGCGAGGGCGAGGACCAGCGGGGCGAGGGAGCGGCGGGACACGGCAGGGAGCGCGCCGCAGGCAAGCCGCGGACCGGGCCGCCTCGAGATCGAGGTCGGCCGGAGCCTCGCCGCTCGCGTGGAGCGCGCGAAACGGAGCCCGGCGCAGGCGGGCGGGTGCTGCTACACTCCCCCGCGTCGAGCGCGGCGTCCCGCGCTCGCTTCCATCGGTCGCGAGGCGAAACATGACCCCCACGAAGACGGTCTCGGTCGTGCGCGCCTCTCGCTCGCGCGCGTAGCGCCACGCGCCCGCCCGGGCGCGCTCGTTCCCGCGGGCGGAGGCTCGGAGCGGCGTCGGTCCGCTCCCCGCTCCTCGTCCGCCCCTCGCCGGGGCGGGTTCGAGGTCCCTCTGCGCCGCACGCGTGGTCCGGCGCCCTCCCTCGACCGCGCACGACCTGGAAGAAGCGAGACGGACGAATGCACCCCGACGACAAGCGCCGCTTCGTGGAGCGCGCGCGGCGAGCGCTCGACAGGCACCTGAGCTACGAGGAGACGAAGCGCCGCAAGGCCGAGGCGCGGCGGCGGCGGGCCGAGCGGCTCCCGCGCGGCCCGCGCGAGCGCGTGGAGCTCGGCGACGAGATCGAGGACGCGGAGCCGGCGGACGCGCCTCGCCGGCGGAGGCACGCGCGACCGGGTGAGCCCGCGCCGGAACGCGGGGGCGAGCCGGAGCTCGAGACCGCGAAGGCGCTGGCAACGGCGCGCGTGATCGGGCTCGCGCGCACGCGCGCGACGCTCCTGGCCGGGGCCGAGACCCTGGAGGCGGTCTTCGCGCCCGGGCTCGAGCTGGCGGTGGGCGATCGCGTGCGCTTCGAGCGGCCGGCCGGTGGCCTCGCGCGGGTGCGCGAGGTCCTGCCGCGCGCGAGCTGGCTCGCGCGTCCGGATCCCGCGGGCACGGGCCAGCTCGTGCTCGCGGCGAACGTCGAGCTCGTGTGCGCGGTCGTCGCCGCGCGCGCGCCGCGCTGGAAGCCGGGCTTCGTCGATCGCGTGTGGCTCGCGGCCGAGGAGGGCGGCGCGCAGGTGCTGGTCGTGGTCAACAAGCTCGACCTGCTCGCTCCGCAGGAAGAGGCCGAGCTCGAGCGCGAGCTCGCCCCCTACCTGGCCCTCGGCCTCGCGGTCGTGCGCGTCTCGGCCGTGACGCGCGCGGGGCTGGACGAGCTCGCCTCGGCTCTGAGTGGGCGCACGTGCGTCCTGGTGGGCCCGAGCGGCGTGGGCAAGTCGAGCCTCGCCAACGCCCTCGATCCGACGCGCGCGCGGGCCACCGGCGCGGTGCGTCCCTCGGACGGCAAGGGGCGCCACACGACGAGCGCCTCGGAGTGGGTCGAGCTGGCGAACGGCACGGTCCTGATCGACACGCCCGGGCTGCGCCACCTCGGCCTGCTCGGGCTGGACGCGCGCGCGCTGGCGGCCAGCTTCCCCGAGCTCGTCGCGCTCGCCCCGCGCTGCCGCTTCCGCGACTGCTCGCACCAGGTCGAGCCCGGCTGCGCGGTGCAGGCGGCGCTCGCCGCCGGGACGCTCGACCGGCGGCGCTTCGAGAGCTACTGCCGCATGCAGGCCGCGCTGCGAGCGTCCGCCTCGCCGTGAGAGCTCGACCGGAGGCGCGGTGGACGTCCGTGCCCGCGCAATCCCGTCACGGGAGGCGCGGTCGGCCGCCGAGGCACGCGTACCCCCGCTTGACACGTCCTCGCTCGCGCCGGTAGGAGGTTGCGCCAGAACAGGAGATCCAGCATGAATCCGAACCAGGCGCTCTGGGAGAAGGGGGACTTCACGCGCATCGCCGCCACCATGCGGGAGAGCGGGGAGGCGCTCGTGCGGGGCTTCGGCCTGCAGCAAGGCATGAAGGTCCTCGACCTCGGCTGCGGGGACGGGACGACGGCCGTGCCCGCGGCGAGGCTCGGCGCGCACGTGCTCGGCGTCGACATCGCCCGCAACCTGGTGGAGGCGGGCAACCGGCGCGCGCGCGAGCTCGGCCTCCCGAACTGTCGCTTCCAGGAGGGGGACGCCGCCCGGCTCGCGGAGCTGCAGGATCGCTCCTTCGACCGGGTCGTCAGCATCTTCGGCGCGATGTTCGCGCCGCGGCCGACCGAGGTCGCGCAGGAGATGGTGCGCGTGACGCGCCCGGGCGGCCGCATCTTCATGGGCAACTGGATCCCGAACGATCCGACGCTCGTGGCCCAGATCCTGAAGATCAGCTCGGCCTACTCCCCGCCCCCGCCGGAGGGCTTCGTCAGCCCGATGACGTGGGGCGTCGAGGGCAACGTGGTCGAGCGCTTCGGCGCGGCCGGGATCGCGCCGGAGAGGATCGCCTTCCAGCGCGACACGTACACCTTCCGGTTCGCGGGCGCGCCGGCCGACTTCGTGCAGAGCTTCCGCCAGTACTACGGGCCGACCATGAACGCCTTCGAGGCCGCGCAGAAGAGCGGCCGGGCAGACGAGCTCGAGCGCGAGCTCGTGGCGCTCTTCGAGGCCCAGAACCGCAGCCCGGACAAGGGCGCGACCTCGATCCCGGCGACGTTCCTGCGGGTCTCGGTCCAGGTCTGAGCCCAGCTGATTCATGTAAGGCCTCGAGCGAGACGTCGCGAATGGCCTCCGATGCAGGGCCAGCCCGCGCAGCGCAGGTCGTTCGCGACCGAGAGGACCGGAGCTGACCATTCATCGGGTCGGTGAGGACTCGCAGGGAGCGAAAGGCCGCAGAGGAGGCCCGTCGCGACGTCGGAGCCGAGGGCTTCGTGCAGCTGGGCCGAGGCAGGGCCCGTTCCGCCGCACCGGCCGGGCAAGGAGCGGCGCGAAACGGTAGAACCGCCGCGATGGCCCCCGCCGCGCCCCTGGCCGACCTCGATCCCGCCCGCTACGCCCTGCCGGAGGCGGACCTGGCGCGCGTCCTCTCGCCGGCCCTCGTGATCCACCTGGACCTCGTGCGCGCGAACGTGCGCCGGATGCTGGCCCACGTGGGCACGCCGGAGCGCTGGCGGCCGCACGTGAAGACGACCAAGACGCCCGAGGTGTTCGCGGAGCTGCTCGGCGCGGGTCTCCGGCACTTCAAGTGCGCGACGCTGCGCGAGGCGCGCGTGCTGCTCGAGACCGCGCGCGCGGGCGGGCACGAGGCGCTCGACCTCCTGGTGGCCTACCCGCTGCTCGGGCCGGCACTCGGCGAGCTCGGACGCCTGGCACGCGCGTACCCGCGCGCACGCCTCGCGGTCCTGTGCGAGGACGCCCACGCCGTCGAGGCGATCCCGCACGAGGTCGGGATCTTCGTCGACCTCGACCCGGGCATGCGCCGCACGGGCATCCCGCTCGGCGAGCGCGTGGCGATCCACGCGCTGGTGCGGGCGGCGGGCACGCGCCTGCGGGGGCTGCACCACTACGAGGGGCACCTGCACGGCGAGCTCGAGGAGCGCCGCGCGCAGTGCTTCGCCTGCTACCGCGAGCTGCTGGCGCTGGTCGCCGAGCTCGAGCGCGACGGCGCCGCGATCCCGGAGCTCGTCACCAGCGGCACGCCCGCCTTCCTGCACGCCCTGGCCTTCGAGCCGTTCCGCGCGGGGCCGCGCGTGCACCGCGTCTCGCCGGGCACGGTCGTGTTCCACGACGCGCGCTCGGCCGAGGAGAATCCCGGCCTCGGGCTGGTCCCGGCGGCCGTCGTCCTGGCGCGCGTCGTCAGCCGCCCCGCGCGCGACGTCGTGACCTGCGACGCGGGCTCGAAGTCGCTGGCGGCCGAGGCCGGCGACCCGTGCGCGCTCGTCGTCGGGCGTCCGGAGCTCGTCGCGCTCGCGCCCAGCGAGGAGCACCTGCCGCTGCGCGTCACCGCCGGCCCGGCGCCCGAGCGCGGCGAGGTCCTGATGCTCGTCCCGCGCCACGTCTGCCCGACCGTCAACCTGGCCGAGGAGGCGCTGCTGGTCGAGGGCGGGGCCGTGCGCGGCACCGCGCGCGTGCGCGCACGGGCCCACGACCTCCTGGCGGGCGCCTGAAGCGCCGCGCGCGCTACTGCTGGCGCACGATCGCCAGCCAGTCCTGGCCCGGGTCCTGGGCCGGCGGCGGGAGCAGCGGCGTGCCCGGGCCGAACAGCGGCGGCGCGGCGAGCGGGCCGGCGCCGGTGCGCGGGTCGAACCACTCCACCGTGTGCGCGCCGGGGCCGAGCGCCAGGCTGGCGGCGCTGCCCGTGCCGCGGTAGACGGCATAGACCGCGCGGGTCTCGCCCTGCTCGGGACGGTGCAGGACGTAGTCCTGGGGCCCGTTCGGCGTGGCCAGGGGATTGGCGGGGAGCATCGCGGCGAAGGGCAGCTGGTCGTGGAAGATCCCGACGGCGTGCGCGGTCTGCAGGAAGTAGTCCTCCATGCGGCGCAGGTCCTCGATGGCGATGTCGTAGTAGTCGCACATCGCCGCGCCGCCGGTGTACTGCGCGTTGATCGCGTTGCCCGGGTACCAGGAGATGCCCGCGCCGCCGGCCATCAGGTTGCCCCACAGGGCGCGGCGGCGGTTCTCGGTCAGGTTGGCGGGGATCGCGTTCAGGCTCTGCTCGTCACCGAAGTGGGCCCACTTGCGCCCGGCGAGCTGGGCCTCGACCAGCGACACGGCGCTGCTGTTGAAGGCGCCCGGCACCGTCTGGTAGGCGCTGTAGTCGAAGGCCTCGAAGGCGAAGTACGGCTGGTACTGCGCCACGACGATCGGGTACTCCTGCGGGCAGCCCGCGCCCACGCAGGGGTGCTTGCCGTGGAAGGCGAGCGGGTGGTCGTAGGGGTCGAGGCCGCGGATGGCGAGCGCCAGGGCCTGCATCGTGGCGAGCTGGTCGTAGTAGTTCGACTCCTCGCCCACGACCCACAGCAGCGCCGGGTGGTGCGCGAAGCGCGCGATCATCTCGCGATAGTAGAGCCGCCGCGTGGGCGTCAGGCCGACGCCGAGCCCGCCCTGGGCCTCGGGGAGCTGGTCGTTCTCGTCCTCCTCGAAGCTGATCTGGGGCACGATCCCGCGCGCCGTCATGTGCGCCAGGACGCGCTCCCACTGGTCCAGCTTGCTGACGTCGAAGTGGAGCTTGTCCGCCGCGGCGACGAAGGGCCACACGTCGTTGCCGTCGCCCTCGTAGCCGTGCAGCAGGAAGAAGAAGCTGTTCACGCCGACGCCGGCCAGGTAGTCGAGCGCGCCGAGCAGGTTCTGGCCGCGCGCCGGGCTGCCCCAGGTGTGGCGCTGGCCGACGGCGTCGCCCAGGAAGTCGCCGGCGTGCGCCGCGAAGCGGTGCAGGCGCTCGGGGTTCTCCGGCGCGACCAGGCACAGGCTGGCCGGGTCGCCCAGCGTGCCGTCGATCTCGAAGTAGGCCAGCAGGTTCTCCGGGCCGCCGGCGCCGCTCTTCAGGAAGCGCTGGCCGCCCTGGGCGAAGCGCAGGTAGCGCTCGCCGGCGTGCGTGAGCCGGCCCAGCCCCAGGAGCCCGGGCGCCTGCGGATCGGCCGGCGCGACCTGGAAGGTGCCGAAGCGGCCGTCGACGCGCGCGTCGGCCGTGCTGCCGGCGAGCTGCGCGTCGAGCGCGATGCCCGGGCCGTGCCGGAAGGCCGCCGACCACTCCCACACGCCGGCGCGGTCGGGCGTGAAGCGCGCCTGCCAGACGTTGCCGGCCACGGCGCTGGTGTCGGCGGCGCGCCCGTCGGCGGCGTAGAAGCCCGGCACGACCAGGCTCGTGCCGCTGGCAGCGTGGGTGAAGGTCACCGTCAGGCGGAAGTCGAGGAACGGGTTCGCGCCCGGCGCGTGCAAGCTCTCGTGCGCGTCGACCGCGGTCGCGAAGGAGAGCGTGAGCGCGTGCCAGACGCGACGCGGCCCCTCGAGCAGGACCGGCCCGCGATCTCCGCTGCGCGCCGCCTGCGCGCCGAGGCTCCCCGCCACGAGGAGCAGAGCCGCCGCGCTGCGCAGCCTCGGGAGACGAGGGGACTCGGGGCCCGGATGCATGGGGTGGTCGGACGCGCGGGACAGGGGCACGCGGGCGGGGACGCCGCGCCGGGGGTGGGCGCAGGATAGCGCGGGTCGCGCGCGCGCGTCAGGGCCGATCCACGGGCTTTCGGCGCGGGACCGGGCTCCGTCAGGAGGCTGCAACCGGGGCCCCATCTCCCGGAGGGTCGGCGCGCGAGGAACGCGCGCCCGGCCGATCCCGCGTCCTTGCGCCCGGGATGCCTGCGGCCTCCAGGGCGTGGCGACTCAGCCGACCGTCAACCAGGCGGGCGCGTTCTTGCCGGCCGTGCCGCCGGTCACGACCACGATGCCCGACTCGCTGACCGTGAAGCGGCGGCGGTCCTCCTCGGGGTCGAAGCCGATGCGCGCCCCGGGCGGGATCTGGATCCACTTGTCGACGATCGCGCGGCGCACGCGCGCATCGCGCCCGAGGGTGACGCCGGCGAAGAGGATCGAGTCCTCCACCAGGGCCTTCTCCTCGACGCGCACGCGGTTCGAGAGGATCGAGCGGCGCACCTTGGCGCCCGAGACGACCACGCCGGGACACAGGAGCGAGTCGACGACCTCCGATTTCCGCCCGTCGTACTCGTCGAAGATCGTCTTGGCCGGCGGGTCGTTGTGCCAGAGCGTGTAGATCGGCCAGTCCAGGTCGTAGAGGTTGAACTGCGGCTGGACGCTGCACAGGTCCATGTTCGCGTCGAAGTAGGCCTCCAGCGTGCCCACGTCGCGCCAGTAGGGCTCCAGCTCCGGGAACTGCATGTCCTGGAAGCGGTGGGCCTGCACCGTGGCCTCGCGGATCATGGCCGGGATCACGTCCTTGCCGAAGTCGTGGCTCGACTCGGCGCCGCGCTCGGCGTCGGCCCGCAGGCGCTGGATCAGCTCGGCCGCGTCGAAGATGTAGATCCCCATCGAGCCCAGGCAGAAGCCCGGCTGGCCGGGGATCTCCTTGCCGACCCGGGGCTTCTCGGCGAAGGAGATCACGCGGTCGCGCTCGTCGACCTCGAAGATCCCGAAGCGGCGCGCCTCGGACTGCGGCACCTTGACGGCACCGATCGTGAGGGCGGCCTTGGTCTCGAGGTGCTGCTCGAGCATCCGCCCGTAGTCCATCTTGTAGATGTGGTCGCCCGACAGGACCATCACGTGGCGCGGCATCTCGTCCTCGAGCGTGTCGAGGTTCTGGTAGATCGCGTCGGCCGTGCCCTGGTACCACAGGCCGGTCTTCAGGTGGTGCGGCGGCCGCACGCTGATGAACTGCGAGAGCCGGCGCGGCAGGAAGTTCCAGCCGAAGCGGATGTGCTCCTCCAGCGAGCGCGCCTGGTACTGGGTCAGCACGTGGATGCGCCGCAGCCCCGAGTGGATGCAGTTCGACAGCGTGAAGTCGATGATCCGGTAGGCGCCCCCGAAGGGCACGGCCGGCTTGGCGCGCTTGGCCGTCAGCGGCATCAGCCGCTCCCCTTGCCCGCCCGCCAGGATGAACGTCAGGGTCTCCCGCAACTCCGCCGGCAACGCCATGCCCCCTAGGATGCCGTGTCATCCCCGGGACCGCCATCGTTCCAGCGTGGCAGTCGGCGTGCCGAATCCGCACACTGAGCGAGTGATGCGCGTCCTGATGCTCGGCTGGGATTTCTCGCCGCGACTCTCGGGCGGGGTCGGGACGGCCTGCCGCGGACTGGCGCAGGCCCTCACGCGTGCGGAGGGCGCGCTGCGCACCGAGGTGCTGTTCGTGCTGCCGCGCCTGCGCGGCGACGAGGCGCCGGGCCGCGTGCGCGTGCTCGGCACCGATCCGCTCGAGCTCCCGGCCGCGCCGCGCGCCGCGGAGGAGCCCGGCCCGCCCGCGCCCCCAGCGCCGCCGCGCGCCGCCGGGCCGCCCGCGCGCGAGCCCGAGCCGGGCACGCTGCCCTCGCCGGACGAGGCGCTGCGCCTCCTGACGATCGACAGCCCGCTGCGGCCCTACCTCGGTCCGAGCGACTACGCCACGGCCGTGCACAAGCTCTTCACGCGCCTCGCGGCGGCTCCGCGCCGGCGCGCGAGCCCGCCGCCGGCCACCGCTCCGCTCGCCGCGCCGCACGCGACGGCGCGCACGGCCATGGCTCGCGCGCCGCTGACCCTGCCGCTCGTGCCCGTGCCGCCCTACGGCAAGACGCTCCTGGCCGAGGTCGAGCGCTACGCGCGCGCGGTCCTGGCCCTGACGCAGGCCGAGCCCTTCGACGTGATCCACGCGCACGACTGGATGACGATGCCGGCCGGGATGCTGCTGCGGGAGCGCAGCGGGAAGCCGCTGGTCGCGCACTTCCACTCCTGCGAGGCCGAGCGCCGCGGCGCGCACGGCGCACGCGAGGCGCGCGCCATCGAGCAGGCCGCGATCGACGCGGCCGAGCGCGTGCTGTGCGTCTCCGAGGCCTCGGCGCGCACGCTGCGCGCGAACTACGCGCTCGAGTACGCGAAGCTGCGCGTGCTGCACGACGCGCTCGAGCCGGTCGGGACGCCCGCCGCGCGTCGCGCGCGCGCGACGCGCACGGTCCTGTACCTCGGGCGCCTGAGCGAGCAGAAGGGCCCGGACGTGTTCCTGCGCGCCGCGGCGCGCGTGGCCGAGCGACGGCCCGAGGCGCGCTTCGTGCTGGCCGGCGAGGGCGAGCTCTACCCGGAGCTCGAGGCCCTGGCGCGCGAGCTCGGGATCCGCGCGCGCGTGCGCTTCACCGGCTTCGTCGGGCCCGAGGAGCTGGCCGCGACCTATGGTGCGGCCGACGTGTACGTGCTCTCCTCGCACAGCGAACCCTTCGGCATCAGCGCGCTCGAGGCGCTCTCGCTGGGCGTGCCCACGATCGTGCCCAAGGGGGCCGGCGTGGCCGAGGTCGTGCGCAGCGTGCTGCTCTTCGAGCCCGGCGACGAGGCCGACCTGGCCGAGCGCATGGAGTCCCTGCTCGTGCGTCCGGCCCTGGCGGCCGAGCTCTCCTCGGCCGGCCTGCGCGAGGTCGCCGGCCTGCGCTGGGATCGCCCGGCCCGCCTCCTGCGCGGGATCTACGCCGAGGTCGCCCAGGTCCCGGCATGACCGCGGTCGTCTTCTACTTCCAGGTCCACCAGCCGAACCGCATCGAGCGCTTCAAGCTGGCCGACGTGGGCCAGGAGCCGCCGCGTCCCTACTTCGACGACGGGCTCAACCGCCTGATCGTCGAGCGCGTGGCCGAGCGCTGCTACCTGCCGATGAACGCGGTGATCGCCGAGGCGATCGAGGACACGGGCGGGCGCTTCCGCTGCGCCTTCGCCATCACCGGCACGCTGCTGGAGCAGCTCGAGCGCTGGGCCCCGGCCGCGCTCGACAGCTTCGTGGCCCTCGCGCGCACCGGCGCGGTCGAGTTCGTGTGCGAGACGGCCTTCCACTCGCTGGCCTCGGTCGGCGGCACGGCCGAGGCCCGCGCCGAGTTCGCGGCCCAGGTCGAGCTGCAGCGCGCGCGCCTCAAGGACCTGTTCGGCCTCGCGCCGCGCACCTTCCGCAACACCGAGCTGATCCTCGACAACACGATCGCGCGCCAGATCGAGGAGCTGGGCTTCGCCTGCCAGCTCGGCGAGGGCGTGGACGCGCTGCTCGAGTGGCGCAGCCCGCGCCGCGTGTACCGCCCGCAGGGCTGCCGGCGCCTGAAGCTGCTCCTGCGCGACTACCTGTTCTCCGACGACATCGCCTTCCGCTTCTCGAACCGCCAGTGGCCCGAGTACCCGCTGATGGCGGACCGCTACGCCGAGTGGCTGCACCGCGCGGCCCCGGAGGACGTCTTCGTGGGCCTGTTCATGGACTACGAGACCTTCGGCGAGCACCAGAACAAGGACACGGGCATCCTCGACTTCATGGCGCACCTTCCGCGCCACGTGCTGGCCGACGAGCGCTTCACCTTCGCCACTCCGGCCGAGGTCGCCGAGGGGAACGAGCCCGTGGCCGAGCTGGACGTCCCGCGCACCCTCTCCTGGGCCGACAAGGAGCGCGACCTCTCGGCCTGGCTGCAGAACGACATGCAGAAGGCCGCCCACGCGCGCCTCTACGAGCTGCTCCCGAAGGCCCACGCCGCGGCCGCCGCCGGCCACCCCGAGCTGCTGGCCGCCTGGCGCAAGCTCTCGACCTCCGACCACGTCTACTACATGGCCACCAAGTGGCACTCGGACGGTGACGTGCACGAGTACTTCACGCCCTACGACTCGCCGCACGACTCGTTCCTCTACTACATGAACGTGCTGGACGACCTGGCACTGCGGCTCGAGCGCCTCCCGGCCCGGCGCCGGCGCGCGCGCAAGTAGCGCCGCGGCGGCCCCACCCCCGGCCGGGTTCGCTCGCGCGGGCCCGGGCCCGAGTCCTGGCCCGGAACTCCACGCGTCCGGGAGCGTGCTGGACTCGTCCCCCGATTCCCCCATCATCTTCCGGACGATCCTGCCGATCCAGGCAGGTCCGGCCGGCCCACCCCCGACGACCCCCCCCTCCGTGACGAGCCCCCACACCCTGTTCGAGGTCTCCTGGGAAGTCTGCAACAAGGTCGGCGGCATCCACACGGTGCTGTCGACCAAGGCCCGCAGCCTGGTCGAGCGTCATGGCGACGACTACGTCGCGGTCGGGCCCTGGCTGCTCTCGACCTCCGACGGGAACCACGAGTTCGAGGAGGAGCGCGGCTTCCAGGCCTTCTGCGAGTCGTGCCGCGCGATGGGCCTGCCGGTGCGGGTCGGGCGCTGGCGCATCCCGGGGCGGCCGCGCGCGATCCTGATCGAGTTCTCGAAGCTGTACGAGAAGAAGGACGCGGTCCTGACCAAGCTGTGGGAGGACTACAAGGTCGACTCGATCCACGGCGGCTGGGACTACGTCGAGCCGCTCCTGTTCGGGCACGCGGCCGGGATGGTGATCGAGCGCTGGTGGGAGGAGTACCTGGCGCCGGAGCACGAGCGCGCGGTGGTCAACGCGCACGAATGGATGACCTCGGCCGCGCTGCTCTACCTGAAGAAGAAGGTCCCCAGCATCGGCACGGTCTTCACGACCCACGCCACGATGCTGGGGCGCACGCTGTCCTCGAACCACCAGTCGCCCGACGACGGCCTGGGCGAGCAGACGCCCGAGGGCCTGGCCAAGCAGCACAACGTGCCGGCCAAGCACTCGCTCGAGAGCGTGGCCGCGCGCGAGGCCGACGTGTTCACGACCGTCAGCGAGATCACGGCCAAGGAGGCCAAGCTGCTCCTGGGGCGCGCGCCCGAGCCGATCACCACCAACGGCCTGGACGTGTCCGTGATCGACGAGCTGGCCGGCGCCACCACGCGCGAGGAGGCCCGCCGCATGCTGCTGCACACCGCCTCGCGCTTCTTCGGCGAGGACGTGACCGACGCGGCCCTGCTGGCCGTCTCCGGGCGCTACGAGTTCCACAACAAGGGCATCGACATCCTGCTCGACGCCCTGGCCAAGCTCGACCGGCGCAAGGGCCGGCGCATCGTCCTGTTCGTGCTGGTCCCGGCCGGCAACTCCGGCCTGCGCAGCGAGTTCCTGGAGCGCAAGGACAAGCCGCTCGACGAGCTCGAGGGCGCGCTGGGGCTCTCGACCCACAACCTGTTCGACCCCGAGCGCGACCCGGTGCGCGCGCACTGCGAGCGCCTGGGCCTGAGGAACGACGGCGACGCACGCGTGCGCGTGATCCACGTGCCCATCTACCTCACCGAGAGCGACGGGCTGTGGAACCTGCCATACCAGGCGGTGTTGCGGGCCTTCGACCTCACCTGCTTCCCTTCCTACTACGAGCCCTGGGGCTACACGCCGCAGGAGAGCCTGGCCCTGGGCGTGCCCACGATCACCAGCGACTACGCCGGCTTCGGGCGCTGGGCCAAGGACGCCGGGCTCGGCCCCCAGCACGGCGTGACGGTGCTGGACCGCGTGCACGTGCGCTACGAGGACGTGGTCGAGACGCTGGCCGCGCACATCGAGCGCGAGCTGGCGCGCGGCCAGTCGGCGCGCGAGCTGGCCGGCACCTGCCGCGAGACGGCCCAGCGCTCGACCTGGCAGAAGTTCCTGCCGCGCTACGAGCAGGCCTACCGCACGGCGCTCGAGTGCGTGCAGAAGCGCCTCGAGGCCGGCGTGCTGCAGACGCGCCGCCCCAAGCAGCCCCTGACCGTCCAGCCCGCGCCCGAGGGCAAGCGCCCGCACCTGTTCCACTTCGACGTGGCCGCGACGCTGCCGGAGGCGCTGCGCGGCCTCCTGCGCCTGTCGCGCAACCTGTGGTGGAGCTGGGACCACGAGGCCAGCGCGCTGTTCCGCGAGCTCTCGCCGCGCTCCTGGGAGACCTCGGGCCACAACCCGGTGACGTTCCTGCAGCGCGTCTACCCCGAGGACCTGGCGGCGCGCGCGGCCGACGCGGGCTACGTCGCGCGCCTGGAGCAGACGCTGGCGCGCTTCGACGCCTACCTGGCGGCACCCTTCGAGCCCGCGGCCTGGCCGGCGCCGGCGGAGGGCGCCACGACGGCCACGCCCGAGCATCCGGTGGCCTACTTCTGCGCCGAGTACGGGATCCACGAGTCGCTGCGCATCTACAGCGGCGGACTCGGCATCCTGGCTGGCGATCACCTGAAGTCGGCCAGCGACCTGGGCCTGCCGCTGGTCGCCGTGGGCCTCTTCTACCGCATGGGCTACACGACCCAGCGCATCGGGCCGGCCGGCGAGCAGCTCGCCGTCGACCTCGAGAACGACCCGCGCAGCCTGCCGCTCGAGGTGGTCAAGGACGAGACCGGCGGCGCCCTGACGCTCGAGCTGCCCCTGCCGGGCCGCCAGCTGCGGGTCCAGGCCTGGCGCGTGCGCGTCGGGCGCGTGCACCTCTACCTGCTCGACGCGAACCGGCCCGAGAACCGCCCCGAGGACCGCGACATCACGCGCAACCTCTACGGCGGCAACGAGGAGACGCGCCTGCTGCAGGAGATCGTGCTCGGACGCGGCGGGCAGAAGCTCCTGCGGCGCCTCGAGATCCGCCCGGCCGTCTTCCACATGAACGAGGGGCACGCGGCCTTCCTCACGCTGGAGCGCGTGGGCCAGCTCGCGCACGAGGAGGGCCTGACCTTCGACGAGGCGCGCGAGTTCGTGCGCGCGACCACGATCTTCACCACGCACACTCCGGTGCCGGCCGGGCACGACCGCTTCGGCGAGGACCTGATGCGTCGCTACTTCTCGGACGCGGCCACCTGGGTCGGCGTGCCCTGGGAGCGCTTCATGCAGCTCGGCCAGGCGGACGGCGAGAAGGGCGCCTTCAACATGACCTACCTGGCGCTGAACCTGGCCTCCTTCGCCAACGGCGTCAGCGACATGCACGGCACCGCCTCGCGCAAGCTGCTGCGCCCGCTGTGGCCGGGGCTGCTCGAGAGCGAGGTGCCGATCGACGCGATCGTGAACGGCGTGCACCTCCCCTCCTGGACCGCGCCCGCGGTCGCGCGCGCGCTCGGGGCCGGCCCGGGCACGTTCGCGACCGAGGACTTCGCGCGCGCGCTCACGAACCGCCAGCTCCTGGATCTGCGCGCGGCCAAGCAGGAGCTGCGCCGGCACCTGATCGAGCAAATGCGCGCGCGGCTCTCGCGCGCGGCCGTGGTGCGCGGCGACTCGCCGGCGCTCCTGGCGCGCGCGCTCGAGGGCCTCGACCCGCAGGCCCTGTGGATCGGCTTCGCGCGACGCTTCGCGCCCTACAAGCGCGCGGCGCTGCTGTTCCAGGACCCGGCGCGCCTGTCGCGCCTGCTGGACGACCCGGCGCGGCCCGTGCGCGTCGTCTTCGCCGGCAAGGCGCACCCCAACGACGGCCTCGGCAAGGACCTGGTCAAGCGCGTCTTCGAGCTGACGCGCCGGCCGGAGTTCCAGGGACGCGTCTTCTTCCTCGAGGACTACGACGCCAACCTGGCGCGCGCGCTGGTGCAGGGCGTCGACGTGTGGCTGAACACGCCGATCCGCTGGCTCGAGGCCAGCGGGACCTCGGGCATGAAGGCGGCCGCCAACGGCACGCTCAACCTCTCGATCGGCGACGGCTGGTGGCCCGAGGCCTTCGACGGCGAGAACGGCTGGCTGATCGGCGGCGGCGAGTACCGGGACCAGGCCCTGCTGGACCAGTTCGACGCGAGCACGCTCTACAGCACGCTGGAGGAGGAGGTCGTGCCGGCCTACTTCGAGCGCGACGCCGAGGGCCTCCCGGCGCGCTGGCTGGAGCGCGTGCAGCGCTGTCTCGCCTCGGTCCCGCTGCGCTTCAACACGCACCGCATGGTGCGCGACTACCACGCCAAGGCCTACGGACCGCTGGCGGCCGCCTTCGACGAGCTGCGCCGCAACAAGCGCTGGAAGCTCAAGATGCTGGTGCAGGAGAACCAGCGCGTGCGCAGGGGCTTCGGCGAGATCCGCATCGTCTCGGTGCACGTGGGCGAGCTCTCCAGCCTGCACGTCGGCGACCCGGTCGAGGTGCGCGCCGAGGTGAACCTGGGCGCGCTCAAGCCGGACGACGTGCACGTCGAGCTCGTCCTGGGCCACGCCGCCGGCGAGGCCGAGCTCACCGGCCGCACGGCCGTGCCGCTGGCCTTCGTGTCGAGCCCCGGCAACGACGTGCACGTGTTCGAGGGCGTGCGCCCGATGGAACGCTCCGGCAGCTTCTCCTACGGCATCCGCGTGCGCGCCCGCACCGACCGCGAGCACGCCGGGTCGCTGCGCGACCTGGTGCTGTGGGCCTGAGTCCGGAAGGCGCGCGAGGGCTCGCGCGCCGAGCACGATCCTGACCCTCGTGGACGAGGCCGAGGCCTCGTCCCGCGCTGGTCAGCCGCCCGCCCCGAGCACCAGCGCGAGCTGCAGGGTGTCGTAGTCGTTCCCGACCAGGCCCTTCAGGTCGAAGCCGAGCAGGAGGTCGTTGCCGCGCTCGAGCTGGAAGCGGCCGACGGCCCACAGGATGCCGGCGTGCAGGTAGGCGGCGCCGCCGTCCTCGGTGACGGTCAGCTCGGGCGACTCGAGCTCGCGCACCAGGCGCGTGAAGGCGCCGCCGAAGCCGAAGTAGGGGCGCATCGTCTGGTCGGCGGAGAAGGTGCGCCGCAGGCCGAGGTGCAGCTCGTCGAACTCGGCCTCGAGGTCGCGCGCGCCGCCGGCGTCCTCCGCGGCGACCGTCCAGCCGCCCTCGTAGCCCCAGCCGGAGGAGCGCTCCAGCGTGACCAGCTCGAGCGCGTAGGCCGCGCCCCCGTCGAGGTCGTCGCGGTCGAGCACGCGACCGCCGGCCTCGAACAGCGTGTGCAGGGCGACGCCCTCGCCGTAGGGCCGGGGCGCGCCGCACCCGGCGGCCAGCGCGAGGAGGAGCAGCGGCGCCTGGAGGAGCGACACGAGGCGCGACGGGACCATGCTCCGCATGGTCCGCGCTGGGCGCGTCCTTGGCAAGCTCGGGGAAGTCCTTCGAATGCCCGGGACCGGCTCCGGTAGGGTGGGCTCCCTCCACCGAGCCCCGCCATGATCCTGACCACGACCCCGAGCATCGAAGGCCGCCCCATCCGGAGCTATCACGGCATCGTCACCGGCGAGGCGATCGTCGGCGCGCACCTCTTCAAGGACCTCTTCGCCGGCATCCGCGACATCGTCGGGGGCCGCTCGGGCACCTACGAGCGCACCCTGGGCGACGCGCGCAAGATCGCCCTGGACGAGCTGGCCGCGACCGCGGCCGAGCAGGGCGCCGATGCCGTGGTCGGGATCGACCTCGACTACGAGGTCCTCGGCGCCCACAACGGCATGCTGATGGTCACCGCCAGCGGGACGGCCGTGAAGCTGGGCTGATGCGGGTCGAGCGCGTGCGCGGGCTGGACGGCGCGCGCGGGGCGCGCGGCGCGGTCGTGGTCATCGACGTGCTGCGCGCCTTCACCACCGCGGCCTACGCCTGCGCCTCGGGCGCGCGCGCGATCGAGCTCGTGGCCACGCCCGAGGAGGGTCTGGCGCGCAAGCGCGTCGACCCGGGCCTCGTGCTCGTCGGCGAGGTCGGCGGCCGCCCCATCCCGGGCTTCGACCACGGCAACTCGCCCGAGCGCATGGCGGCCCTCGACCTCGCGGGGCGGCGCCTGGTGCTGCGCTCCTCCAGCGGCGTCCAGGGGGCCCTGGCCGCGCTCCCGACCTGCGAGACGCTGCTCCTCGCGAGCCTGGTGACGGCGCGGGCCACCGTGCGCGTCCTCGCGGGCCTCGGCCGCGACGTGACGCTCGTGCCCATGGGCTCGCCGGACGGACCCGACGGGCCCGAGGACGACGCCTGCGCCGAGCACCTCGCGGCGCTGCTCGACGGCGCGGAGCCGGACCCCGCCCCGCTCCTGCACCGCGTGCGCGCGAGCCCGGCGGCCACCCAGGCCCTCGATCCCGCCTGCGACTGGATCAGCCCCGGCGACCTGGAACTCGCGCTGGCGCTGGACCGGTTCCCGTTCGCGCTCGAGGCACGGCGCGAGGCCGATGCGCTGGTGGCGCGCCGCCTCGACCCGGAAGGCGGTTGACTGGCGCTGCGCGCGTCCTAGCCTCGTCCAGATGCTCCCCGCGCTCCTCCTCGGTGCGCTCCTCGCCCTGCAGGAGCCGCTCCCGCCCCAGGAGGTCGAGCCGCCGGAGTTCACCAGCCTCGTCCCGAGCTGACCGCAGTGACCCGGCGAGGGCCTGCCGATCCGTGGGACCGGCGAATCGACCGAGGAGACGCGCTGGATCGCGTCCTTCCGCGCGATCCCGAACATCGACGCGGAGCGCGCGCGCCAGCGCTGGACCCTGAGCTACCGCTTCACCAGCACCTTCCAGGCCGGCCTGGAGCTCAACCCGCTGGACGACGACTGGGGCCCGATCGGCAACTGGACGGCGCTGACCGAGACGCGCACGCGCCCGGCGCTGATCCTCGGCACCAGCTCGGACCGCATCGGCACCGATCGCGGCCAGGCCTACTACGGCACGCTCTCGAAGAGCCTCGAGCCCTGGCTCGACCTGCCGATCGCGCCCTACGCCGGCGCGGCCTTCCGTGACTCCGAGGACGACTGGGAGCCGCTGGCCGGCCTGCATTACGAGCTCTTCGACCGGCGCCTCCTGGTCACGCACATCTACGACGGCGAGAACCTGCACCTGACCCTCGACTGGCCCTGGAAGCGCTGGGTCTTCGGCCTCGTCGTGGCCCAGCAGGCCGCCAGCCCGGGCGACATCGGCGACCGCAAGGAGTACTTCCTCGGCGGCAGCATCGGCCTGCGCTGGCCGAGCCTGTGGTGAGGGGCCGCGCGCGGCGCGGTTTCCCGCTGCGCTCCCCGGGGCCCCGCGCTGGGCTCAGGGCCTCACGCGCGCGTCCAGGAAGCTCAGCCGCCCCCCCACCGCCAGCACCACGCACCCTCCGTCCGGGGAGACCCCGAGACGCGGATTCCCCGGCGGCAGGGCGTCGATCTCGGCCACGGGCCGGCCGCTGCGCGCGTCCCACACGCCGAGCGTGCCCTGCCAGTTCGCGCTGAAGACCCGCGTGCAGTCCGGGGCGAGCACGGGCCAGCGGTGGTTCGTGCGCGGGCTCTGCCAGAGCGGCGCGAGGGTCGCCGCGTCGAGCAGCTCCATGCCCTGGTTGGCGACATAGGCCCAGGTCAGGACGTGCACGCCCTCCTCGCAGAACTGGGCGAAGAGCATCCGCGGCCGGACCGTCTCGCGCCGCAGGCGCCCGGTGAAGGCGTCGCGCACCTGGATGCGGCCGTCCTGGGAGCACGTGACGAGCTCATCGCCCGTCGGGGACCAGCTCGCGCCGAACAGGTCGCCGGGCCAGTCCGAGCGCGCGGGCGGCGTGCCCTCGGCCCACACCAGGTTCCCGCTCTGGAGGTCCCACATGCGCACGAGCCCGTCCTGCGCGGTGGCCGCCAGCAGCGTCCCGCTCGGGTCGAAGTGCGCCTCGGTCGGCGCCTCGACCTCCAGGCGCAGGGGCGTGCCGGCGAGCGAGGCATCGAGCACGAGGATGTCCCGATCCCAGCCGGTCGCCGCCAGGCGCGGAGCCCCGTGTGCCCAGTCCAGGTGGCGGATCCTTCCCGGCAGGCCGCTGCGCCGCGCCAGGGCGCGCGCGCGCGCGTCCCAGATCTCGAGCTCGCCTTCGCTCCAGCCGACGGCGACCTCGGCGCCGTCCGGCGAGAAGGCGACGCCGGCCGGTGTCTGCTGCGAGCCCGAGCGGTGCTCGCTGCGCCAGTCCGCCTGGGTCAGGTCCCAGAGGCGCACGTTCCCCAGCGCCGAGGCGCTGGCCAGGGTGCGTCCGTCCGGGGCGAAGTCGAGCGCACGCACGCTGGCCGTATGCCCCACCAGCCGGCCGATCCGCTCCCAGGTGCCGGCCTGGAGGAGCTCGATCACGATCCCATGGCCACCGACGGCGAGGAGCGTCGAGTCCGGGCTCCAGTCGAGCGCCAGGACGTACCCTCCCATCCGGTCCGAGAGGTGCACGCGCTGCAGCGTGCGCGCGTCCCACACGTGCACGCGCGAGTCCCAGTCGCCGGCGGCCAGCCAGCGTCCGTCCGGGCTCCATGCCAGGCGCTGCAGGCGCGCCTCGCTCACGCGCAGGACCTCGATCAGGCGCGCGGCCTCGACGTCCCACAGGCTCAGGCTCCCATCCCAGGCGGAGGCCGCCAGGCGCGCGCCGTCGGGCGTCCAGGCGACGTCGGCGATGTCCTCCTGGCCGGCCGAGAGCACGGCGAGGCGCGCACGCGTGTCCGCGTCCCACAGCTCGACGCCTTCGGTCCCGAAGGCCGCCAGGCGCCGGCCCGCCGGCGCGAAGGCGACTCCCTGCCAGCCGTGCAGGGCCACGGGCAGCCGGCCGAGCTCCTGCCAGTCCTGCGTGTCCCACAGGGTGAGCTCGCCCAGGTACCCGAAGGCCGCCAGGCGCGCGCCGTCGGCCGAGAGCGCGACGCTGTTGATCGCGTGGCCCGCCGGCAGCGGGAGCGTGCGCCTGAGCCGGCCGTCGGCGGTCTCGCGCAGCTCGACGCGGGTCGGCGCGCCCGTGCCCGCCACCAGGAGGAGGTTCGGGCCGAGGAAGCGCACGTCGTTCAGCTCCAGGTCCTGGACCGCGAAGGTGCGCGCGCTGGTGTCGGCGGCACGCGCCAGGTAGTGCCACTCCCAGCCGCGCAGGTCCCCGGGGCAGCCCTCCAGGAGCTCGCGCACGTGGGCCAGGTCGCCGCTGCCCAGGGCCGCGCTGGCCAGCGCGACGCGGTTGAGCGTGTCCTCGCGGCGCAGCGCGTCGGCCTGCTGCGCGAGCTCGCCGCGCAGGACCGACTGCACCGCGGCCGTGGCGCCCAGACCGAGCAGCAGCAGGGCCGCCGCCGCGGCCGCGCCACGGTTGCGGCCGACCCACTTCTCGAGCTCGACCCACGCACCGGTGCGGTGGGCGCGCACGACGCGGCCCTCGAGCCAGGCCTCGAGCTCGCGCGCCAGCTCGAGCGCGCTCGGGTAGCGCGCCTCCGCGCGGTAGGCCATGGCCTTCTCGCAGATCGCCGCCAGCTCCTCGGGCGCCCCGGGCGCGATGCGTGCGAGGCGCTCGGCCACGCCGGGCCGCAGGTCCTTGGAGCGCGCCACGGCCGCGTGCGGCGGACGCCCGGCCAGGACGTGGTAGAGCATGGCCCCGATCGCGTAGACATCGGTGCGCGCGTCGAGCGCCTCGAGCTCGCCGGCCGCCTGCTCGGGGGCCATGTACTCCAGCGTCCCGAGCACCGTGCCGTGCTCGGTCTCCGTGGTCGGCGTGCGCGTGCGACCGGTCTGGACCGCGGGGTGCGGCGCACCGGCCGGCGCTTCGCGCCCGACGACCTTGGCGAGCCCCCAGTCCATCACGAAGACCTCGCCGAAGGTCCCGACCATCACGTTGGCGGGCTTGAGGTCGCGGTGGATCACGCCCTTGCCGTGGGCATAGCCCACGGCCTCGGCCACGGCGCGCAGGATCCCGATCGCGCGCGGCAGGCGCCAGGCACCCTCGCCGGCGCGGTGGGCCCGGATGACGGCCAGGAAGTCCACGCCGTCGACGCGCTTCATCGTGAAGTAAGGGTCGCCGTCCGCGTTCGCGCCGGACTCGTAGAGCGGCACGATGCCGGGGTGGTCGAGCTGGGCCAGGAGCTGGGCCTCGGCCGCGAGCCGGCTGCGGTGGCGCTCGAGCTCCTCGCACGAGCGCTCCTCCACGCGCGGGCGCAGCACCTTGACCGCGATCGTGCGGTGCAGGTGCGGATCGTGGGCCTCGACGATCGTGCCCATCCCGCCACGCGCCAGGATCCCGCGCGGCTCGTAGCGCGTTCCCGCCAGGGCCGCGGCCGCCTCGTCGTCGGGCACGGGCTCGGCCGGATCCTCGAGCAGCGCGCGCGCGTGCTCGTGCAGGTTCCCGATCTCCTCCAGCCGCGCGCGCTTCTCGGGGTGGCTCGCGCACAGCGCCTCGAAGGCCGGGCCGCGAGCCGCGCCGTGCTCCTCGACCCACTCCAGGAACAGCCGCACGGCGCTGTCCGACTCGGCCGAGCCGGTCGGCGCGCTCATCCTGCCGAGCGGGCCTCGGGCCCGAGCTTGCGCAGCGCCAGGTACTGCCCGAGGTCGACCAGGGCGCGGTGGTAGAGCTTGCGCGCGGCCTCCTCGGTCCGGTCGAGGGCCGCGCCGATCTCGACGAAGGACCGGCCCTCCTCGATGCGCAGGAGCACGGCACGCCGGCGCTCGGGCTCGAGGCCGGCGAGCCCGTCCCCGAGCGCGCGCAGCAGCTCGA
>DASVAP010000136.1:0-8946 GCA_036376275.1 Planctomycetota bacterium | reverse complement strand
CTCCGGACCGCGTGGAGCCTCGAGAGCTCGACTGCACGGCGCCACGGGTCCGGCGCAAGCGCCACGGAGCAGCGGCGGGGCCCCGACGGGCGCGCAGCATCGGCGAGGCCCCCACGCGCGCGCAGTCGCCTCCTCCGGCATCTCGAAGGCGACCGGAACCCAGGACTCGCCCCATCCACAGCACCCCGCCAGCCCCGCGCCCGAGCCCCTTCCCTCCTCCGCGCCCCGACCGCCGCCGCTACCGCTCGCGGAACAGCCTGCTCCCCACGATCCCCAGCACGAGATCGCGCAGCCCCGCCCCCGGCGCGAGCGCCTCGGCCACCAGCCGATCGAGCTCCGGCCGGTCCCCCGGACGCAGCTCGCGCCCGGCGGCATAGGCCGCCAGCCGCCCTGCGAGGTTGCGCGCGAAGGGCTTCAGATCCTCGAGCATCGCACCCTTCAGGCCCGCGACGTCCGTGAAGGTCGTCCCGTTGGGCATCTGGCCCGACGGATCGATCGTCACACCCGACTCGTAGGCCGTGCGCCAGCGCCCGATGGCGTCGAAGGACTCGAGCGCGAAGCCCAGCGGATCGATGCTGCGGTGGCACTCGTTGCAGGACTCGATCGAGCGGTGCTGCTCGAAGATCTCGCGGATCGACTTCGCGCCGCGCGTGTCGGGCTCGGGGATCGGGATGTCCGGCGGAGGCGGATCCGGCGGCGCGCCGAGCAGGCGCTCGAGCACCCACACGCCGCGCACGATGGGCGAGGTGTCGACTCCGTTGGCCGAGGCGGTCAGCACCGCCGCCTGGCCCAGCAGGCCCCCGCGACCGAGCTCGGACGGCAGCGCGACGCGCTCGAAGCGCGCCGTCGTGTGCACGCCCTCGATCCCGTACAGGCGTGCCAGGGCGGCGTTCACGAAGGTGTGGTCGGCGCCGAGGAACTCGCTCAGCGGCCGGTTCTCGTCCAGGAGCGCGCGGAAGAAGAGGCGCGACTCGGTCACCGCCGCCGTGCCCACCTGCCCCGCGTGGAACTCGGGGAAGCGCATCGGGTCCGGCGCCATGTCGAGCATGTTCTGGAGCCCGAGCCAGCTCCAGGTGAACTGCGCCACGAACTCCTCCGAGCGCGGGTCGGCCAGCAGGCGCTCGGCCTGCGCGCGCAGCACCGCCGGCTCGCCCAGGCGCCCCTCGGCGGCCAGCGCCAGGAGCTCGGCGTCCGGCAGGGTGCTCCACAGGAAGTAGGAGAGGCGCGAAGCCAGGGCCCAGTCGTCGAGCGCGCCCGTGCCCTCGATGAAGTAGAGGAAGCGCGGCGCGCACAGGAGCGCCTCCAGCGCGGTGCGCAGGCCCTCGGGGCTCTCCTCGGCCAGACGCAGGTGCGGGCCGAGCTCCGCGGGCGTCACCGGACGGCGGAAGGCGCGCGTCGCGAAGGCCGTCAGGCGCTCCGCCACCGGCGCGGCCGGGTCACCCAGCACCGCCACGTGGCTCGGCGGCGGCCAGCTCGGGTAGTGCGGCCCGCTCTCGCTGGCGGCGTGCACCAGGATGCGCGGCGCGTCGGTGCGCAGGATCCAGGGGTAGGTGATCTCGATCATGCGCGCCGAGCGCTCGGCGCGCGTGAGCTGGCGCAGCTTGAGCGCGTCCTCCTCGCCGCCCAGGGCGGCCACGTAGTAGTCGAGGTGACCCGCGTAGGCGTTGCCGAAGGCGAGCTCGAGGCGCCAGCCGCGCGGCAGCCAGTAGCGGCGCTCGATCACGACGCGCTCGTCGTCGGCGAGGTCCAGGGCCTCGGCCAGGATCCGCCGCCGGCCCGTGACGGGCGAGGTCCCCGCAGGAGCAGAGAAGTAGAGCTCGAGCCGGTGCAGGTCCTCTGGGTGCACCTGCTGCCACTCGGGCTTCAGCGGGCGCAGCAGCTTGGGCGGCAGGTTCCCGCGGCCCTTCGACTCCACCTCGAAGCGGAAGTCGTACCAGCCGGGGAACGGTGCCCCACCGCGCGAGGTGGTCAGCGTCTGGCCGAGGGTCTCGCCGATGGCGCGCTCGTCGTTGAGGAACAGGCACACCGGTCCGTCCTCCGGGCGCGGGCTCTCCAGGTTCCAGTGCCCGCGCAGGCGTCCGTCCGAGACGGTGAAGTTCCCCTCGCGCACGCTCTCGGCGTCGTAGAGCGCGTAGGTGCGTGGCTCCGGCCGCGGGCCGGGGAAGAGCGCCATGTCGAGCGCGCGCCGCGCCGCCAGCAGGTGCTGGCTCAGCAGGAAGTCCGACATGACCAGCCCCTCGGCCAGCCCGTCGAAGCCGTCGATCGCGCCGTCGGGGGGGAAGGAGCTGGTCGGATCCTCGAGGCGCACATCGATCGCCAGGAGGTCGCGCAGCGTGTTGCGGTACTGCGTGCGGTTCAGGCGGCGCAGCACGCGCGGCCCCTCGCCCGCGAGCGCGGCGAAGGCGGCGCCGAGGTCCCGCTCCAGGTGCGCCACGGCCGCCGGGTCGGGGCGCGGCTCGTCCTCGGGCGGCATCTCGCCGGCCTGGAGGCGGTCGAGCACGGCCTGCCAGGTCTCCAGCGTCTCCTCGTCCTCCGGATCCCAGACGAGCCGGTCCAGCCGCAGGCGCGCCTTGGCCTTCTCTGGACCGTGGCAGCGGATGCAGCTCGCCTCGAACAGCGTGCGCGCCGAGGCGGCCAGCGCCGCCGCGGGCTCCGCCTGCGCCTCCTCCTGCGCCACGCGCGGCGTCGCGGCCGCGAGCGCGAGCAGGAGCCCCCCGAGGCCCGCCGCGCTCATCCGCGTCCGAACTCGAGGCCGGACAGCGTGCCCGTGCTCCGGTTGAAGCGCTCGTGCTCGATCCCGAGCTCGTGGAGCATGCTGAGGAACAGGTTGCAGAGCGGCTCGCGACTCGCGAGGTCGAGGTGCTGGCCGTGGCGGAAGCGCCCGCCGGCCAGGACGAGCGGCAGGTTGGAGTTCGTGTGGCTGTTGCCGTTGCCCATCCCGGAGCCGAACAGGACCTGGGTCGAGTCGAGCAGCGAGGCCCCGTCCGGCTGGCGCACCTCCTCGAGACGTGCGAGGAAGCGCGCGAGCTGCGCGGTGACGAAGGGCTCGACGATGCGCAGCTGGCCCAGGCGCTCCTCGCGCTGTCCGTGGTGCGTCATCGGGTGGTAGCCCTCGGTGACGCCCTCCAGGCCCCAGTTGACGCTCGGCACCGAGAGCACCAGCGAGCGCGTCGAGTCCGAGACGAGCGCCAGGTACACGAGGTCGAGCCAGCCGGCCAGGAGCTCGGCGCCGTAGGTCTTCTCCGCGCAGGCGGCGACGCGCTCGGCCGCCGGGGCCTCGGGCTCCGGGCGCGGGCGGTGCAGCCACTGGCGCGAGGCCGCCAGGCGCTGCTCGGTCTCGCGGATCGAGGTGAAGTACTCCTCGAGCTTCTCGCGGTCGCTGCGGCCGAGGGCCGGCTCGAGCGCGCGCGCCTCGGCGCGCACGGCGTCGAGGATGCTGGTGCTGGAGTCGAGCGCGCCCTGCAGGAAGCGCTTCTCGTCGGCGCTCTCGTCCACGAAGAGCTGACGGAAGGCCTCGACCGGCGTGGGGATGGCCGGGGCGCGCACGCCGCTGCGCGTGTAGCTGAGGTCGCCCTCCCACAGGACGAGCGACGGGAAGCGCGTGCTCGGCCCGAAGCGCTCGGCCACGAGCTGGTCGAGCGTGAGGTTGCCCTCCGGGTTCGTGCTGCGCTCGGCGACCTTGACGCCGCTCAGGAAGGTGTGCGTGGCCGCGTGGCCGCCGCGCACGCCGTGGTCGAGGTTCGAGAAGACCGTGAAGCGCGCGCGCAGCGCGTCCAGGGGCGCGAGCGAGGGCCCGGCCACGTAGTCGCGCCCGGCCGTCGCCGGGTGGAACCACTCCTCGACCATCCCGAAGGGCACGGCGATCACCGCCAGGCGCCGCGGCGAGGGCTCGACGCGCCGCCGCGGCAGCAGCGACTCGAGCCAGGGCAGGGCGAGGGTCACGCCCAGGCCGCGCAGCACGGTGCGGCGATGCGGCGGGTGGAGGGCGGTCATGGGCACGTGGGCCCCTCCGGGCCGCCGTGCGGTCCGCGGGCGCCCGGAGGGAGCGGGTGGGCGATTCTATCCGATCGGCAGCGGACCCGGGCGCGGCGCAGCGCGCCGGCCCGGGGCGCGCATTCCTTTCCGGTGGCCCTCCGCGGAGGGCGGATTCCCGTGGGCTGCCGCGCGCGCCTCGGCCATGCTCACCGGACGTGGGAACGAGCGCGCGAGTCGCCTTGCCCGGTCCGCGCGCGCGGCCCGCGCTGCGGCGTCCCTTGCTGCGTCCGCTCCTGGCCTGGTTCCGCGCGGAGCGTCGCGACCTCCCCTGGCGGCGCACGCGCGATCCCTACGCGATCTGGATCAGCGAGGCGATGCTGCAGCAGACGCGCGTCGAGACGGTGATCCCGTACTACGAGCGCTTCCTGGCGCGCCTGCCGGACGTGCAGGCCCTGGCGGCGGCCGGGGAGGCCGAGCTGCTCGCGCTGTGGAGCGGCCTCGGCTACTACGCGCGCGCCCGCGCCCTCGGCGCGGCGGCGCGCGTGGTGGTGGGGGAGCTCGGCGGGCGCTTCCCCGCGACGCGCGCCGGCTGGCTCGCGCTGCCCGGGATCGGGCCCTACACGGCGGGCGCGGTCCTCTCGATCGCCTTCGGACGCGCCGAGGCGCTGGTCGACGGCAACGTGCAGCGCGTCCTGGCGCGCCTCCACGCGCTGGAGGCGCCGCAGGGCTCGCGCGCGCTCACCGCGGCCTGCTGGGAGCTGGCGCGCGCGCTGGTCCCGCCCGAGGACGGTGAGGCGGACCCGGGTGAATGGAACCAGGCGCTGATGGAGCTCGGTGCGCGTGTCTGCACCGCGCGCGCGCCGCGCTGCGCGGAGTGCCCGCTGCGCCGCGCTTGCCGCGCGCGCGCCGCCGGACGGGTGGACGAGCTGCCGCGCCCGCGCACGCGCCGCACGCCGCTCGCCGTGCGGCTCGAGATGCTGGTGGTGCGCGCGCGCGGACGGCTCCTGCTCGTGCGCCGGCCGGAGGTGGGCCGCATGGCCGGCCTCTTCGAGCTGCCCACGCGCGAGCTCGTCGCCGCCGGTGCGCCGCGCCTGTGGCCGGCCGAGCACCGGCCCGGGCTCGCGCGCGCGCCGGGCGAGGCGCTGGCCGAGCTGGCCCATGCGATCACGCACCACCGCATCCGGGCCGAGCTCGTTCCGGGCCGCGCCGCGCGCGCGCGGCCGGCGGAGCTGTGGGCCAGCCTGGAGGAGGCGCGCGCGCTGGCCCTGACCGGCCTGACCCGCAAGGCGCTGGTCGCGCTCGAGCGCGCCGGCGACTACGCCTCGGACAGCAGCGCCCGCAGCGGCTCCAGCTCGCGCTCGAACCGCCGCCAGCGTCCGACCGAGCGCGCGTCGACCGGCTCGCGCACGCGCCAGGCGCTGGCCGTGAAGACCGCGCCCGCGGCCGGCCGCGCCAGGCACGCGGGGTCCCAGGGCAAGCCGGCGAAGTCCACCAGCGCGCGCGAGCCGGCCTCGACCTCGGCCACCAGGGCCTCGTAGTCGAGCGTGTGGACCGGGAGCGGGAGGTGCGCGCGCCAGTGCGCCATCAGGCGCCGCTCGGCCCGCAGGACGCGCGCGATCGTCGCGAGGTCGTAGCTGTAGGCCAGGGCCTCGCCCTCGAACAGCGTGGTGAAGAGCGAGAGGGCCGTGTCGAGCGGGTCGCGCCGGCAGTGGACCACGCGCGCGCCGGCGAAGAGCAGCGCCGCCAGCCCCAGGTGCACGTAGTTGCCGGGCAGCTTGTCGGTCGCGCGCAGGGCTCCGGGGGGCAGTGCGAGGGCCGCGAGGTAGCGCTCGGCCGCGGCGTGGCGCTGCGCGACCGTCAGGGTCGCGGCGCGCTCGGGCGCCTCGCGCAGGCCGAGCTCGCGGGCCAGGAGCTCCAGCTCGCGTCGCTCGCCGCGCGCGGCCACCGCGGGATGGGCCGCCAGGATCGACTCGGCCAGGGTCGTGCCGGAGCGCGGCAGGCCCACCAGGAAGAGCGGCGCCGCGCTGGCGTGCGCGCCGGGCTGCGCGCGGAAGAGGTCGGCGTCGAGCACGTGCGCCAGGCGCGCCACCTCGGCCTCGTGGGCGGCCGCGTCGAAGGCCGGCAGGCGCGCGCGCTGCAGGGCGTTGCCGCGCTCGAACCACGTGAAGGCCTGGGCGCAGTCGCCGGCGCGCTCGAGCGCGTACCCGAGCCCGAAGCAGGCCTCGACGCGCGCCTCGGGCGGCGTGTCGGAGGCCGCCGCCAGGCGTTCCAGGGGCCGGCGATCCGCCAGGCGCCCGATGCGCGCCAGCAGGTAGTGCGGGCGCGCGAGCCCGGGCGCGAGCTCGGCGGCGTGCTGCCACTGCTCGGCGGCCGCCTCGCGCCGGCCCTCGATCTCCGCCAGGCGTCCGAGGTTGACGCGCGTCGCGGTCTCGACTCCGCCCAGGGCCAAGGCGCGCTCCAGCGTCGCGCGCGCGGAGGCGAGCGCCCCGGCCGCGAGCTGGGCCGTGCCGAGGTTGTAGGCCAGCGCGCCGGAGCCCGGCTCGAGCGCGGCGGCGCGCGCCAGGACGCGCAGCGCCTCCGCCTGCGCACCGCTCGCGAGCAGCGCGTTGCCGAGGTTCCCGGCCAGGCCGGCGTGGCGCGGCGCGAGGGCGACCGCCTGGCGCAGCAGCGCCGCCGCGTCGGCCGCCTGGCCCGCGCGCCGCAGGGCGAGCGCGCGCCGGCCGAGCTCGACCGCGCGAGCCTCGCGCGGGGAAGGCCGGGCCGGGGAGCGTGCCACGCGGGCCAGCATCGGCCGAATGCGCGCCGCGCTGGAGCGCGACCTGCGTGCTAACCTGCCGGCACGACCGCCGGCCGGAGTCACCCCGGTCGGAGTCACCTCGGAGTCACCGGAGCATGACGCGCACGCCCCAGCCGAGCCCACCTCAGCCCAGCTCGGCCCCGCCGCGCGGGATCGTCCTGGTTCCCCTCGCGCCCGGCTTCGAGGAGATCGAGGCGGTCACGATCGTCGACGTCCTGCGCCGGGCCGAGATCGAGGTGCGCGTGGCCGGGCTCGCGCCCGGGCCGGTGCGCGGCGCGCACGGGATCGAGCTGGCCACCGACTGCACGCTGGCCGAGGTCGACCCGGCCGAGCTCGCGATGCTCGTGCTGCCGGGTGGCATGCCGGGCACGACGAACCTGCGCGCGGACCCGCGCGTGCTCGCCCTGGTGCGCGCGCTCGAGTCGACCGGGCGGACGGTGGCGGCGATCTGCGCGGCGCCGACCGTGCTCGCCGCGGCCGGGATCCTGGAGGGGCGCGAGGCGACCTCCCATCCCTCCGTGCGCGCCCAGCTCGCCGGCGCCAGCGTGCTCGCGCAGCCCCGCGTGGTGCGCTCCGGGCCGGTCGTGACGAGCCAGGGGGTCGGGACGGCCCTCGACTTCGCGCTGGCGCTGGTGGAGGAGCTGCGCGGCGCCGAGCGGGCGCGTGCGCTGCGCGCGGCGATGCTGGCCTAGGCGATCCAAGATCGCCTACTGATTTCGCCGTCAGCGTGACCGCGCCGGTTCCACGGGCGGGCGCGAGCCCGCCCGTGATCCGGCGCGAGGATTCCGGGACAGGCTCCTGGCGGTCGACCCGCCCGGTCCGAACCGCGCTCCGCGGCCCCGCGTTGACAGGCCCGAAAAGCGGCCCCTATCCTCTTCGGCCCTTTCGGGGCGCCCCGGGCCCCGTAACCGCGCCCCGGGGCGTCGCTATCGCCCACTCCCTGCCCGGCCGAGCCACCCGATGACCCCGCGACTCCTGCTGCTGCCCACCGCCACGCTCCTCGTCGGCTCCGCCCTCGCCGCGGACCGCATCCGGCTGACGGACGGCAAGGCGATCGAGAACGTGCAGGTCGTCTCCGAGGGCCTGAAGGACGTCGCCTACAAGCAGGGCAAGGACGACCGCACCGTTCCCGCCGACTCGGTCGAGGCGGTCGAGTACGACAAGACGCCGCCCCAGCTCGGCGAGGCCGAGGCCTTCCTGCTGCAGGACGATCCCGAGAGCGCGATCGACACGCTCGACGCCTTCGTGCAGACCGCGCTGGACAAGCCCCAGACGGTGCGCGACTTCAAGTGGGCCCCGGCCCAGGCCGCCTGGCGCGCGGTCGAGGTGCGCCTCGCCGCGACCGACTTCGAGGGCGCCAAGAGCGCCGCGAACCGCGTGATCACGAGCTTCGCCGACACGCGCTTCGTGCCGCTCGCCTACCTGGCGAAGGCTGCCGCCGAGCGCGAGGCGGGCCAGGCGGATCAGGCCCTGAAGACGCTCGGCGACCTGAGCGGGATGATCTCGGCCCAGTCGCTCTCCAAGCGCTGGGAGCTCGAGGCGCGCCTGGCCACGGCCCAGGCCGACCCGAAGGTCAAGCCGTCCGCGAAGCGCGCCGAGTACGAGAAGGTGCAGGGCGAGGCCGGGGCCTTCCCCTCGGTCAAGGCCCTGGCGCAGGTGCGCATCGCCGACAGCTACCTGGCCGAGGCCGCCGCCAGCCCGGGCGGCTCGAAGGAGCTGCGCGCCCAGGCCCGCTCGGCCTACGAGGGCGTGCTGGGCAACGATGCCGCGTCGCGCGCGGCCGTGGCCGCGGCCCACGCGGGCCTGGGCGAGTGCCTGTTCCTCACCGGCGCCGACGCCGACGACAAGGAGCAGCTCAAGGCAGGAGCCCTGGAGTGCCTGCGCGTCGCGACCCTCTACCGCGACCAGGGCGTCACCGTGGCCCGCGCGCTCTTCTTCGCGATGCGCTGCTTCGACCTGCTGCCGGACCCGCGCCGCAAGGCGGAGATGAAGCGCGAGCTGCTGGGCGCCTACCCGGCTACGACCTGGGCCACCGAGGCGAAGAAGTACTGAGCCGCGGCCAGGGAGGTGCAGCGCCACCCGGCGACTCTCAGGTAGGTCGCCTGCTCCTTCCTGGATAGAGGCGGGTGGAGCGCCGGAGGGCCTCGAGGCGCTTCCTCCCCATGCTGCCGGCA
>DASVAP010000135.1:0-6796 GCA_036376275.1 Planctomycetota bacterium | reverse complement strand
CTCCGGACCGCGTGGCGCCTCGAGAGCTCGACTGCACGGCGCCACGGGTCCGGCGGTAGCGCCACGGAGCAGCGGCGGGGCCCCGGCGGGCGCGCAGGCCACGTGTCTCGACCGGTGCGGCCCTGCTACCCGGACAAGCTGCCGCCTACCCCCCTCACGAACCCGAGCCCCCCCTTTTTTCCACCCCGACCCCCCGGTCCCAGGCCGGATCGGTAGGATCTTCCATCCGGGGTCAGGGGCAGGAGCGCCGCATTCCCATGGGCACTCCGTCTCTCCTCGCGCTGGCTTCCCTGGTCCTCGCCTCCCCCGTGGCGGCCCAGGGCCTCCCGAGCCCGCTGCCGCCCTCCAACCCGGCGCCGATCGTCTACCTGCCGCCCGAGCGGCTGAGCCAGGGCGCGGCCTCGCCCTACCACGTGCTCAACGTGTTCCTGCCGCGCGGGATCGTGCCGGCGCAGGGCTGGCCGGTGGTGCTCGCCACCGGCTACGGAGGCGGCAACTCGGTGCCGCCGCTCGCCAGCCTCGCCTCCACGGGCCAGTCGAAGCCGCTCTGGGACCTGGTCGCGGCCGGGATCGCCGTCGTGCACTTCGGCACGCCGGGGATCGGCAACAACCGCGGCCTCTGGTACCCGCCCGGGCATGCGAGCGGGCGCTGGGAGTCCTACCGCCCGCAGCACGACAACCCGGAGAAGTCCGCGGTGTGGGCGCTGCAGTGGCTCAAGGTGCAGGCGCTCCATCCCTTCGACCTGGCGCGCATCGGCCTACGCGGCTCCTCGGGCGGAGCGGTCCTGGCCATGCGCAGCGCCATGGGTCCCGAGCGCGCGCGCGCCAGCGGCTCGGCCCACGTGCGTGCGAGCACGCGCGTGGCCGCGATCCTGGCGATCCAGCCGCCGACCTCGGCCTGGGCCCTCGAGCAGGGGCCCGAGCTGACGATCGCCTTCCCGAAGCACCTCGAGCAGGCCGCGCAGCCGGGCGTGGCCGCGACGATCCTGCAGCAGGTCACGCCGGAGCTGCAGAAGGACTACAGCCTGATGCGCGAGTGCTTCGCCAGCGCCGAGGCGCGCGGGCACAATGCGAGCCAGGCGCTGTGCCTGGTCTACGGCGACCCGGTGCTACACGTGAACGGCCAGCCGGCGAGCTTCGCGCTCGACGCCAGCGGCTTCCCGCTGCTCCACGACGCGATCAAGCAGCCGCTGCAGCACGACTCCTGGTTCGGCTACGTGTTCTGGAAGCGCCTGCTGGCGCTCTCGCCCGAGGCGGCCGCCTTCCACGGCGCGAACTCGGTCTTCGCCATGCGCGACCTGTACGCGCTGCCGCCGCCGGACGCGGTGCACACGACGGTCTATTCCGGCACGGTCAAGGGGGTGCGGGCCACGAGGATCGGCCACGACTGGCTGGTCGGGCGGCTCCTCGGGCGCCAGGCGTCGGTGGCGCGCTGCGCCGCGCCCTCGCCGGTGCCGCGCCAGGCCCAGCCGCTGCGCCTGCCCGGCGGCTCGGCGCGCCCGGGACGCGCGCTGAGCTGGACGCGCGCGCAGGCGGAGGGCTGGGAGCTCGCCCTCGAGGCGAGCCCGCGCGCCACGGGCTGGCTGCTGGCGACGCTCGGGTCCGCGCGGCCCGCGCGCGCGGTGCGCGGGCAGCTCCTGCTCGACGACGCGCGCGCCCTGGCGGTCGCGCGCGCCGACGCGGCCGGGCACCTGCGCTTCACCTGGCCCGACGAGCTCGGCACGGAGGCGCTGCAGGTGCTCGTGCTCGATCCGGAGGCGGCCCCGGACGAGCGCCTGCGGCTCAGCGACGTCTGGCGCGTGCAGGGGCCGCGCTAGCGGCCCTGGCGCGCAGGGCCGCCTGGGCCGCCGCGAGGCGCGCGATCGGGACGCGGTAGGGCGAGCAGGAGACGTAGTCCAGTCCGAGCGCGTGGCAGAACTCGATCGAGCTCGCCTCGCCGCCGTGCTCGCCGCAGATGCCGAGCTTGAGCCCCGCGCGCGCGGCGCGGCCCTCCTCGCAGGCGATGCGCATCAGCCGGCCCGTGCCCACGCGGTCGAGGCGTGCGAAGGGATCGGCCGGGAAGATCTCCTGGGCGACGTAGAGCGGGATGAACTTGGCCCCGTCGTCGCGCGAGATGCCGTAGGTCGTCTGCGTCAGGTCGTTGGTCCCGAAAGAGAAGAACTCGGCCTCGTGCGCCAGCTCCCCGGCCACCAGGGCCGCGCGCGGGAGCTCGATCATCGTCCCGACCAGGTAGGGCACCGCGCGGCCCTGCTCGGCGAAGACCTGCTGGGCCACGGCGCGCACCTCGGCGGCCTGCAGGGCCAGCTCCCTGGGCGTGGCCACGAGCGGGATCATCACCTCGGGCCGCGGGGCCTTGCCGGTCGCGCGCGCCACCTCGCAGGCGGCCTCGAACAGGGCCCGCGCCTGGGTGCGCGTGATCTCGGGGAAGGTGATCCCCAGGCGGCAGCCGCGGTGCCCGAGCATCGGGTTCTGCTCGGCCAGCGACTCGACCTTGGCCTTCAGGCGCTCGAAGGGCACGCCCATGTCGCGCGCCAGGAAGCTGATCTCGTGCTCCTCGTGCGGCAGGAACTCGTGCAGCGGCGGGTCGAGCGTGCGGATCGTGACCGGGAACGGCCCCATGGCCCGGAAGAGCGCGGCGAAGTCGGCGCGCTGCAGCGGCAGGAGCTTGGCCAGGGCGCGCTGGCGCTCCTCCGGCGTGTCCGCCAGGATCATCTCGCGCACCGCGTCGATCTTCGAGCCCTCGAAGAACATGTGCTCGGTGCGACACAGGCCGATGCCCTCGGCCCCGAAGGCCAGCGCGGTCTCGGCCTGGTCGGCCTGGTCGGCGTTGGCGCGCACGCCCAGCGTGCGCGCCGCGTCGGCCCAGCGCAGGAGCTCGGAATAGGCGCGCCAGACCGGACCGCGCGCGGTCTTGCCGCCGCCGAAGAGCACGGTGAGGACCTCCGAGGGCTCGCTGGCGAGCGAACCGGCGAAGACCTCGCCGGTCGAGCCGTCCAGGCTCAGGGGCTCGCCCTCGCGCAGCGTGCGTCCGCCGACGGTGAGCGTGCGCTTGCGATAGTCGATCACGAGCTCGCCGGCCCCGGCCACGCACACGCGCCCCATCTGGCGCGCCACCAGGGCCGCGTGCGAGGTCATGCCGCCGCGCGCCGTCAGGATCCCGACCGCGGCCTGCATGCCGCGGATGTCCTCGGGGCTGGTCTCGATGCGCACCAGGATCACGCGCGCCTGGGCCGAGCGCTCCAGGGCGCGCTCGGCGCTGAAGACGATCTCGCCCGAGACCGCGCCCGGTCCGGCGTTGAGGCCCTTCGTCAGCAGGCGCCCCTCTTCACGCGCGCGGCGCACGTCGGTCGGCGCGAAGATCGGCTGCAGGAGCTGGTTCAGGGCTTCGGGGTCGACGCGCAGCAGCGCCTCCTCGCGCGTGATGCGGCGCTCGCGCACGAGGTCGGTGGCGATGCGCACGGCGGCGAAGCCGGTGCGCTTGCCGGCGCGACACTGCAGCATCCACAGCCTGCCGTCCTCGATCGTGAACTCGAGGTCCTGCATGTCGCGGAAGTGGCGCTCGAGCGTCTGCTGGATCCGTTGCAGCTCGCGCCAGGCCTTGGGCTCGACCTCCGCCAGGCGCGCGATCGGCTCCGGCGTGCGGATGCCGGCCACCACGTCCTCGCCCTGCGCGTTCATCAGGAACTCGCCGTAGAAGCGCTTCTCGCCCGTGGCCGGGTCGCGCGTGAAGGCGACCCCGGTGCCGGAGCGCGGCCCCAGGTTGCCGAAGACCATCGCCACCACGCTGACGGCCGTGCCCCAGGAGGAGGGGATGCCGTTCATCTGCCGGTAGGCGACGGCGCGGTCGTTCTCCCAGGAGCCGAACACCGCCCCGATCGCGCCCCACAGCTGCTCGCGCGGGTCGGCGGGGAAGTCGCGCCCGGTGTGGCGCCGCACGAGCGTCTTGTAGGTCGCGACGAGCTCCTGCAGGTCCGCGGCCGTCAGCTCCGGGTCGCTCTCGACACCCCGGCGGTGCTTCAGGTCCTCGAGCGCGCGCGCGAAGGGATCGAAGTCGTCCTCGGCCTCGCCCTCGATCCCCAGCACGACGTCGCCGTACATCTGCACGAAGCGCCGGTAGGCGTCCCAGGCGAAGCGCGGGTTGCCGGAGCGCTGCGCCAGGCCCGCGACGGTCGCGTCGTTGAGGCCCAGGTTCAGGACCGTGTCCATCATCCCGGGCATCGAGACGCGCGCGCCGGAGCGCACCGAGACGAGCAGCGGGTTGGCCGGGTCGCCGAAGCGCTTGTCGAGCGCGCGCTCGAGCCCCGCCAGGGCGCGCTCGACCTCGCGCTCGAGCCCGGCCGGGTAGCGCCGCCCGCTGGCGTAGTAGTGAGCGCACACCTCGGTCGAGAGCGTGAAGCCCGGCGGCACCGGCAGCCCGAGGCGGCACATCTCCGCCAGGTTGGCGCCCTTGCCACCCAGGAGGTCGCGGTCCGCGGCCCCGCCCTCGGCCTGGCCGGGGGTGAAGGAGTGCACGTACTTGCCCCGCTTCCTGGCGGCGGGGCGTCCGGCGCGGCGGCGTCTCGTCGAGGCCATGGCGGGGGCTTTCGTCAGGGGTCCGCGGGCCCTGGAGCGACTTCCAGGAAGGCGTCGACCTTCCACTCGCGCCCGGCGCGCAGCTCGCTGACCTCGGCCGCCGAGAGGCCCTCCGGCAGGGGCACGCTCACGCTCAGCGCGCCCTCGCGCTCGCGTGCCAGGCCGCGCCAGCTGGCCAGGTCGTCGTGGCGGCGCTGGCCGTCGACGTAGAGCTCCCAGAAGTCCTCGCGCACGAGCTCCACGGCGAAGGTCTCGTCGTGCAGCCAGGTGTCGACCTCCGCCACCAGGCGCACGCGGTGCTCGGAGAGGCGCTGGACCTCCTTGATCTCGGCCGTGGCGGCCCACCTGAGCAGGGGCTGGGCCCGGAAGAGCTCGCGCCGGTACTCGAGGTAGCCCAGCAGGGACACGCTGCCGAGCTCGCGCGCCAGGCGGCGCTTGAAATCCGTTCCCAGGCACAGGTACTCGAGCTGGGCCTGGTCCGAGCGCAGGGCCGTCTGGAAGGTGCGGAAGGTCGCCTCCGGGGTGCGGAAACCCACCGCGAGCCAGGCCTCGGGGGTCGGTGCGGCGAGGCAGCCCGCGAGGAGCGCCCACGCCCACACCCCGGCTGCGTAGAGAGCGGCACGCATGACGGCGGGGGAGGTTCGTGCGAGGCTGGAGGGAGCGCACGGACCTGCAAGGGACCGGCAGCGCGGCGACATGCTAGCAACGAAACGGATGCCCACCGCCGGTCTGCCCCTCTTGTCGTCGCTCGCCCTCGCGCTGGCCGGCCTCGCGCCCGGCTGCGAGGAGGGGGGCGGGGCGGCCCTGCGGGTGGCCGAGCCGCGCGTCGACTTCGGGGTCGTGCGCGAGGGCGAGGTGCTCGAGCACGCCTTTCGCGTCGAGGTCCGCCGCCCGGCGAGCGTGAGCGCGGTGCGGACCGACTGCGGCTGCACCGTGGCGCGCCTCGAGCTCGAACGCGGCGGCGTGGCGCGGCCCTACGAGCCGGGCACGGCCCTGCTGCGCGGCGACGTCCTGGCGGTCAGCGCGCGCTACGACACCCTCGGGCGCAGCGGGGCCTCGGCGCGCGCGATCCACCTGGCCCTGCCGGAAGGCGTGCTCGACCTGGCCCTGGCCGCCGACGTGCGCCCCTGGCTGCGCTGCGAGCCGCCGGCGCCGGCCTTCACGCGCGTGCGCCAGGGCCAGCGGGCCGAGACCGCCCTGCGCGTCCTCTCCCTCTCGGGCGAGCCCTTCGGCCTGCGCGCCACCGGGCGCGCCCTGCCGCCCTGGGTCGCGCTCGAGCTCCTCCCCGAGGGCCCGACCCCCGATGGGCGCGCGCCGGTCTGGCGCCTGCGGGCCGAGCTGGGCTCCGAGGCGCCCCGCGGCCTCTTCAGCTACGCCCTCGAGCTCGAGACCGACGTGCCGATCCCGGCCCGCGCGCCGGACAGCCCCGTGCGCCGCTTCGCCCTGGCGCCGGTCTGGTCGCTCCAGGTCGTCGGTCCGGTGGCGCTTTCGCGCCCGGACCTCGAGTTCGGGCTGGTGGCGGCGCGCGAGGCCGTGGCCCGCAGCCTGCGCGTCGAGGGCTTCGACGCGGCCTTCCGGCCGGGCGCCGTTCGCGCGCGGCTTGAGCCGGTGCGCGCCGGCGAGCCCTTCCCCCTGGCCCGGACCGCCCAGGTCCACCTGCGGCCGGGGGCGGGCGCCTGCGAGGTCGAGGTCGTGCTCGACGGGCTCGACCCGGAGGTGCGCGGCACCTTCCTGGGGCGCCTCGTGGTCGAGACCGGACACGCGGAGCTGCCCGAGCTCGAGGCCCTGGTGCGCGGCACGCGCGCCCCCGAGGAGGGCCGTCCGTGAGCCCCGGCGCCGCCGTCACCGGCGCGCCCGCGCGCCGGTCGAGCCGGGCCGGAGCCCGTGGCCCCGCGACACAGGCCGGGCGGGATGGCCCGTTCCGGCCGGCACCCCTACACTGTTTCCCCTCCGGCGTGATCCGCCCTCACGCCTCTTCGCGAGGGATCCCAACATGACCCCGAACCGACTCCCGGTCGCTGCGCTCGCCCTCTCGCTCCTCCCCCTGGCCGCCTGCTCCGGCGGCGAGCCCGCCGCCCCGGCTCCGGCCCAGGTCGCCAGCGCCAGCACGCCGGCCGCCCAGCCGGCCGCCCTGGCCCCGAGCGACCCCGCTCCGGTCGCCGCCGCGGCGAGCGAGCCCGCGCCGCAGCCCGACATGTCCAAGGCGCGCGGCGGCGGCAAGCGC
>DASVAP010000133.1:0-13358 GCA_036376275.1 Planctomycetota bacterium | reverse complement strand
GTCCGGACGCCCCGCGAGCGCGCGAAGCGCGCGCTCCGGACCGCCTGGCGCCCTTCGAGAGCTCGACCGCACGGGCGCCAGCGGGCCGGACAAGCGGGTCACGGCCGAGGGCGGGGCCCCAGGGGGCGAGCGCCCAGAAGCCCCAGCCCCACGAGAGCCCCAGCCCCCCGGTAAAGGGTTCCCGGGCTCCGCCCGATACAGGGCCCATGCTGGCGCTCCTGGCCGTGGCCGCCCTGCAGTCGGTCTCCTCCGGCGATGTCGGTCGGCCCCCGCTCGCGAGCGGCCTGGTGCGCGCGGTCGAGGTGGCGCGCACGGCCCCGGCCTTCGTGCAGCACTTCCGCCTGGACGCGGGCGAGCCGCGCGCCGAGCGCGTGCCCCTCGGCCTGGCGCGCTACGTCGCCGGTCCCGACCCGGAGGGCGGCATCCACGTCGAGCTGGAGCTCGAGCTCTTCGTCCCCGGGCTGCGCCTGATCCACGTCGAGCAGGAGAGCGGGCTGCGCCGCCGGCTGGTCTTCCGCGAGCTCGGCGCGCGCGCCGGGCGCACCCTGTTCCTCGAGGGCCGGCCCTCCGAGCCGCTGCTGGGCTACGAGCTGGGCGGGCCCGAGGTCGTGCGGCGCACGACCGAGGCGGGCGGGATCCTGCCGCTGCTCTTGCTCGAGTCCCAGCGCCGCGGCGCGCTGCCACCGGCCGAGCTGCGCGTGCTCGATCCGCTCAGCACCGTCTTCGAGCCGCTGACCATCGCTGCTCGCGACGAGGCGCCCGGCCGCGTGCTCGAGGCGCGGCGCGCCGACGGTTCGCTGCGCTGGCGCGCGGTCCTGGCCGGGGCCGAGCTGGTCGAGCTGAGCTTCCAGGAGCGCGGGCCGCTGGCGCGGCCGATCGCGCCCGAGGAGTTCGCGCGCTGGCGCGAGCGTCACGAGCAGGAGACGCGCTCGGCCCGCGAGGCCGCGGCGCACCGCGCCCGGCCCTGGGACGGGCTGCTCGAGGAGCTGGGAGCACGTCCCGGCAGCCCGCGAGTCCCGTCGGTGCTCCGGGGCCGCGCCCGCTAGACGCGGCGACGACACGTATTCGCAGCAACACTCGAGGAGCCGCAACGACGAGAGCCGCGGGGCGGTCACGGGACTCGCGGGCTTCTGGGACGTGCTCTCGAGCGTCGGCGCGTGTGACGGCGCCGCCGGGCGCCCCCCAGCTCCCCCTGCCGGCCGCCGCCTCTTGCACGCGGGTTACGGCCACGGCCTCCCGGCCCGGGGCCGTCTCGCGATATCCTCTGGTGCTCGACGTGCCCCTTCCCCCGCGCCACATCGCCCTCCTGGGGCTGCTCTCCCTCCTCCCGGGCTGCCGGAGCGCCGAGGAATGGGGGGCCCAGGCCGACCAGGAGGTCTACGGGATCCTGGCCGAGCGCCTGGCCGAGCTGGGCGTGCAGGACTCGTTCACGATCGAGCCGCCGAGCGAGCGCCTGCGCGACCGGCTCCTGGCGGCCGCCGAGGGCGGCGAGGGCGAGCTCCTGCGGCTCGACCTGATCGACTGCCTGCGGGTGGCGGCCGAGAACAGCCGCGACTGGCAGGACGAGCGCGAGCGGCTCTTCCGCGTGGCCCTCGACCTGACGCGCGAGCGCTACGCCTTCGCGCTCCAGGAGCAGGGCACCGTCGGCGCGACCTTCTTCGGGATCGGGTTCCAGGACGAGACCGAGGTCGAGGGCAGCGTCGTCTCGAACCTGAACCTGTTCAAGCTGCTGGGGATGGGCACCGCGTTCACGGCCGACATCGGGCTGGATCTGATCGAGGTGCTGGGGACCGGGGACGTGTGGGACGCCGTCTCGCGCGCCTCGCTGAACATCACGCAGCCGGTCCTGCGCGGCTTCGGCAAGGACATCGTGATGGAGCCCCTGACGCAGGCCGAGCGCGACGTGCTGTACCAGGCCCGCGCCTACGAGCGCTTCCGGCGCACCTTCGCGGTCGACGTGGCCGACAGCTTCTTCCGCGTGCTCGAGCAGGTCGACCGCCTGGCCAACGAGGAGTCGAACCTGGTGAACCTGCAGCGCCTGCGCGAGCGCAACGAGGCCCTGGCCGAGGCCGGGCGCCTGACCGACATCCAGGTCGATCAGGCGCGCCAGGACGAGTTCACGGCCGAGGACCGCCTGGTGGCGGCGCGGCGCGACCTGCAGGCGGGCCTGGACGGGCTGAAGCTCCTGCTCGGACTGCCGGTCGAGGTGGAGCTCGAGCTGGTCGAGGGCGGGCAGCGCTCGTTCGAGGCCTGGCCGGCCCTCGCGGACGACCTGCCCGAGGCGGTCGCGCTGCGCCTGGGCCTGGAGAAGCGCCTCGACCTCGCCACCAGCCGCGATCGCGTCGACGATGCCACGCGCGGCGTGCGCGTCGCGGCCGATGCGCTGCGCATGGGCTTCGACCTGCAGGGCCGCGTGGGGATCACGAGCTCGGACGAGGTCGGCGACCTGCGCCTGGACGACGTGAGCTGGGCGGCCGGCTTCGACCTCGACCTGCCGATCGAGCGCATCCCCGAGCGCAACGCCTACCGCGCGGCGCGCATCGACCTGGAGGCCAGCCGCCGCGCGGCCGAGGAGTCGACCGACCGCGTCACGGCCGAGCTGCGCGACGCCCTGCGGCGCCTGGACGCGGCCCGCGCCAGCTACCGCATCCAGAGCGGCTCGGTCGTCCTGGCCGAGCGCCGCGTGGAGAGCGCGGTCCTCAACCTGGAGGCCGGGCGTGCCAGCACGCGCGACGTGCTGGAGGCCCAGGATTCCCTGCTCTCGGCCCAGAACGCCACGGCCGCCGCCCTGACCGACACGATCCTGGCGGGCCTGTTCCTGTACCGTGACATGGAGCTCCTCGAGGTCACCGACAACGGCATCGACGTCCTGCGCGTCGAGACCGGAGCCCCGCCGCCCCCCGACCTTCCCCCTCCCGGAGAGCTCCCTTGAAGCGCAACCAGTCCGGTCTGCAACCCCTCGTCGTGGTCGTGATGCTCACGGTCCTCGGCACGGCCCTGTGGCTCGCCCTCGGGCGCGGCTGGTTCTCCGGCCCCGCGACGGCGGCCGTGCGCGGCGCGAGCGTGCAGCGCGGGCCGCTGCGCATCAGCGTGACCGAGCGCGGCAACCTGAAGGCGGCCGACAGCATCGCCCTCAAGAGCGAGATCGAGGGCCAGACCACGATCCTCAAGCTCGTGGCCGAGGGCACGATGGTCGAGGAGGGCGACGTGCTGTGCGAGCTCGACGCGACCGGGCTGATCGACCAGCGCTTCCAGCAGGAGATCTCGCTGCGCAACGCCGAGGCGGCCTTCGTCAAGTCGAAGCAGAACTACGAGATCCAGAAGAGCCAGAACGACAGCGACGTCAAGCGGGCCGAGCAGGCGCTGTTCTTCGCCGAGATGGACCTGCGCAAGTTCCAGGAGGGCGAGAAGCGCGCCCAGGAGGCCGAGGCCGACGAGGCCATCAAGATCGCCGAGGAGGAGGCCACGCGCGCCGGCGAGAAGCTCGACTGGTCGCAGAAGCTCAACGAGAAGGGCTTCCTGACGGACACGGAGCTGGAGGCCGACCGCCTGTCGCTCTCGCGCGCCGAGATCCAGCTCGAGCAGTCCAAGCGCGACAAGGACCTGCTGGTGCGCTTCCAGCTCCCGCGCGACGAGGCCGACCTGGTGGCCAAGCTCGACGAGGCACGGCGCGAGCTCGAGCGCGTCAAGCTGCAGGCCGCGGCGCGCATCGTCGACTTCGAGGCCGACATGAACACCAACGAGGCCAAGCTGCGCCTCGAGCGCGAGAAGCTGCTGAAGGTCGAGACCCAGATCGCCAAGTCCAAGCTGATCGCCCCGCGCGCCGGGATGGTCGTGTACGCGGTCGAGGAGGGCGGTCGCTACGGTTCCTCCCAGCCGATCAAGGAGGGCACGCAGGTGCGCGAGCGCCAGGAGATCATCACGATCCCCAGCGCCGCCGGCATGATCGCCCAGGTCAGCCTGCACGAGTCGGTCCTCAAGCAGGTCGAGCCCGGCCAGGCGGCCATCGTGCGCGTGGATGCGATCCCCGGGCGCGAGTTCCACGGCCGCGTGCGCTTCGTGGCCGTGATGGCCGACCAGAACAGCTTCTGGGCCAACCCGAACCTGCGCCTCTACCGCACCGAGGTCGCGATCGACGACGCCGTGCCCGAGATGCGTCCGGGCATGTCCTGCGCGATCGAGATCCTGGTGGAGGAGATCCCCGACACCCTGTTCGTCCCCGTGCAGAGCATCTTCCGGCGCGGCCAGGAGACGCTGGCCTTCGTCGAGCGTGGCGGCACGAGCGAGCAGCGCGGCGTCGCGGTCGGACGCTACAACGACCGCTGGGTGCAGGTGCTCGACGGCCTCGCGGAGGGCGAGGTCGTCCTGCTGGCGCCGCCGGTCGGCTTCTCGCGCGAGGTCGAATCGGCCTCCGAGCCCGAGACCGGGGCCGGGCCGCGCCCCGAGGCGTCGCCCACCGCCGTGGCGCGCGAGGGCGGCCCGGCCGTTGCGCCCGGCGGCGGCCTCGACCCGGCCCGGGCCGAGGAGATGCGCAAGCGCTTCGAGGGCATGAGCGAGGAAGAGCGCGCCCGGGCCATGGAGTCCTTCCGCGCGCGGCGCGGCGAGGAGGACGGCTCGCGCGAGGGCGGCGAGCGTGGGCACGAGGCCGGTCGCGAGGGCGGGCGCGAGGGCGGCGAGCGCAGCCGGGAGGGCGGGCGCGGCGGCGAGCCGGGCGCGCGTGACCCAGAGTCCGGACGGGGCGGATGACGGACGGAGTCGCCGCGCCGGTCGCCGAGCTCGAGCAGGTCACGCGCACCTACCGCATGGGCGCGAACGAGGTGCGCGCGCTCGACGAGCTCTCCTTCGCCTTCGGGCGGGGCGAGTACTGGGCCGTCATGGGCAGCTCGGGCTCGGGCAAGTCGACCCTGCTCAACCTGCTCGGCTGCCTCGACCGGCCCAGCTCCGGCAGCTACCGCATCGACGGCGTGGACGTGAGCACGCTCGACGACGACCGCCTGTCCGAGATCCGCAGCACGAAGCTCGGCTTCGTGTTCCAGTCCTACAACCTGATCCCGCAGCTCAACGTGCTCGAGAACATCCTCGTGCCGCTCTTCTACCAGGACGAGCCACCGGCCGACGGCCTGGCGCGCGCGACGCGCCTGGCCGAGCGCGTGGGCCTCGGCAACCGCCTCGAGCACCGCCCGCTCGAGCTCTCCGGCGGCCAGCAGCAGCGCGTGGCCATCGCGCGCGCGCTGGTCAACCACCCGACCCTGATCCTGGCCGACGAGGCCACCGGCAACCTGGACAGCCACACGGCCATGGAGATCCTGGCGCTGCTCGACGAGCTGCACGCCGAGGGCCGCACGATCCTGATCGTCACGCACGAGCCCGACGTGGGCGAGCGCGCCCAGCACGTCCTGCGCCTGAAGGACGGCCGCATCGAGTCCGTGGTGCGTGACCAGAACCCGGCTCCGGCCGTGGCCGCCGTCCGATGAAGGGGCCCTCGCTCGCGCGCACCGTGCGCCTGGGGGTCTCGAGCCTCCTGCTGCACAAGCTGCGCAGCCTCTTGACCACGCTCGGCGTCCTGTTCGGGACCAGCTCGGTCATCGCCATGCTGGCCATCGGCGAGGGCGCCAGCGAGGAGGCCCAGGAGCAGATCCGCCAGCTCGGCTCGCGCAACATCATCCTGCGCAGCGTCAAGCCGCGCGAGGACTTCGCCACCGGCCAGCAGACCGTGCGCGTGGTGAGCTACGGCCTGACCGAGGACGACCTGGCGCGCGTGCGCGATACCTTCCCGGGCGTCTCGCGCGTCGTGCCGGTGCGCGAGATCTTCGAGGAGGTGCGCAAGGGCGACCGCGCCATGAACCCGCGCGTGCTGGCGACCCTGCCGGTCTACCGCGAGATCACCGGGCGCGTGGTGGCCGAGGGGCGCTTCCTCGCGGACGCCGACCTGGACGTCACCGCCAACGTGTGCGTGCTCTCGGACGAGGTCGCGAGCTACCTCTTCCCCTTCGAGTCGCCGCTCGGACAGACCGTCAAGGTCGGAGCCGACTACTACACCGTGGTCGGCACGCTGCTGGCCCGCGTGCGGCCCCAGAGCGACGCCGCGCCGGCCGGGAAGTCCACGGCCGAGGTCTTCATCCCGCTCGAGACCGGCCAGAAGTGGTACGGCAGCATCCAGGTCAAGCTGCGCGCCGGCAGCCGCGAGATGGAGGAGGTCGAGCTGCACGAGGTCGTGGTCGAGGCCGATTCCGCGGAGAACGTGCCGCTGGTGGCCTCCGCCTGCCGCGAGATGCTCACGCGCAACCACCCGCAGGGCGACTACGAGGTGGTCGTGCCGCTCGAGCTCCTGCTGCGGGCCGAGGCCACCAAGCGCATCTTCAACATCGTGCTGGGCTCGATCGCCTCGATCAGCCTGCTGGTCGGCGGCATCGGCATCATGAACGTGATGCTCGCCACCGTGACCGAGCGCACACGCGAAATCGGCATCCGCCGCGCGCTGGGCGCCAAGCGCCGCCACATCGTGATGCAGTTCCTGGTCGAGACGGTCGTGCTCTCCGTCGGCGGCGGCCTGCTGGGGGTCGCGCTGGGCCTCCTGATCCCGATCATCGTCGAGGCCACGGCCGACATGCGCACGATCGTCACGCCGTCGGCGCCGCTGCTGGCCTTCCTGATCTCGGCCGGCGTGGGCGTCGTCTTCGGCCTCTACCCCGCCGCGCGCGCCGCGCGCATGGATCCGGTCGAGGCCCTGCGACACGAGTAGGGTCATGGCGGCCGGAGGACATCGCTGCCACGTGTGCGGCTTCCTCCACGGGGATTTCGCGCCCTGGGGCGACGAAGGTCGCACGCCCAGCTACGTGATCTGCGAGTGCTGCGGAGTCGAGTACGGCTACGAGGACAGCCTCGCGGAAGGGGTGGCTCGCTACCGCGCGGAATGGCTGGCGAAGGGCGCTCCCTGGTTCGATGCCGGGGCGCGGCCTCCGGGATGGTCGCTCGCTCGCCAGCTCGAAGGCCTGCCGGACTTGCCGGCGGGGATCCGGGCGGTTCGCTGAGCGCCCTCCGGGCCCCGGACTACCGGCGCAGCTCCGCCAGCGCCTCCGCCGTGGGCAGGGTCGGATCGAGGGCTGCGGCGCGCTCGTAGTGCTGCAGGGCCTCCGCGCGTCGCCCGAGCAGCGCCAGCGAGGCGCCGAGCGAGAGGTGCGCGCCGGCGCTGTCCGGCTCGAGCGCAAGGGCGCCGCGCAGCCGCTCGCAGGCCTCGGCGTGGCGCTCGGCGCGCGCCAGGGCGGTGCCCCAGTTGTGCAGCAGCTCGGCGTCGGCCGGCGCCAGGCCGGCCGCGCGCTCGAAGGCCGCCAGGGCGCCCGGGAGGTCGCCGAGCGGCCCGAGGCAGGCCCCGAGACGCTTCCAGAGGAGCGCGCTCTCCGGGGCGCGGACCGTGGCACGCCGGTAGAGCTCGGCCGCGCGCGCGAGGTCGCCCCGAGCCTGGGCCAGGCCCGCGGCCTCCGTCAGGGCGGCCACGTGATCCGGGGCGAGCTCCAGGGCGCGCGCCAGCTCGGCCGCGGCGCGCTCGTGCTCGCCCAGGGCCACGAGAGCGCGCGCGAGTCGCGTGCGCAGGGCCGGATCGTCGCCCTGCATCTCGACGCTCATTTCGAGCAGGCGCTCGAGGTCGGGTCGCGCCGCGCTCCACTCGCCGCGCGCCTCGTGCTCGCGGGCGCGCCGGTCGCAGGCCAGCGGGGTCACGTTGCGCGCCTCGAGCGCGAAGCGCACCGGGTCGGGGACGGCGAAGACCGGCTCGAGTTCGCGCGCGCGCGCGGCGGCCTCGCCGGCGCGCTCGGGCTCGCCGGCGCGCTGGAGGGCCTGCGCCAGCGAGCTCGCGGTCACCCCGTCGGTGGGGTCGAGCTCGCGCGCGCGCTCGAGGGCCGCGAGTGCGCCCGGCACGTCGTCCAGCGCGAGCCGCGTCTGCCCCAGGCCGCGGTGGGCCAGGGCGAACTCCGGGTCGAGCGCGAGGGCCTGCTCGTAGGCCGCGCAGGCCTCCGCCAGGCGCCCCTGGCGGACGAGCGCGTCGCCGAGCCGCAGGCGCGCCGGCGGGTAGCGCGGCGCCAGGCCCAGGGCGGCGTCGAAGAGCCCGCTCACCTCCTCGGCCGCGGCGCCCTGGAAGTCGCGCACGACCGCCAGGCCGTAGGCCCAGCGGAACTCGCCCGGCTCGCGCGCGGCGGCGCCGCGGTAGGCCTGCTCGGCCTCGGGATAGAGGTGGTGCGCGTCGCACACCTCGGCCAGCGCGCCCCAGGCTGACCCCGAGTCCGGCGCGGCCAGCACGGCCTCGCGCGCGCTGGCGAGCGCCCGGCGCACGGGCGCGGCCATCTCCGGAGTCACCGGGTCCGGGACTGCGGCGGCGAGGCTGGTCGCGGACCCGCGCCACCACGCGAGGAGTCCCACGGCGAGCGCGAGCCCGGCCAGGCCGAGCGGCAGCCATCGTCGGCGAGCCGGGAGCGGCGCGGGGACGGACACGGGCTCGACCTTCCTCGACGACGGCGTCGCGCTGCGCTTGCGGCCCACCTACTCGCCCCCCGTGCCGTGCAGCAGCACGTGCGCGCGGTCGGCCTCCAGCGCGAGGAAGCGCTCGCGCCGGCCGTCGGGCCAGGTCACGAGGCACTCCTCGACCTCTGCGGCCGCGCCGAGGCCGAAGCTCGCGACCGGCGGGCTGCTCGAGGCGTAGCTCCAGCTCGAGGCGAGCACCTGGACCTGGCGCTTCCCGCCGGCCGAGATCTCGACGCGCGCCCCGAGGGCGTCGCGCCGCCAGGCCGGGTGCACGCAGCGCAGCGCGATCCAGTGATGCCCATCGCGCGGCGCGTCGTTGCGCAAGAGGCTCGCGCGGTCCTCGATGCGCCCGACGAGGAGGTCCAGGTCGCCGTCGCCGTCCACGTCGCCCGCCGCGAGGCCGCGCGCGAGGGCTGGGCGCGCGGTCAGCGCTCCACCGCGCGCGCTGGCGTCGGCGAAGCGCCCGCCGCCTTCGTTGCGGAAGAGCAGGCTCGTCTCGGCATAGTCGGCCCAAGGCCCGGGCAGCTCGGCCCCGGGCACGCGCGGGCGGTGGAACACGGCCCCGTTGGCGATGGCGAGGTCGAGGTCGCCGTCGAGCTCGAGGTCGAGCGCGGCCACGCCGAAGCCGGTCCAGGGCATGCTCGCCGGCCCGAGGCCGCTCGCGCCGGTCGCGTCGAGGAAGCCCTGGGCGCCGCGGTTCCGGTAGAAGGCGTTCGTCTCCTCGCGCAGGTGCGTGACGAACAGGTCCACCGCCAGGTCGCCGTCCAGGTCGGCCGCGACCACGCCCATGCCGGCCTGGGGCTGGCCGCTCAGGTTGAGGGCCGCGCCGCGCTGCAGGGCCTCCTCGGCCAGCGTCCCGTCGCCGCGGTTGTGCCACAGGTGGTTGGCGTAGGCGTCGTTGGCGACGTAGACGTCCTGCCAGCCGTCCTGGTCCAGGTCGGCGCACACGACGCCCAGGCCCGCCGCCGCCAGCGCCGCCACGCCCGCCGCCCGGCTGACGTCCTGGAAGCTGCCGCCGTCGTTCCGGAACAGGAGGTCGTGCAGCGGCGGAAACGCCTTCGGCCCGCAGTAGTCGGGCCTTCCCGCCTGGTCGAAGCAATCCTTCGGCTGCCACTCGACGTAGCGCGTCACGAACAGGTCGAGGAACCCGTCGCGCTCGAGGTCGAGGAACGCGGCCGAGCTCGACCAGCCCCCTCCGGCGCATCCCGCGCGCGCCGTGTCGTCCACGAAGCGCCCGCCGCCCTGGTTGCGGAACAGCGTGCTCGGCCCGAAGTGCGTCACGAGCAGGTCCTCGTCGCCGTCGTTGTCGACGTCGCCGACCGCCGCGCCCATCCCGTAGAGCCCGTCGGCCAGCCCCGCCTCGCGCGTCGCCTCGATGAAGCGCCAGGGAGCCTCCTGGCGGTAGAAGGCGCTCGCGCCGGCCGGGTCGCGCTCGGCGGCCGGCAGCTTCCCGTTGCCGTTGACGCAGTAGAGGTCCAGGTCGCCGTCCGGCTCGGCGTCGAAGAGCGCGACGCCGCCCCCCATCACCTCCGGCATGTGGTGCTGGCCGCGCGCGCCGCTCGCGTGCACGAAGCCGAGCCCCGCCGCGGTGCTCACGTCCGTGAACCAGCCGGCCTCCGCCGCGTGCGCCCCGACCTCACGCGAGCAGCCCGCGACCAGGCCGACGACGACCCAGCACGCGCCGCAGCTCCAGGACCAGGGAATCCGGGCCAAGCGCACCACCTCGAGCGCATTGTGCCACGCGCTGCCGGGCCCGGGAGCGGGGGCCCGAGAAGGGGCTTCCCCGGCGTACCTGACCCGCTTCCGCGCGGGCCGGGGACGTAGGGTGTGGAGAGTCCGCCCATGCCCACGCCTCCCGATCCGGCCCAGGAGCTCCTCGTCCACGACGGCTTCGTGCGCGCCCTCGCGCGCAGCCTGCTGAGGGACGGGCACGCGGCCGAGGACGTGGCCCAGGAGACGTGGGTCGCAGCGCTCGAGCGCGGTTCGGCAGCGATGACCTGGCCCGCCTGGCTCGCCGGCGTGGTCCGCAAGCGCGCAGGCAAGCATGCGCGTGGTCAGGCGCGCCGCACCCGGCGCGAGCGCCTGGCGGCCCGTGTCGAGGAGCTGCCCTCCGAGGCCGAGATCCTGGCCCGGGAGGCGGCACGCGCACGGGTCGTCGCCGCGGTGCTCGCGCTCGACGAGCCCTATCGCGGCAGCGTGCTGCTGCGCTTCTTCGAGGGCCTGCCGCCGCGCGCGATCGCGGCGCGCCAGGGGGTGCCGGTCGAGACCGTGCGCACGCGCCTGCGGCGTGCGCTGGACGTGCTGCGGGCGCGGCTCGAGCGCGAGTACGGAGACCGGGAGGCCTGGAGCGCGGCGCTCCTGCCCTGGGCGAGCACCGGCGGAGCCGCGGCGAGCTCGCTGGGCCCCGCCATGGTCGTGCTGATCGCGCTGGTCGCCAGCGGGGTCGCCCTGGCCCTCCGGATCGCCCGGCCGCGGAGCGCGGACGAGCCTGCCGCGGCCTCCGTCGCGCAGTGGCCGGTCGAGGCTTCCGGCCGGGCTCCGGAGGGGACGGTGGCGGCGAGGACGCAGGCGCGCAGCCTCGAGACCGTCGACGAGCCCGCGGCCGCGCGGATGGTCGAGGCCGGCGGCCTGCGGCTCGCCGTCCACTGGAGCGACGGCACGCCCGCGCCAGGGATCCAGGCGCGCGTCGAGTCGAGCCTCGTGGACAGCCCGTTCTTCCGCGCGCGGCGCGGGGCGACGGACGGCGACGGGGCCCTGCTCCTCCGGGACCTGCCGGTCGGACCGGCGCAGGTCACGCTCGACCGCGACTGGGGCCAGCGCGTCGAGATCGTCGCCGGGGTCGAGGCGGAGCTCGCGCTCACTCTCCCGCGCGGGCTCGACGTCGAGGGCGTCGTCGTCGATGCGAGCGGCACGCCCGTGGCGGGCGCGGAGCTGTGGCTGGCCGACATCAACGCCTTCACCGGCTCCTTCGTCGCCACGACGGGGATCGGCGGCCGCTTCGCCCTGCGCTCCTGTGCCGCCGGGCAGGAGCTCGGCGCCTTCGCGCCCGGACACGCGCCCTCGCTGCTCGTGCCCTTGCGAGGAGAGAAGGGCAGTCGAGTGGACATCCGGCTCGTCCTGCTCGGTCCGGGCGGAGAGATCGCGGGCACCGTGCGCGGCCCCTCGGGCGAGCCGATGGCGGACGCGCAGGTGCTGGTTGGCAGTGATCGGCACACGTTCCGGCGCGCCTTCGTTTCCGGCGAGGGCGAGCTGGCGGGGAGCGATGCACCGCCGCGCTGCGTGCGCACCGACCAGAACGGCCGGTTCCTCGCGTGCGGTGTGCCTCCGGGGTCCGTGCCGGTGGTCGTGCGTGGTGGGGGCTGCGCCCCCTGGCGCTCGGTCGTCGAGCTCACGGCGGACGAGCCCGTCGAGCTCGCGGTGGCGCTCGTGCCCGAGGCGCGCCTGGTCGGCACGGTGCGCGACGCGTCGGGCGCGCCGGTCGCGAACGCCTGGCTGCGCCGCGTGAACGGCTTCGGACTGCTCGACCCGAGCTGCACGACGGGTCCGGACGGCGCGTTCCGGCTGGGGGGACTCGCGCCGGGCCCGAACCGGGTGAGTGTCCAGGAAAGCGAGCTCGGCAGCTCCGAGGAGACCTTCGAGCTCGCGCCGGGCGAGGAGCGGCCCTGGGATCCCGTCCTCGGGCTCGGTCGCGTCCTCGCGGGGCGGGTTCTCGACGAGGGCGGCCTACCGCTCGCCGGCTGGCGCGTCGAGGCCCACGGCGAGCCCCAGCAGGTCATGTCCTACGACGGCGCCTTCACGGCCGCGGACGGCCGCTTCGTCCTGAAGGGCCTCAGGGACCTGCCCCACCGGCTCGTGGTCGAGGCGCCCGGCACGAGCGTGAGCGTGCTCGAGCTCGGCGGGCGCAGGCCGGGGACCGAGATCGAGCTGCGCGTGCCGGACACCCGGAGGCCGAGCGCACGCGTGCGCGGCGTCGTCGTCGACGCGAGTGGCGTCCGCCCACTCGATCTCCAGCTCGAGCTCGCCACCGAGAGCCTCGGGATGCCGAGCGAGGTCGACGCGCAAGGCCGCTTCGAGCTCGGCCCGCTCGTCCCCGAGACCTACGTGCTGCGTCTCCGCGCCCGGGGGTATCCGGAGCACGTGCTCGGGCCGCGCCGCCTGGCTCCGCAGGAGACCTGGGACCTCGGCACGGTCGTGCTCGCGCCGGCGGCCGCCCTCGTGGTGCGGGCCGCCGCTCCGCCGGAGGCAGGGACGTTGCAGCCCTGGTTCCGCCTGCACCGGGCGAGCGAGGAGGGAACCTTCGACCTCGGTCCGCTGGCGTCGGCCGGCGAGGGGTGGGAGCGCCCCGGGCTCGCCGCGGGACGCTACGTCCTCGAGCTCGGGGGCACGCGCGTCGCTGCGGCACGCCTGCCCCTCGAGCTGCACCCAGGCGAGGAGCGCCGGCTGGAGGTTGCGCTGCGCGCCGGCTTCCCGCGCGAGATCCAGGTGCAGACGCCGCCCGATCTCGGTGCGGCCCGCGTGCGCCTCGAGGTGCGCGCGGCCGGAGGCGAGCTCGTGGTCGAGGACACGCTCTGGCCGAGGCTGCCCGGGGACTATCGGCTCTTCACGACGCTCGCTGCCGGCCGCTACACCGTCTCGGCCCACCTTCCCGGCGGTCCGCAGTGCACGGGTGAGCTGCGGGTGGGTGGGGAGCCCGCACCGCCGCTGGTCCTGGAGCTGGACTGAGCCGGATTCCGGGTGCGGGCCCCGCGAGGGGCTCCCCACACTCGGGCCCGCACTTTCCTGGACTTCCCTGTCGATCGCTGGCGAGGTGCTGCGCCTTGCTCCAGGATCGACCGAGCCCATGG
>DASVAP010000132.1:0-64823 GCA_036376275.1 Planctomycetota bacterium | reverse complement strand
GCGTCGAGGTCGAAGCCCTCGACCTCGACCAGCGCGCTCCAGTCCTGGCCCCAGCGATTCGGCAGCCAGTGGGCCGGGATCAGGTCCGGCACGGGCTGGCCGTGGCGCGCGGCGAGCTCGTGGCGCGCCCAGGTGTGCAGCTCGCGGTAGAGCGGGCGCAGCTCGCGGTTGACGGTCTCGATCTGCGCGGCGAGCTCGGCCGTGGTCATGCCGTACTCGGAGGCCATGTAGCCGAAGAAGTCAGGGTAGCCGAGGGCCCGCACGCTCTCGTTGCGCAGGCGCCGCAGCTCGACCAGCCCGTCCTTCAGACCCTTGCCGACCTCCTTGGACGCTTCCCAGACCTTCCGGCGCCGCGCGAGGTCCGTCTCCTCGCGCAGGGCCTGGTCGATCTGGTTGGGCGTGATCTCGGCCCCGTCGAGGCGGAAGGTGTAGCCGTAGAGCGCCTCGTTCTGCCGCGTCTCGGCCGCGATGCGCGCCTTGACGACCTCCGGCACCGTCTGCGGGTTGTCGCCCGCCAGGAACAGGATGCGCTCGAGCTGGCGCACCTGGAGCTCCGGCAGCTCCTTGCGCTGCTCCAGGAAGGCCCGCGCCGCCTCGATGTTCTCCGCACTGCCGGTGAAGGCCGCCAGGGCCTCGTCGGCGGCCTGCGTGCGCTTCGCGTTCGTGTCGTCGCCCTCGACGATGTGCGTGTTCGAGGCCCACTGGGCCTCGCTCGACTCGGCCGCGAGGCGCAGGTAGGTGGCGGTGTAGCCGTCGAGGTAGGCCTGGGCGGCGGCGGAGAGCTCGGGGTCCGGGCGCGGAGCGGCGCAGGCGGGGGGCAAGAGGAGCAGGGCCGGCAGGAGGACGAGGCAGGGGCTGGGACGGAGCATGGGAGCGGAGTCTAGCCTCACGGCCGGATGCGGCGATCGTCGCGGCAACCCGGGCGGAAGGCCGTCACCCCGGACGCGCGGCGGCATACTGGCGTCATGCCGGCCGCGGGATGGCTGCTCGTGCTCGCGCTCGCGAGCCAGAAGGGCTCGGGCGAGCCCGATTCCGACCGGGACGGGCTCCCGGATTTCCACGAGGTCCACAAGTACCTCACCGATCCGCGCAAGTCCGACAGCGACGGCGACGGCGTGCCGGACGGCGACTGGGAGGAGCGCCGCGAGTACAGCTACTCGGTGCGCGCCGTGATGCACGTGATGGCGCCCTTCGACGTGGCCTCGATGACGGACGACTACCAGGACGTGCGCGTGCTCGAGCAGCGCGCGGACCTGCTCGAGTTCGAGGTCGTCGTCTACCCCTTCAACACCGTGGCCAGCGCGATCGCGCCGGACACGGGCTGGCGCAAGCCGCGCGCCGAGCTGAGGCCCTTCGTCGAGCCCGGCGTGTGCAGCAACTGGGACAAGGGGCTGCAGAAGGAGCTGGCGGCCGAGCTGAAGGCGCGCGGGGTCGAGCTCGGCGCGCTCGACGACGTCGAGACCGCGCGCCAGGTCTCGCGCTGGCTGATGGAGCGCTCCGGCGAGGAGGACAGCTTCACGACCTTCGCGGTGGCCTTCGAGCGTGGCCGCCCGGTGGTGCCCGAGCACCGCCAGGCGGACATCGCCGCGACCCTGGCGCAGCGCGGGCGCACGCTCGAGGAGCAGTGGGACCACGAGCTCTTCGGCAAGGGCATGTTCGCGAACCGCATCCACGGGAGCTGCACCTCGAGCGCGATCTACCTCCAGACCGGGCTGCGCGCCGCGGGGCTGCCCACGCGCACGGTCCTGGTGACACCCGTGGTCGACGCGAACGACGAGCGCGAGGTCGCCTGGCTGGCCACGCTCCAGCACGTCGGCGTGCGCGCCAGGCTCCAGCAGGCGGCCGAGCGCCAGCGCGGCTCCTGGACCTCGCACACCTTCAACGAGGTCTTCGTCGGCGGCCGCTGGCGGCGGCTCAACTACAGCACCCTCGGCCAGAACGTGCTCGACGATTCCCTGGGGCTGATGGTGCACGTGCACACCTTCGGCGACCACTCCGAGGCGGGCCTCGTCGGCTGGGGCGATCGCGAGCGCCACCCGCTGCACGGCGCGCTCTTCGGCGGCCCGAACCCGTACTCCTGCGTCAGCCTCTCGGACCGCTTCGGGGCGCACGCCAAGGTCCCGAACGAGATGCTCTCCGGCCTGCGCGAGCTGACCATCGTGAAGGTCGCCTGGTACGACGACCCCGCGCGCCCACCCGGCCTCACGACGAGCCTGTGGGACACCGAGAGCGCCGGCTACTTCTTCGCGCACTTCGACACGGCCGGCGTGGACGGCAGCGACGCGCTCGAGCTCTGGCAGGCGACCCAGCCGCGCTTCCTGCTGCGCGCGCGCGGCCAGGCCGACGTCCCGGCTGGCTGCATCCCGAAGTTCTGGGGCAACGAGGGGGCCTTCATCCTGCGCATCGAGCCGGACGACTACGCGCGCATGGCGCGCGGAACCGCCTACGAGCTCGTCCGGGAGGGCCAGGGCGAGAGCTGGAAGGTGCGTGAGGGGCTGACGCTCGTGCGGGCGAAGCGCTGAGGGAGGAAGAGGAGCGCGGAGACGCGGAGGGAAGACGCGGAGCGCGCGGAGGAAGAAGGGGAGAGGGGAGGCGGAGGGGGCGTGGAGCGCGCCACGGACGGACGGTTCGGCTCCGGTCAAATGGGGCCACTGGCGGGGACCCGTTGCGAGCGCGTGGCATTCCTTGGGACGTCTCCCCGCGAACCCACCCGAGGTCCCCCGATGTCGTCCGTGCGTCCTCCGCTCGTCGTCCTCACCGCCGCGCTCCTCTCCTCCGCCGCCCAGGCCCAGCAGGGCTTCGTGCAGTGCACGCGCGTGCTGCACACGCTCGAGGGCGAGGCTGCCGGCGATCTGTTCGGCTGGGTCTCCGCGCCGCTTCCCGATCTGGACGGCGACGGGGCCCAGGAGCTGGTCGTGGGGGCCCCGGGGCACTCCTCCGTCGGGCCGGGCCGCGGGCGACTCTACGTCTACAGCGGGCGCGGCGGTCTGGAGCTCTTCCGCGCGGACGGCGACGCCGACGGGGTGGGGCTGGGGCAGGCCATGCGCGCGCTCGGGGACCTCGACGGCGACGGGATCGCCGAGGTCGTGGCCGGTGGGTTCGGGACGCCGACGACGCGGGGCGCGGTGTACGTCTACTCGGGCGCCAGCGGAGCGCTGCTGCGCACGCTTCGCCTGGGCGCGCCGGGCGACGGCTTCGGCTACGCGGTGGACGGTCTCGACGACCTCGACGGCGACGGTCTGGCGGAGATCGCCGTGGGCGCGCCGGCCCAGAGCTCGGCCGGGGCCGGCGCCGGGCGCGTGGTGGTGCTGTCCGGGGCCGACGGGAGCGTGCTGCGCTCCTTCCTCGGCGCGGATGCGGGCGATCTCTTCGGCAGCGCGGTGGCGCGCCTAGGCGACGTGAACGGCGATGGCGTGAACGAGCTCGTCGTGGGCGCGCCCGCCGCGGGCGCCAGCGCGAACGGCCTCGCCTACGTCTACGACCTCGTCGCGGGCACGCCGCTCTACGCCCCGCTGGCGCCGGACGCCAGCGCCAACCAGTTCGGGCAGTACTTCGCCGCCGACGTCGGCGACACGGACGGTGACGGCTGGCCGGACCTCTACGTCGGCGACTACGCCGACGGCGCCGCGGCGCGCGGCAAGGCCTACCTCTTCGCCGGGCCGAGCGGGGCGCGGCTGCTCACTCTGACCGGCCAGAACGGCGCCGGCTTCGGGATCGGGCGCGGCCTCGGGGACGTGAACGGCGACGGACGCGCCGACCTCGTGCTGGGTTCCTACACCTTCGGCGGCGGCGCGACCCTGGCCGGGAAGCTGGAGGTCTTCTCCGGTGCCGACGGCACGTTGCTGCGGCGCGTGACCAGCACGACGCCGCGCGAGAACCTGGGCTTCGACGCGCACGGCCTCGGCGACGTGGACGGCGACGGCGTGGTCGAGCTGGTCGGGACCGCCGCCAGCTTCGCCCAGCAGCGCGGGCGGGTGTACGTGATCGCGGCCCACCCCGCGCGCTCCTTCGGCCGCGGGCTGGCGGGCAGCGGCGGCAGCGTCCCGGCGCTCGCCCTGGACGGCTGCCCGCGCCTGGGGGCCGCGGTCGCGCTGGAGGTCTCGGGCGTGCTCGGCGGCGCGCCCGGCGTGCTCGTGGTCGGGCGCACGCGCGGCGACCTGCCGCTGCTGGGCGGGACGCTGTACCCCAGGTCGGACGGGTTCCAGCTCGTGCACGTCGCCGGCGGGACGAGCGGCGACCCGGGCGCCGGCACCTTCTCGCTCCCGGTCCAGCTCGGGCTCGACCCCGTGCTGATCGGCGCGCGCTTCCACGCCCAGGCGCTGTACCTCGATCCACAGGCGCCGCGCGGGGTGAGCTTCACGCAGGGCCTGACGCTCACGACGTTCTGACCACGGAGGAGCGCGCGGACGCGCAGGGAAGACGCGGAGCGCACGGAGAGCCGCGGGGAGGGGCGCCGGCACCGGTGCGGCCTGGCCACCCTTTCCCGCTCGGGCCTCGTCCCGGACCGCCGCACCCTCCACAGGGCCCCGCTGCGCAACATCTCCTCAGCCCGAACTCCTCCTCCGCGGCCTCCGCGTCTTCCCTCCGCGTCTCCGCGCCCGGATCGAACCCCGCCGCGCTACTCGCCGCGCACGTGCCCCGCGCGCCGGAAGTGCTCCAGCACCTCGCCCGGGATCGCGCGCATCGCCTCGCTGGCGAAGACCGAGCCGTGATCCCCCGGCACGAGCTTCACGTACCCGACGTCCCCGGCCTCCACGTGCGCCGCCAGCTCCTGCCGCAGCAGCTCGACCGCCTCGTTCAGGTAGAAGCTGTCCTCGCTGCCGCAGACGAGGCGCACGCGCGTGCGGTAGAGCGGCACGAAGCGCGCCGGGTCGGTGCGCAGGAGGTGTCCCAGGTCGTAGCCGCGGTAGGCCTCGGCCACGGCCGGATCGATCGCGCCCGTCTCCGGGTCGAACAGCGCCGCCGGGTTGCCGCGCGCGTTGCGCGGGCCGAAGACGGCGAACCACGAGTCCCACTGCTGGCCGGAGGTGTTGTCGGGGCCGAGCACGTCCTCGCCACGCGCCTCGGTGCGCACCGTCATGCGCTCCCCGTCCTCGCCGCGCAGGCTGGGCAGGTCGTTCGCACCGTCCCCGGTGTAGAAGTTCTTCGCCGCGTAGAGGTCGACCCTCTGGAAGCGCCGGAAGTCCACCGGGTCGGGGGCGGTCGACCAGGTCGCGCCGAAGACCTCGGGGTAGGTCAGCGCGAGCCACAGCGTCGCCCAGCCGCCCGAGGAGTGCCCGCGCAGGACGCGCGCGCTGGGCGCGGCGATCAGCGGGTAGCGGCGCTCGAGGGCCGGGATCAGCTCCTCCACCAGCGCGCGCCCGCAGGGCCCGTTGCTGGCCGAGTCGGCGAAGAGCGTGTGCCCGTTCGGGCCCTCGGGGTCGAGCACGATGCGGAAGCTCGCGCGCGCCAGCTCGAGCGCGGCGCCCTCCTCGCTGCGCCGCCGGCGCCCGCCCGCGGCATCGCGGTGGTTGCCGCCGAAGCCCGGGACCTCGTACTGGGCCGGGTAGCGGCGCGCGCGGTCGTGGTCCTTCGGCAGGACGACGCCGGCGCGCAGCAGGACGTCGCGCCCGCGGAAGGCGGAGAGCAGCTCGGAGCGGACCTCGAACCACTCGACGCCCTCGACCGTGGGCAGGGGCTCGGGCTCGACGACGTGCTCCAGCAGGAGCAGGACCTCTACCGGCGCGCCCTTCTCCGGGACGGTGAAGGCCACCGGCTCGGACCACAGGTTGCCCGGCTCGCGGCGCCAGCGGCTGTCGAGGCGCGCACCGTCGAGGCGCACCTGGGCGCGCCAGGCGCCCGGCGCGAGCTGGCTCGGCCGCAGCGGGAAGGCGTCGGCCGCGTCGTCGAGCACGGCCAGGCCGCGCGGCTCGAGGCGCACGTCGCGCCCGAAGATCGGCTGCGGCTCGCCCCAGAAGGGTCCGTCGATCGGCTGCGCGTCCGCGCGCAGCTCGCTCCCCTCCTGCACGAGGAAGACGAGCAGGCGGCCCTCGACGGGAGTGGAACGCGCCTCGGGCGCGAGCGTGACGCGGAAGACGGCGCCCTGGGCGGCCGGGGCGAGCGCGAGCAGCGCGGGCAGCGCGGCGCGGAGGAGCAGGCGGCCGGGAGGGGTCACTCGAGCTCCAGGACGAAGGCAAGCGTCGCGTAGCGCTCGCGCTCGCTCTCCGTGAGGGCGTTCCACAGAGCGCTCAGGCCGGCCCGGTCGACCGGCTCGCCGCGCCTCGTGCGCAGGGCGCCGGCGACGAGGCGCAGGACGGGGTTCTGCGCGCGCTCCAGGGCCTCGAGGTCGGGCTCGGTCAGGGCCTCGGCGCGGAAGAAGAGCAGGAACGAGATCGCGCCGGACGTGCAGGCCGGATCGGTCAGCAGCTCCAGCGCGAGCTCGTCGCCCGCGCGCGTGGCGAGCTCCTGCGCGCCGGCCTCGAGCAGGGGGGCGAGGAGCGAGGCAGCCTCCAGGCGCCCCGCCGCGTCCACGGCGTGGGCGCGCAGGGCGGCCACCGTGTCGAGCTCCGCCAGCCAGGCGAGCCACTGCGGCTCGAGCTCCTGCACCTGCGCCTGCGTGCGTTCGTGGACCCAGGCGACGCGCTCGGGCCAGCTCGCGCCCGGCGCGCGCGCGAGGAGGAAGCGCACGAGCGCCTCGGCCTGGGCGTAGCGCTCGCCCTGCTCCTCCAGGGACAGGCGCTGGCCCGGAGCCCAGGCGAGCAGCGTCGCCAGCGAGCCGGCGCGGGCCTCGGCGCGCGCCTGGATCACGCGCTCCGAGACGGGGAGCTCCTGCAGGACGCCCGCCCGCACCACCGTCTCCTCGACCACACACGCGAGCCCCTCGTTGAACCACCGCTCGCGCGACCAGCCGAGGCGGCGGGCGTAGACGTGGGCGAGCTCGTGGCGCAGCGTGTCGTCCTGGAACTCGGCCCGCAGGGCCGCCAGCCCGGGCGTGGAGCTCACGTAGAGCGTCAGGAAGCCATCGGAGGCCCAGCCGGCGACGTCGTCGTGGTGGGGGGCTTCCCAGATCTCCTGCGGGGGAGTGGTGGGTGCGAGGTAGGTCCGCACCTTCGGTTCGCGCGGAGCGTCCAGGCGCGCGCGCACGAGTCCGGCCTCGCGCTCGGTCACCCCCAGGTAGTCGCGGCTCTCCACCTCGCCATAGGGCGAGTGCAGCGTCACGAGCTCGCCCTCCAGGACCGTGCGCACGTCGCGCCGCAGCTCGGCCTCGAGCTCGGCCGGGGACTTCCCCGCCATCCGGCAGGCACCCAGCCCGCCGGCCGCGAGCACGAGGAGCGTGGCGCCGCGCATGGGCGCAGTATCCGCCACGCGGGAGGGCAGCGACAAGGCGCTCGCGCCGCGGCCGGGTTGCGCGGAAAGCTCGACCGGTTCCGGCGGGCGCGGGGACCATGGGGCCGGAACAGCGAGCATGACCCCGCCCGACGGTCCCCTCCACGCCCTGCTAATGCACGACCAGGCCCTGCGCGGCCTCGCCCGCGGGCTCCTGGCGGACGCCCACGCGGCCGAGGACCTGGCCCAGGACACCTGGCTCGCGGCCCTCTCGCGCGGCGCCGACCCGGAGACGCCGCGCGCCTGGCTCGCCTCGGTGGCGCGCAACCTGGCGGCCAAGCTGCGGCGCGGCGAGGAGCGGCGCGTCCGGCGGGAACGGGACTCCGCGCGGAACGAGCGGGAACCGGGCGACCGCCGAGGTGCGCGCTCCTCCGGTGCCCCCGAACTCCGCTCGACTCCCCTTGGACCGCGCACCCTCGCCGCCAGCGAGACTTGGGACTGCGGCGCGGTCGTGCTGGGCCCCTGAGGTTGCTCCCCCGGGACCGCCGCGCTCCAGCGTGGTCCCGGGGCGGCCGCTACCATGGCCGCGACGATGCTCGCGCGCGCAGGAACGGCACGGCTCCACGTCGCACTCGCCGCCCTCGTCGCGGCCTGCGGGCAATCTCCGCGTCCGACCTCGATCCTGCTCGTCACGCTCGACACGACGCGCGCGGACCGCATCGGGTGCTACGGGCGCGCCGAGGCCGGTACGCCGGCGCTCGACGCGCTGGCGGAGCGCGGGGTGCGCTTCGAGCGCGCTGTGACGCCCGTGCCGATCACGCTGCCGGCCCACGCCTCGCTCCTCTCCGGGACCCAGCCGCCGCACCACGGGCTGCGCGACAACGGGATCGCGGCCCTGGACGAGGGCGTCGTGACCCTGGCCGAGGTGGCGCGCGACGGGGGTCTCGCCACGGCGGCCTTCGTCAGCGCCTTCCCGCTGGCGCGCACCTTCGGTCTCGCGCAGGGCTTCGAGCGCTACGACGACGAGTTCGCGCCGGCCGGACCGGGCGCGATCCGCGAGCGGCGGGGCGACGAGACCGTGCGCCGCGCGCGCGCGTGGCTGGAGGCGCTCGCGCCCGGCGAGCCCTTCTTCCTGTGGGTGCACCTGTTCGACGCCCACGAGCCCTACCGCGCCCCGGAGGAGTTCGCGCGGCGCTTCCCCGAGGACCCGTACCAGGCCGAGGTGGCCTTCGCGGACCACTGCCTGGGTGAGCTGCTCGGCGCGCTCGCGAGCCTCGGGCGCGAGGGCGACACGCTGGTGTGCGTCACGGCCGACCACGGCGAGGGGCTGGGCGAGCACGGCGAGGACACGCACGCGCTGCTGCTCTACGACACGACCGTGCGCGTGCCGCTCGTGCTGGCCGGTCCGGGCCTCGCGCCGCGCGCCGTCTCCGCGCCGGCGAGCCTGACGGACGTGGCCGCGACCCTGGCGGAAGGGGCCGGGCTCGCGCGCGGCGCGGCGCTCGCGGGGCAGGGCGCGCGCTCCTTCTGGCCGCACCTCGCGGGCGGGCCGGCGCCGGAGGGGCCGCTCTACCTCGAGACGCTCTTCCCGCGCCTGCACTTCGGCTGGAGCGAGCTGGTCGGGCTGGAGGAGGGCGGCCGCAAGTACGTCGAGGCCCCGGGCGCGCGCGACGAGGCCGGCACGGCGCGCGCGGAGCTCTTCGCGCCCGCCGATGACCCGGCGGAGCTCCGCGACCTCGCCGCGGAGCTGCACGCCGAGCGCGAGTCGCTCGCGCGGGCGCTGGAGGCGCTGCGCCGCGCGCTGGAGCAGGGCGCGGCGGCCAGCACGCGCCGCACGCAGAGCGCCGAGGACCTCGAGGCCCTGGCCGCGCTCGGCTACGGCGGCGCCGACGTGCTGGCGGAGCTGCCGAGCGCCTTCGACGCGCCCGCGCCCGGACGCGATCCGCGCCGCACGGTGGGGGCGGTCCAGCTCCTGAACCAGGTGCGCGGCCTGTCCGGCGCCGGCCAGCTCGAGGCCGCGGCCGCGGCCCTGGCGCGGCTCGAGGTGCTCGATCCGGGGGAAGTGATCGTGCACGAGGCGCGCGGCGACCACCACCTGGCGCGCGGCCGGCGCGGCGCGCGCGCGGGCTTCGAGCGCGCGGCCGAGGAGTTCGCGGCCGCCTGCGCGCTCGAGCCCGGCCGCCGCGGGCTCTGGCTACGTCGCTTCGAGGCCCTGGAGGCGCTCGGGCGCCTCACGGAGGCCCTGGAGTGCCTCGACCGCGCGCTGGCGCTGGCCCCGCCGACGCCCGAGTTCCAGCGCGCGCGCGACGAGCTGGCGCGGCGCGTGGCCGCGGGAGGTGGCTGAACGGCGCGCGCCTCGGCTGGCGACCCTCGCGCGGGCACGCTAGCTTCAAGCGCGATGGCCCGCGAGCTCCGCGTCGAGGCCGGGACGCTGCTCGCGGCGTTCCCCGACATGCTCGACCCGAACTTCATGCACTCGGTCGTGCTGATCTGTCAGCACACCGAGCACGGCGCCCATGGCGTGATCACGAACCGCGCCACCGAGCTGGCGGTCAAGGACCTGCTGCCAGACCATCCCACCCTCGGGAGCTCGAGCTTTCCGGTCTTCCTCGGCGGTCCGGTCGACCACAACTCGCTGCAGTTCGTGCACGTCGTGCCGGCCGAGGTCCCGGGCGGGGTCTCGATCGACGGCAAGCTGTGGCTGGGGGGCGACCTGGCGGCCCTCGGGCAGTACCTCGCGCGCGCGCCGCTCGAGGCGGCCGGGCGCGTGCGCCTGTTCCTCGGCTACGCCGGCTGGAGCGCGGGCCAGCTCGAGGGCGAGCTCGGCACCGGTTCCTGGCTCCCCGCGCCGCCGAGCCCGGCGGCGATCTTCGGTCCGCCCGGCGAGGCGACCTGGCGCCGCGTGGTGCGCTCGATCGGGCGCGCGGGCGAGGGCCTGGAGCAGCTCCCGCCCGACGTGAGCTGGAATTGAGGGCGGGGGGTCCGCGTAGGCTGGCGCCTCCCATGGCGAACCGAGCATGAGCGGCGAGCGCAGGGTCCCGCGTGTCCTCGGCTGCCTGATCAAGGGCCCGGCCGGGTGCCTGGCCTTCTTCATCGGGGCGGGCGTGGTGCTCGTGCTGCTCCTGCCGGCGGCCGGCGGGCGCGTGATCGACCACCTGGCGGAGAGCGCCTTCGCGCAGCGCTTCGCGGGCGAGCTGGAGCTGGGCGACGCCTGGCTCGGCTCCTTCTACGGCGAGCAGGTCGTCGAGCGCCTCGTGCTGCGCGATCCGACGGGCGAGGAGGTCCTGCGCGGCCGGCTCACGGGGCCCTACCTGACCTGGGGCCTCGACGGCGTCGGCTACCGCTACGGTCCGCTGCGCCTCGTCGTCGAGCACCTGCGCATCGACGTGGACGAGGACGGCGTCACCAACCTGGAGCGCGCCTTCGCGCGCGATCCCCGGAGCCGCGACGAGCCCCGGCGCCGCTCGCAGCTCCAGACCGACACGCCCTTCGAGATCGAGCTCGAGCTGTACGTCGCGCGCCTGCGCTACGCGAGCGCGCGCGGCCGCGAGGGCCAGCTGGAGGACCTGCGCTTCCGCGGCCGTCTGGAGTGGGGGCCGGAGCGCACGCACCTCGTGCTGGAGGGCGGCGAGGGGGTGAGCAGCGTGCCCGGGCCGCGCCTCGCGCTGCGCGTCGAGTGCGAGCGGCCCGAGGACGGGCTCGAGCGCCCCTGGGACCTGGCCCTGGCGCTGGAGCACGGTCCGGCCGTGCTGGCGCGCGCGCTGTGTCCGGCCCTGCGCCCGCTCGTGGCCCAGCTCGGGCCCGAGGTCGACGGGCTGCAGTGGACGCGCGAGGGCAGCGCGGTGGCGCTCTCCGTGCACGACGCGGGCGCGCGCCTCGCCTTCCACGGCCGGGAGGTCGATGGGCTCGTCGGCGGGATGGCCGAGTCGCCGCTCGAGCTCGCCCTGCCCTGCGGCGAGCCCCTCGGGCGCGGGCTGGCGGCGCGTCTCCTGCCGCCGCTCGAGTCCCTGGTCTGCGAGGACGCGACCCAGCCGCACGTCGTGCGCCTCCACGACTTCCAGTGGCCGCTGGACGGCGACTGGTCCGCGCTGGAGGGCGAGGCCGAGCTGGCCCTGGCGCCCGCGCGCGCGTTCCTGGCGCCGCTGGGCCCGGAGCCGCGCACGCTGGTCGCGCTGCTCGGCCCGCAGCCGGTGCGGCTGCCCGTGCGCGGGGGCGTGCTCGACTTCGCGGGCCTGCAGCTCCCGCTCGAGGACGGCTGGCTGCGTCTCGACGGCGCGCTCGACCTCGCCGGCGGCAGGCGTTCCCTGGGCGTGGCCGGCGAGAGCGCCGGCGCGGAGCTCGAGCGCGTGGAGCTCGTCGAGGAGACCCCGCTCGTCCCGGAAGCGGTGCCGGCCCTGGCCCCGCCCGCCCCGCGGCTCCCGCTCCCGCCCGAGGGGGTCGCGCCCGACGGGATGCCCGTGCCCGAGGCGCCAGAGCCGCAGCGCTGAGCCACCCCGGCCGCGGCACGGATCCACCCGGGCCCGGCGCTCGCCCCGATCCGCGCGGGGCGACGCACGGAGCGCTGGCGTACCATCGCCGCATGCGCGGCGAGACCGAGCTGCTGGTGATCGGCGCCGGGCCGGCGGGCTCCAGCGCGGCGGCGGCGGCGCTGGGCGCGGGGCTGGCCGTCACGCAGCTCGAGGCCGCGCGCTTCCCGCGCGTGAAGCCCTGCGCGGGCGGGCTGACCCCCAAGGCCGTGGCGGTGCTGCCGGTCGCGCTCGCGCCCTCGCTGCGCGGGAGCTTCGTCGAGTTCGAGTTCAACGCCTGGCGCGGATCGCGCACGGTCTACTCGTTCCGCGCGCCGGTGCTCAGCATGGTCGCGCGTCCCGAGCTGGACGCGCGCCTCGTCGCGGAGAACCGCGCGCGGCCCGGCTTCGCCTTCCACGACGGCGAGCGCGTCCTGTCGATCGCCTGGCGCGCGGGGCGCTTCCACGTGCGCACGGCCGCGCGCGAGCTCGTCGCGCGCCAGCTCGTGGGCGCCGACGGGGCCAACGGGATCGTCAACCGCACCTTCCGCGTCAGCGCTCCGCGCGCGCGTGCCCTGGCGGTCGAGGTCGTGCTGCCGCGCGCGGAGCTCGCCGGCGATCCGGTGCCGCGGCCGTGCTTCGACTTCGGGGCCCTGCCGCGCGGCTACGGCTGGGTCTTCCCCAAGGACGACCAGGTCTCGGTCGGGCTGTACACGCTGGCCGGCGGCCTGAAGGACGTGCGCGCGCGCCTCGCGCAGTACCTGGCTGCGAAGGGGCTGCGCGTGCGCGGCGACGCGCTGGCGAGCTTCGAGGCCCACACGATCCCGCTCGGCGGCGAGCGCCTCCGGGACCCGGGCCTGCCGCTCTACGTGGCGGGCGACGCGGCCGGGCTCGCCGACGCGCTGACCGGCGAAGGGATCTACCACGCGCTGGCCAGCGGGCGCATCGCCGGCGAGCTGGCCGCGCGCGTGGCCCACGGGCAGGGCGCGCCGGAGGAGTACCGGCGTCGGCTCGCGCGACCGGTGCTGGCGGACACGCGCTGGAGCCTGCGCCTCGCGCCGGCCTTCTACGCGCGGCCGGACCTGGCGCTGCGCCTCCTGCGCTCGTCGCCGCTGTGGCGCGCGCTGGTGCACGGCACCGGCAGCGGAGCGACCTTCAGCGCGTGCCTGCGGGGCGCGCCGCGTCTGTGGTGGACGTCGCGCCGCGCCGGGACGGCCGCGCTCCAGCGCGGCCCGCGGACCGTCGGGCTCCAGCCTGGCTCCGATGGGTGACCCGGCGGGAGCAGAGCGGAGCCGGGCTGGAGCCTGGCGCTCCCGGGGGGGCGCCGGGTTGCTCCTGATCGCCGTTGGCTGGGCGGGGAGCTGGGGCCTCCCGGGGCTGCGCTCGCAGCTCCTCTTCTTCCCGCTGTGGCTCGGCTACGTGATCGCCCTCGACGCCGCCATCGAGCGGCGCGACGGGTCCTCGCCCTGGACGCGTGCGCCGCGCGCCTTCGTCGGGCTCTTCGCGCTCTCCGTGCCGCTGTGGTGGCTGTTCGAGGCGGCCAACGAGCGCCTCGGCAACTGGGAGTACCTCGGGCGCGAGCACTTCTCCGACCTCGAGTACGGGCTCTACGCCTCGCTCTCCTTCGCCACGGTCGTGCCGGCCGTGCTGGTCAGCGCCGAGTGGGCCCGCGGGCTCGGCTGGATCCGCCGGCTCGGCCCGGGACCGCGCCTGCGACCCTCGCGCGCTCTCTCGCTCGCGCTGTTCCTGCTGGGGCTCGCGCTGCTGGCCGCGACGCTGCGCTGGCCGCGCGTCGCCTATCCCGGCATCTGGATCGCGGGCGTGTTCCTGCTCGAGCCCCTGGCGGCCCTGCGCGGGCGCGGCCTCGGGCGCGACCTGGCGCGCGGCGACTGGCGTCCGTGGGTCGCGCTGTGGACCGGCGGGCTCCTGTGCGGATTCTTCTGGGAGCTGTGGAACGTCCACTCGTACCCGAAGTGGATCTACCACACGCCCGGCGTCACGGGACCGAAGCTGTTCGAGATGCCGCTGCCGGGCTACCTCGGGTACCTGCCGTTCGCGCTCGAGGTGTACCTGTGGAAGGAGCTCTGGCTCCGCGAGCCAGAGCTCCTGAATCCTCCAGGCAGGCAGGATCGTCACGCGCCGGGCTGACCCGCGCGCGTCGCGTGGAGAGCAGGAGGGCGCGCGAGGATCGCGCGCCAGGGCCGATCCAGAGAGGCTGGCAGAACGCCTCGGCCGAAGGCCGAGGCGTTTCTGCTCAGACTGTCAGCGCCAGGCGCCGTTGATCCACATGAAGCCGTGCAGGTGGCTGACCCAGTGGCCCGGCACCCACACCGAGCCCGAGCTCGGCGGCACGGCCCAGCGGCCGCGCACCCAGACCCACTGTCCGCCACGGCGCGTGTGGTGGCCGGCGACCCACACGTGGGTCGGGCTCGGCGCGCTCGGCATCTGCTCGACCATCGCGGTCGGCGTCGCCGGCGGCACGTCGCCCTCGAAGTACTCGGGCTCGAACGCCTGCGCGCGCACGGCGTCGGCCTGGGCGTGCGCCAGGTCGGCCTCGGCTTCGGCCTTCACGGCCAGGGAGCGCTGGTGATGCGCACGCTGGGCACGCAGGCACGACGAGCTGGTGAGGACGAGGGCGAGGACGAGGCCGAGCCCGGTGGCCGAGAACGACTTGGACCGCTGCGAGATCATGGATTCCCCTTCGATGTGCGCCCTTCCCCAGAGCGCGGACCGTTTGGACGCGCCACCCTTCGGCTCCCGTCAGACCCGATCTTGACCGGAAGAGTACGTTGGGCTGGCGAGCGGAAGGAATGGGTGCGCACGCCTCCGCGGTGGCGCGGCGGGGGGCGGCGGAAGAAAGCGACCGTCCGCGCGGTGCGGGCGAGGCGCGCGCGTGTCGTCGGCCACACTGGCGGGTAGGCTGCCGGCGGCATGCAGGGCTGGGTGAAGCTCCGGACGGTGGCCGCGGGCCTGGTGCTCGGCGGGCTCGCCGCCGCCCAGGACGCGGGGCGTCCGCTCACCTTCGCCGAGGACGTCGCGCCGATCGTGCACGCGCGCTGCACGGGTTGTCACGCGCCGGGCCAGGCCGGTCCCTTCGTGCTGGCGAGCCACGCGGACGTCGCCAGGCGGGCGGGCGTGATCGCCGACGTGGTCGCGCGCGGCCTGATGCCGCCCTGGTTGCCGGTGCCGGGCGCGGGCGGGCCCTTCGTCGGCGACCGCAGCCTCCCGGAGGCGGAGCGGGCCACGCTGCTGGCCTGGATCGCGCAGGGCTGCGCGCCCGGCGACCTGGCGCGAGCTCCGGCGCCGCCCGCGCCGGCGCCGGAGTGGCAGCTCGGGCCACCCGACCTCCTGCTCGTGCTCGAGCCCGCCGTGCGCGTGCCGGCCGAAGGGCGCGACGTCTACCGCAACTTCGTGCTCCCGGTGGCGCTGGCCGAGCCGCGCTGGGTGCGCGCGCTCGAGTTCGACCCGGGCGACCGCACGCTCGTGCACCACGCGGCGATCGGGCTCGACTCGAGCGGCGGCGCGCGGGCCCGCGACGCGCGCGACGCGGAGCCCGGCTTCCCCGGCATGAACATGGGCGGCGCGCGCCTGCCGGACGGGCACTTCCTGGGCTGGGCGCCGGGCAAGCGCGTCGATCCCGGGCGCGCGGACATGGCCTGGCGCCTCGCCCCCGGCGACGACCTCGTCCTGCAGCTCCACCTGCGGCCGAGCGGCAAGCCCGAGACGATCCGGCCGCGCGTCGCGCTGCACTTCGCCGCCCAGGCGCCCACGGCCCGGCCCACGGCGATCGTCTTGTCCGCGCTCGACCTCGACATCCCTGCTGGCGCCGCGGAGTACGTCGTGGAGCGCGAGTACCGCCTGCCGGTGGCGGCCTCCGTGCTCGCCATCGCGCCGCACGCGCACTACGTCGGGCACGATCTCCGCGCCTGGGCCGCCTTGCCCGACGGGCGCGAGGTGCCGCTGATCCGCCTGCGGCCCTGGGACTTCGACTGGCAGGACTCCTACCGCTACGTCGAGCCCGTGGCGCTCCCGCCCGGGACGCGCCTGGGCATGCGCTACCAGTACGACAACTCGGCCACGAACCCGCTCAACCCGTTCTCGCCGCCCCGCCGCATCGTGTACGGCGAGGCCGCGACGGACGAGATGGGGGAGCTGCTCGTGCAGCTCCTGCCGGCCGATCCGGACGAGCGCGAGACGCTCGAGCGCGACTTCGCGCTGTACATGGAGCGCCAGACGCTCGCGCACCTCGTGGCCCTGCTCGCGGGCGCGCCCGACGACGCACGCCTGGCCTACTCGGTGGCCCTCTCGCACGAGCGCCTGGGCGAGTGGGAACCCGCGCTGGTGCACCTGCGCGCGGTCGTGCGCGCGCGCCCGAAGGATGCCATGGCGCGCACCGCGCTCGGGCGCGTCCTGGCGCGCGCCGGGGACCTGGCCACCAGCGCGACCGAGCTGGCCCGCGCGCAGGCCGAGCTGGGGAGCGACGCGCGCACGCGACAGGCCCTGGCCGGGGCCTGGGCCGTGCTCGGCGACGCCCAGCGCGCGCGCGGCGACGAGCCCGGCGCGCGGCGCAGCTTCGAGGCCTCGCTGGCGCTCGTGCCGGCGCCGGCCGTGCGCGCGCGACTCGAGCGATAGCTCCGCGGCGCGCGCTCGCTACCATGCGCACCGCGTCCGGCGCAGCCGGACGCCTCCGCGATCGCTAAGGAAACCGTCGACCTGCAAGACCCGAGCGGGCTCGATCCGCCGCCCCCCGGGTTGCGGGTGCCCACTCGCGCCGAGACCCAATGCCCACCGAGCTCCCGAACCTGTTCGTGGCCGCCACGCTGGCCCTCCTGTCCCTCGCCGCCACGTCCTGCACGGCCCCGCAGCGTCCGCCGGGCGAGCAGGCCCCCGAGGAGATGCCGCCTCCGCGCCGCGAGGCACCGGCGGGGAACGCGCTGCTCGCGCCCTGGACGGGACCCTACGGTGGGGTGCCGGCCTTCGACCGCATGGAGCTCGGAGCGTTGCAGCCCGCCCTGGAGCACGGCATGGAGCTGCACCTGGCCGAGATCGAGAGCATCGCGCGCGATCCGGCGCCGCCGACGTTCGCCAACACGATCGTGGCCCTCGAGCGCGCCGGACGCGAGCTCGACCGCGTGCAGGCCTACTTCGGCGTGTGGAGCTCGAACCTCTCCACGCCAGAGTTCCGCGCCGTGCAGACCGAGATGGCGCCGCGGCTCTCGGAGCACTCCTCGCGCATCATCCAGAACGAGGCCCTCTTCGCGCGCGTGAAGGCGGTGTGGGAGGGGCGCGAGTCGTCCGGCCTGCGGCCCGACGAGGTGCGCCTGGTCCAGCTCGCCTACGACCGCTTCGCGCACAACGGGGCGACGCTCACGGGCGCGGCCAGGGAGCGCTACGCCGCGATCCAGAAGCGCCTGGCGGAGCTGCACACGCGCTTCGCGCAGAACGTGCTGGCGGACGAGGAGAAGTACGTGCTCTACCTCGAGCCGACCCAGCTCGGCGGGCTCTCCGAGGCCTTCGTGCAGGCCGCCGCCAAGGCCGCCGAGTCGCGCGGGCAGGCCGGCAAGTACGCGATCACGAACACGCGCTCGTCGATGGACCCGTTCCTGACCTTCTCGACCGAGCGCGCCCTGCGCGAGCAGGTCTGGCGCACCTACTACGCGCGCGGCGACAACGGCGACGAGCACGACAACAACGCCCTGATCGCCGAGATCCTGGCGCTGCGCCACGAGCGCGTGGGGCTGCTCGGCTACCCGGACTACGCCACCTGGCGCCTGACCGATCGCATGGCGAAGACCCCCGAGCGGGCCCAGGCGCTGATGGAGGCGGTCTGGCCGGCCGCACTGGCGCGCGTGGCCGAGGAGGTGCGCGACATGCAGGCCGTGGCCGACGCCGAGGGCGCGGGCATCGCGATCGAGCCCTGGGACTACCGCTTCTACGCCGAGAAGGTGCGCCGGGCGAAGTACGCGCTCGACTCGGACGAGGTCAAGGCCTACCTGCAGCTCGAGAAGCTGCGTGAGGCGATGTTCTTCGTGGCCGGCGAGGTCTTCGGCTTCGCCTTCGCGCCGGTGCCGGAGGGGTCCGTGCCGGTCTTCCACCCCGACGTGCGCGTGTGGGAGGTGAAGGACCGCGCGAGCGGCGCCCACGTCGGCCTCTGGTACCTCGACCCCACCGCGCGTCCCGGCAAGCGCTCGGGGGCCTGGGCCACGGCCTACCGCAGCCACGAGACCTTCGAGGGCAAGCGCACGGTCCTGGCGGCCAACAACTCGAACTTCATCGCCGCCGGGCCGGGCGAGCCGGTGCTCGTCTCCTGGGACGACGCCGAGACCTTCTTCCACGAGTTCGGGCACGCGCTGCACTACCTCTCCTCGCGCGTCGTCTACCCGACGCTCAACTCGGGCGTGCGCGACTACACGGAGTTCCAGTCGCAGCTGCTCGAGCGCTGGCTCGCGACCGAGCCGGTGATCCAGCGCTACCTCGTGCACTACCGGACCGGCCTGCCGATCCCGGCCGAGCTGGTGGCCAAGATCGAGCGCGCCGCGACCTTCAACCAGGGCTTCCAGACCGCCGAGTACCTGGCCTCGGCCCTGCTGGACCTGCGCTACCACACGATCGATCCCGCCGGGCTCGACCCGGACGCCTTCGAGCGCGAGACCCTGGCCGAGCTGGGCCTGCCACGCGAGATCGTCGCGCGCCACCGGAGCCCGCACTTCACGCACGTCTTCTCGGGCGAGGGCTACGCCACCGGCTACTACGGCTACCTGTGGGCCGACGTGCTCACCTCCGACGCGGCCGAGGCCTTCGAGGCGGCGCCGGGCGGGTACTACGATCGCGAGCTGGCGAGGAAGCTGGTCCAGCACCTCTTCTCGCCCTGCAACTCGCTCGACCCGGCCGAGGCGTACCGCGCCTTCCGCGGGCGCGACGCGAGGATCGATGCCTTGATGCGCGACCGCGGCTTCCCGGTGCCGGCGTCGGCGACCAGGTAGGACGGGCGCCGGGCCCCTCAGCCGGGAATCGTCACGCCGTGCGCGCGGGCCACGTCCGCGCGCACGACGCGGGTCATCTCGCGCTGCAGCGCGACGGGATCGTCGAAGAGCGACCAGACCGGCTGCTCGGCGTCGGGCGCGGACCCGGACGGGACGGCCAGGGCCGCGACCCAGGCCAGGCGGTCCTTCGGGGCCGGATGGCTGTCGTAGGGGCTTGGCTCGGCCTCGAGCGCCGCGCGCAGCTCCTCGGTCAGCGGCGGGTCTGGCTCGGCGGCATCCCGCGGCTCGTACAGGTTGTCGAGGGGCGTCGACTGCTCGACCGCGCGGCGGATCTCCCGGTCTGCCTCGGCGGCGAAGCGCAGGCTGCGCTCGATCACGTGCCGCAGGCCGCGCTCGAAGTCGCGCGAGCCGTAGGCGAAGGCGGACCAGCGGTCGGCCATGACCTCCTGCAGGCGCGAGGCACCCTGCGAGATGCGCAGGAACACCCGGTGGAAGCCGTTGAGGAACAGCCAGGCCGGGTTGTAGACCGCCGCCGCCCCGCCCTCCGCCAGGCCGTGGGCCATGGTGACGAGCGAGCGCCGCACGGCGAGGGCGAAGCCGCCGCCGGCGGTGTCGCGGTTGCTGAAGTGCCCGTACTCGTGCGCCAGCACCGAGCGGAACGGGCCCAGCGGGAAGCCCTCGAGCACGCCGAGGCCGAGGATCAGGCAGCGCTCGGAGGTGCCGCCGAGCTGCCCGCGCAGCCCGCCGCGCTCCATCACAGCGAGCTCGGTGCCGGGCGTCAGGTACACGCTGTCCACCGCTCGCGTCCCGATGCGTCCGGCCACCTCGTCCAGCAGCGCGCGCAGGCGCGGGTGGCGGAGGAGGTCGAGGCGGGTGCCCGGATCCTCGTCGCGGCTCGCCACCAGGAGGCTCTTGAGCCCGACCCACACCGTCACCGCCGCGAGCACCCCCAGGAACAGGACCAGCAGGATCGGGATCCGCCCGAGGGCGAGGAAGCCGTACCCGATCGCTCCCGCCAGGGCGACCACCGCCGCCAGGACGAGCGGCACAGAGACGTAATAGAACCCGCAGGAGAGCCACAGGACCGCGCGGTACGCGCGCCGCAGTCCCTGCTCCGCGCCCACCGGCTCGCCGCTCGCCTGGGCTGGTGCGCGCGCCGAGGCACGCAGCGTCGCACGGCTCAGGGACGAGCCCAGGAGGAGCAGCCCGAGGAACACCGCCGTCCAGGCGCCCGCGATCCAGCCGGCCACGGGCAGCCAGCGCAGGGGCCACGGCTGCGCGCCATCGATGGCGGCGCCGTAGGCGGCGACCTGCTCCTCCGGCAGGCCCAGGCGCTGTGCCTCGGCGAGGTGCGCGCGGGCCAGCGCCAGGTCTCCCCTGGAGAGCGCCAAGAACATGGCGAAGAAATGCGTGCCCACGTGCTCGGGCAGGGCGCGCTCCAGGCGCTCGACGCTGCGCTGGAGCAGCGGCAGGTCGTTCACCGCGAGGGCGACATGCCCGGCGATCAGGACGAGCTCCGGATCGGCGCCCCGGTCCTGGACCAGCCCGCGCGCGAGCTCGAGCGCCTCCTCCATCTCGGCGGGTGAGGGCGGGCTCTCCTCCGTCGTGAGGGTGAGGACCGACGCCAGGTTGGCGCGGTTCTCTGGGCTCCGGGCGGTCGCCACGCACTCGCGCGCCAGCACGATGGCCTCCGGCCGGCGTCCCTGGGCGTGGACCACGCCCGACAGGCGCCGCCGGGCGTGGACGAAGCCCGGAGCGCGCTCGAGCGTGGCCCGGTACAGGCGCTCGGCCTCCGCGTGCTGCTCTGCCTCGCGGGCCGCGTTGGCGCGCTCGAAGAGCGCGGCGGCCTCGGGGTCCTCGGTCCGCAGCTGCTCGGTGATGCGCCGCGTGAACGCGCTCGCGTCCTGGGCCAGGCTCCCTCGCGCGAGGCAGAGGAGCGCCGCCGCCACCACCACGAGCCAGCGGAAACCGTGCATGTCGTCGCTCCTCTTCGTGGAGCCGCGCTTCCGGATCGGGTCGGCAGCGCGGCCGTGCGCGGATTCTAGCGAGGACCCGAGGGGTGGAACGCAGGCCCCGCGCGCTCAGCCCTTCCGGGCCGGCGCCGCGCCGCGGAACATCAGCCAGCCGAGCAGGCCCACCAGGGCGAGGCCCAGGAGGTCGGTCGCGCCGGCGAAGAGCGTCCCGTCGAGCTCGAGCAGCCCGCTCAGGAAGGCGATCGGCAGGTAGAGGCCGGCCTCCTTGTCGTAGCCCGGCAGGAAGGTGAGCGCCGCCGAGAGGATCCCGAGGATCGCGGCGCCGGCGATCAGACCCGAGGAGTAGAGCGTGCCCTCCGGCTCGTCCTCGGCGTCCGGCTCGCGTCCGTACACCTTGTCGGCGATCTTGCGCACGACACCGCCCAGGAAGACGGGCATCGTCGCGGCGAGCGGCAGGTAGACCCCGACCGCGAAGGTCAGCGAGCGCACGCCGAGCAGCTCCATGAAGCAGGCGATGGCCATGCCGAGCAGGATCAGGTCCCACGGGAGGCGGTGGGTCAGCAGGCCGTCGATCACGGTCGACATGAGCTTGGCCTGCGGCGCGCGCAGCTTGCCGGCGCCGATCCCGTCCTCGCGCAGGTACTTGGCCTGGTTCGTGGCCGGGTCGACGAGGTAGATGCCCTCGGGCTGGTCGGCGGGCAGCTCCTCGCGGGCGAGCTTGACGAAGGCGTAGCGCTGGCCGTCCTCGAGGCTCGCGACCGTCGTCGCCGCCGCGACGCGCGCGGGGGCGACCGCGAAGGCCGTCACGGGCTTCTCCTCGGTCTCCGAGAGATTGAGCAGGTAGGCGGTCCAGCCCACGGCCAGGACCGAGGTCAGGACGCCGACCAGCAGCGCGCCCTGCTGCTTCACCGGCGTCGCCCCGAGCAGGTACCCGGTCTTCAGGTCCTGCGAGCAGGTCCCGGCGTTCGAGATCGCGATGCACACGATCGCGCCGATCATCAGCGCGAGCTTGGCGTAGCCCGGGCCCTCCCAGCCGACCAGCAGGAAGACCCCGCAGGTCGCCATCAGCACGCCGATCGTCATGCCGCTGAGGGGGCACGAGGAGCTGCCGACCTCGCCCGTGATGCGCGAGGAGACGACCGAGAACAGGAACCCGAGCACCAGGATCAGGACCGCCCCGAGCAGGTTCATCCCGAAGGCGGGCACGGCCCAGATGAAGGCCACGATCGCCAGCGCGCCGCCGATCAGGACCGGCGTGGGCGTGTCGCGCTCGGTGCGGAGCGCCGAGGCCCCGGCGGCGCCGCCCGTCAGGGACCTGGCCGACGCGCCGATGGCCGAAACGATCGAGGGCAGCGCGCGCACCAGGGCGAAGAGGCCGCCGGTCGCGACCGCGCCGGCGCCGATGTGGCGCACGTAGTTCGTCCAGACGTCGAAGACCGACATCTCGCTCACCAGCATCGTGGCCGGGGCGAGCGGCGTCGTCCGGCCGGCGCCGAACAGGAAGATCAGCGGGATCAGGATGAAGCTGGCCAGCAGCGAGCCCGCCACCATCATCGTGCTGATGCGGTAGCCGATGATGTAGCCGACGCCCAGCAGCTCGGGCGCGAAGTCGCACTCAACCGAGGCCCCGCGGAAGCGGTGGAACTCGTGCACGAAGGTGCCCTTCACGCCGCCGAAGAAGGCCTGCAACGACTTGAAGAGCGCGCCGATGCCGAGCCCGACGAAGACCTTCTTCGCCGACGTGCCGCCGCGCTCGCCGGCCTCGATGATCTCGGCGCAGGCCTTGCCCTCCGGGTAGCGCAGGACGCCGTGCTCCTTGACGATCAGGTAGCGCCGCAGCGGCACCATCATCAGCACGCCCAGCATCCCGCCGGTCAGGGCGATCAGGGTCGTGAGGCCGACCTCCAGCGGATAGCCCAGGAAGATCAGGGCCGGGACGGTGAACACGACCGCCGCCGCCACCGACTCGCCGGCCGAGCCGGTGGTCTGCACGATGTTGTGCTCGAGCACGGCGCGCTGGCCGTGCTTGCGGCGGATGGCCCAGGCCGCCAGCACCGCGATCGGCACCGAGGCCGAGGTCGTCAGGCCGACGCGCAGGGCGAGGTAGGTCGAGGCGGCGCCGAAGACGATGCCGAGCACCGACCCCAGGAGGAGCGACCGGAGCGTCAGCTCCGGGGGCGACTCCTGGGGCGCGACGAGCGGCTGGAACGGCGCTTCGGCGGCCAGGTCAGACCTCCAGCTTGCGCAGCGACTTCCTCACCAGCACGAAGCACAGCAGCGCGAAGGCCAGCGTCCCGCTGAGGGGCGCGTGCTCGCCGATCAGGCCGACCACGTTCCACTCGCGCGCGAAGCCGAGCGAGCCCACGAGGCCCGGCATCTGGGTGCCGAGGATCGCGAGCAGCAGCCCGGCGATCGCGCCGCCGGCCACCAGACCGGTCGAGAACAGCATGCCGGCGGAGACCTCGCTCTCCTCCTTCTCGCCCCGCACCCGGTCCGAGATCCAGCGCATGCAGCCGCCCAGGAAGATCGGCAGCGTGGTCGAGATCGGCAGGTACGCGCCGACGGCCCAGGCGAGACCCGAGACGCCGCACAGCTGCACGACCACCGCCAGCGCCGCGCCGACGAAGATGAAGCCCCAGGGCAGGTCCTGCGCCAGCACGCCCTTGATGATCGTCGCCATCAGGGTGCCCTGCGGGGCCGGCAGGTCCTCGCTGCCGATCGGCCCCATCTCCGAATTGTGCATGAAGATCAGCGTCCCGCCGATCGCCACGACCGAGGCCAGGACGCCGATCAGGAGGCCGACCTGCTGGCGCATGGGCGTCGCGCCGACCAGGAAGCCCGTCTTGAGGTCCTGCGAGGTGGCGCCGGCGTTCGCGGCGGCGATGCACACGATCGAGCCCACGCACAGGGCCGCCCCCTGGTAGGCGTCGCCGCCCATCCCGACCGCGATGAACACCAGGCACGTGCCCAGCAGCGTGGCGATGGTCATCCCTGAGATCGGGTTCGACGAGCTGCCGATGATGCCCACGATGCGCGAGCTCACGGCCACGAAGATGAAGCCGAAGACCAGGATCAGGAGCGCCGTCAGCAGGCTCTTCGGGAAGCCGCCGGCGGGGATGTTCGGCAGCACGGCCAGGATCAGGGCCAGCACGATCGAGCCGCCCAGGGCCCAGGTGATCGGGAAGTCGCGCTCGGTGCGCAGCACGGTGCCGGCCCCGCCCGCGCCCTCGCGCAGCGTGCGCAGCGAGTCCCGGACCGAGGCGAAGATGGTGGGCAGCGTGCGGATCAGGGTCATGATCCCGGCCATCGCCACCGCGCCCGCGCCGATGTAGCGGATGTAGGCCTCGTAGATCGCGCGCGGGGGGTTGCTCGTAAGCATGGCCGGGTCCTTGCCGAGCTTCACGAGCTGCTCCTGGATCGCGGCGTCGGGCACCAGCATCGAGAGCAGCGGGATCAGCGCCAGCCACGAGAGCACCGAGCCCGAGACCATGATCCCGCCGATGCGCGGGCCGATGATGTAGCCGACGCCCAGGTACTCGGTGGTCACGTCGCAGGCCACGGTGCCGTTGGGGAGGTCGGCCTTCGGGCCCGTGACGTAGCGCACGGTCTCGTGCCAGAGGCCCGTGAGCTTCATCAGCGCCGTGTAGCCCATGGCGATCCAGAAGCCCGAGAAGACCATCTTGGCCATCTCGCCGCCCTTCTCGCCGGCCACCAGCACCTCGGCGCAGGCCGTGCCCTCGGGGTAGGGGAGGTTGCCGTGCTCCTTCACGATCAGCGCCCGGCGCATCGGCACCATCATCAGGACGCCCAGGATCCCGCCCACGGCGGCCAGCGTCATGATCTGGAGGTAGTTGAAGTACTGCTCGCCGCCGGACAGGAACAGGAAGGCCGGGGTCGTGAACACCACGCCCGCCGCGACCGACTCCCCGGCCGAGCCGATGGTCTGGACGATGTTGTTCTCGAGGATGGTCGAGTTGCCGATCTTCTTGAAGACGGCGATCGAGAGCACCGCGATCGGGATCGAGGCCGAGACCGTCAGACCCGCGCGCAGCGCGAGGTAGACCGTCACCGCCCCGAACAGGAGCCCGAAGAAGGCCCCCAGCAGGACGGCCTTCATCGTGAACTCGGGGACGTTCTGCTCGGCCGAGACGAACGGTTTGTGCTCGCCGGACGGCTTGGCCGGGGCGGGACTCGAAGGCGCGTGACCCAAGTGCTTCCTCCAGGGGGGCCCGCGGGGCGGGCGTGGAGACGTGGGGACGGCCAGGGACGGCTTCGGAGGCCGGCCGCGGCCCAGGGATGGGCCGGGATTGTAGGCGTGCAAATCGAGGGCGAACAAGCACGCCCGGTGCGGGGCCCGCCACGGGAGGGGAAGGAAGCCCGTCGATCCGCGCGAATCCGGCGGCGGAGCGAGGCGCTCTCTCGAGCGCTCGCCTAGGGATCCCACGACCGATCCGAGCCTCAGGAGGAAGCAGAGGTCGGCGCGGATCGTGCGCCAGATCGTTGCAGGGGCCCCGAGGCGGTGGATGCCTGCGGCATCCACCGGCCGGCGGCTCAGAAGCGGCGGGGCAGCTCGAGCCGGACCAGCTCCGCGGCCGGATCGGCACCCTCCTGCGCGTCGAGCAGGACCGGCAGGAAGCGCGTCGGGCCAGCGGCGCCGCCGAGGCCGAGCCAGCGCAGCGGCACGCTCGGCGTGCAGGTCAGGAAGAGCGGGTAGGCGCGCGGCGAGCTGACGCGGTCGAGCGGATCGCGCCGCTGCGCGATGGCGGCCGGCACGACGATGTCCGTCCGCGCGGGGTTGGCGCCGGGCGGGAGCAGCGGGTTCGGGACATGGAGCTGCAGCACGCCGGGTCCGCCCGCGCCGCCGTTGCTGTAGGTCCGGCAGCAGGCGTTGACGTCCGCCGTCGGGCCCGTGCGGCGCGCCATGCCGTAGGCCGTGATCCAGTCCTGCCGCACGCCGCTGTTCGCGCCCCCGTCCGAGAAGTCGACCTCGAGCGCCGACTCGAGCACGACGTGCCCGCCCGAGCCCGAGCCTCCCGTCCCACCCACGTGGTCGAGGAAGTTCGTGTTCTCGCCCGTGCCTCCGTTGGCGCCGTTGCTGCGGATCTGGCCCTGCTCGCCGAAGACGATCCGTCCGAGCGCCTGCACGTGCAGCGCGCCGCCCCCTCCGCCTCCGCCGCCACCCTTCTCGTCGCTGCCGAAGTTCCAGCTCGGGTTCGGGAACGACTGCATGGCGTTGCCGCCGCCCCCTCCGCCGTAGCCGGCCCAGAGATCCGGCAGCTCGCCACGGACGAGGCCGAGCACGCGTCCGCCCGGCCCCGCGATCGCTCCCACGCCGAAGAAGTCGTTCTCGGCCTTCCCGTCCGCGAACACGCCCGCGTTCGGGACTCCGCCCCGCGCGGGCTGCAGGCCCGTCTCGGCACCCGTGCTGGAGGGGTGGCCGTCGCTCCCGGCCGAGGCCACCAGGCTGAACCCGGTGGCGGCCACCTCGCCCGCTCGATCGGCGGCGAAGCGCGCCCCGCCGCCGCCTCCGGGCCGGCGCGCGTCCTTGCCCAGGTTGCCCGGCGCCCAGCCGCCCTCGCCGCCCTGCGCGCCGCCGCCGCTCGCGCCGAACGGCCCGCTGCCCGTCCCACCGCGCGGGCTGGGCCGATCGGTGTTCGGGTTGCCGACGCCGCCCCTTCCGCCGCCCGCCACCCCGGCCCCGCCCTGCTCGATCTGGTTGCCGGTGTTCAGCGTGGCCACGTTGCGGGCGCTGAAGCCGGAGACGTCGAGGAGGCCGCGCACGATCACGTCGCCCGAGGCCTGGATGCGCATCGGGTTCGGCCCCTGCACGCGGATCTCGCCGCCGGGCTCGATCACCAGGTTGCGCACCTCGATCCGGCCGCCGAGGGCGAGCTGCGAGATGGTCGGCACGCCGTTGGGTCCGCCCTGGACGGTCGTTGCCGTCGTGTCGAAGAAGAAGATCTCGCCCGTGCGCACGACCCAGTCGAAGTCGCCGCCGGGCCCGCCGCTGCTCGAGAAGCAGTCCTGGGCGGTCGGGGCGGCGCCGGCCAGGGCCATGGCCAGGAGGTACGGGAGCGGACGCTGTGCTCGCTTCATGGGGCTTGGTTCCGGTGGCTCCGAAGGTCGTCCCGCGCCTCCCCCCTAGCCGGGCGGCCGGGGGAGGTCACGGCTGCCGATTCAGGGCACGAGGCCCTCGCCCCGCAGGAGGTCGTGGAGCGCGGTCACGTCGTAGGCCGCGCGCGGGGAGGAGGCGCTGGCCTCGTCCAGCGGCGTGCCGTCACCCGGGAGCGGGCCGAGGTCGGGGCAGGCCTCGAGGTCCGCGAGGCGCACGGTCACCGTCAGGCGCTCGCCCGCGAGCGCGGCCTCCTCGACGCCCGCGATCTTCTGCAGCTTCTTGAGCAGCGCGGCGCGCGCCTTCTCCTCCGGGGCCCGGGTGAGCGTCCACGTGAAGCGCTCGCGCACCACGGCGCCGAGCTGGGCGCCCCCGTAGGGCGCGTAGAGCTTGGCGTAGCGCTCGGCCAGCTCCTCCGCCTCGAGCTTGCCGGTCTTGCCATAGAACTGGCTCCACGTCCCGCGCGCCTCGTACCAGGTCACGTCGCTCGAGATCCCGCGCACCATGTCGCGCTTCGTCACGCCGAAGCCGGAGAGGCCGAAGTCGTGGTCGCTGCCCGTGCGTCCGTCGAAGGCCGTGAGCGCCAGGAGCTGGGCCGCGCCGCCGCCCTTCTTCAGTGCGCTCGCCAGGGCCCGGGCCTCGACCCCCGCCGGCGCGCGCACGGCGACGAAGGCGTTCCCGGGCCAGCCCGAGGTCGTGGCCGGGCCGTGGGCCAGCTCGGCGCCGAGCTCGCGCAGCGCGGCGTTCACCTTGGCCAGGTCCGGCGCGTCCGTCGCGAGGTGGAAGAAGCGCACGAGCGTCGCTGGACGGGCGCAGGGGTACTGGGCGCTCGCCTCGCGCACGCCGGCCTCCTGCGCGAGGAGCAGCACGAGCGTCGCGAGGAGCATGGAGCCCTCAGCGCGCCCGCAGGCGCAGGAGGTCGGCCTTCAGGAGCCCGGCGGCGCCGGCGTTCGTCGTCGTGAGCCGCAGGTAGAAGGTGCCCTCCTCGTCGCGGTAGGCGTCCGGATCGCCCGGAACGTCGACCGTGAGCGCGGCGAAGCCCGCGGTCGGCGCCGGGGTCGTCGAGAGCGTGACCCACGCGCCGTAGGGGTAGCTGAAGGAGCTCCAGTCGTAGAGCTCGATGGTCTCGATCGCGCCCGGGTTCAGCCCGTCGTAGTCGCGCTCGAGCTCCAGCGTCAGGCGTCGCAGGTCGCGCAGCGTGACGCCGCGCACGGCGAACTCGGCGGTGATCAGGCCGCTCGTGTCCTCCGTGCAGGTGAAGAGCGCGCCGTCCGCGCGGTAGAGCTCGAGCCAGCCGCCGGAGGCCTGGCCGCCGGCCGTGTCCTCGGTGCAGGCGTCGGTCGCGGCGTAGAGCAGCCCGGGCCCCGGCTCCCAGGTCCAGCTCCCGAAGGGCGTGCCGTTGCGGCGCACCTCCATGGCCGGCGCCGGCGTCCCCGGCAGCGCCACGCGCAGCTCGTTGCGCTCCTGCGCGAGGAGCGCGAGCGGCAGGCCGCCGCTCTGCACCTCCAGCGCGTTCGGGGCCTCGAGGCCCACGCCCTGGACGAGCAGCGCGACGCCGTCCCGGTTGCGGCCCGGCCCGAGGTCGGCGCGCGCGATCCGCGGGCGCTCGCCGCCGCAGGGCGCCGCGAACAGGAGCCGCGCCGGGACCGAGCCGCTGCTCAGGCCGAGGATGCGCTCGAGGGCCGCGTCCGCGTCCACCCGTCCGTAGCGCGTCCACTTGCCGTAGGGGGGCTGGTCGAGCAGGGCGCTGGTGTCCTCGATCGCCGCGCGCACCGCGGCGGCCGTGGCCAGCGGGTTCGCGGCGCGCAGCAGCGCGGCCACGCCGGCCACGTGCGGCGCCGCGCCCGAGGTCCCCGCGAACCAGGTGATGTAGCCCGCGCCCGGCACGGTGGTCGAGAGCGACCAGCCGGGCGCCGCCACGTCGACCCACGTGCCCCAGTTCGAGAAGTAGGCGCGGTTGTCGGCCGCGTCGATGGTCGCGCCGACGGAGAGCACCTGCGGGTAGGCCGCCGGGTAGAGCGGGTGCACGCTGTTCTCGTTGCCGGCCGCGACCACGACCAGCACGTCGTTGGCGGCGCAGTAGCGCACCGCGTCGCGCTCGGCCGGCACGACCTCGTCCGAGTAGAAGCTGCAGGAGACGACGTCGAAGCCCATCTCGGCGCAGTACACGAAGGCCGGGACGTTGGCCGAGGCGTAGAAGTAGCCCGTGTCGAGCGCGGCCTTGACCGCGGCCACGCGTGAATGGGGCGCGACGCCGGTGACGCCCAGCGCGTTGTCCTGCAGGGCCGCGACGAGCCCCGCGCATGCGGTGCCGTGCCCGTTGACGTCGCTCGGGTCGGAGTCGACGTAGGCGAAGTCGTAGCCGTGCACGTCGTCGACGTAGCCGTTGCCGTCGTCGTCGAGGAGGTTGCCCGCGATCTCGCCCGGGTTGATCCAGACGTTCGCGGCCAGGTCGGGGTGCGTCACCTCGATGCCCGTGTCCATCACCGCCACGACCACGCTCGGATCGCCCTGCTCCGTGTCCCACGCGAGCTCTGCGCGGATCTGCGGCATGTGCCACATCCCGCCCCAGTAGGGGTCGTTCGGGACGTGGGCGAGCTCGCTGCGCGCGTCGAGCGTCACGGAGCGCACGCGCGCGTCGGCCGCCAGCGCGGCGCGCACCGCCTCCAGGCGTCCCTCCGGGACCTCGATCGCGCGCCAGCCGATCTGCGGCAGGTTCCACAGCTCGACCAGGCCGAGGTCGGCGCGCAGCGCGGCGAGCGGGACGCGCTCGAGGGCCGGGTCGACCTGCACCAGCAGGCGCCGGGGGTGGTGGGGGAGCGCTTCGGCCGGGGCGGCGCGCTGCGGCAGCGGCAGCGCGAGGAGGAGCGGTAGCATCGGGGTCTCGATCCTCTGGGGGTCGCGGGACCCCGCGAGTATACGAGCCCGTCCGCGGACGGGGGCTGCGCCCGGGAGGCGCCCGCGGCTACTTCGGTTTCGCCGGCTGCGGCGCGGCCTCGGCTTCCTTCTCCGCGAAGGTCGCCAGGAAGCCCGTCACCTCGCCGCGCGCGCGCTCGAACTCCTTCTCGAGGGCGCGGAACTCGGCATCGAAGTCCCGGTAGGTGTCCTCGAGCGTGGCGATCGCGCGCGCGTTGAGGTTGTGGTGGAAGAAGAGCTCGTAGTCCTGCAGCTTCAGCAGCACGGGCTGCATGCGCTGCTGAACGCCCTCCAGGCTCGCCAGCACCTTCTGCGCGCGCGTGTCGGTGTCCTGCATCATCGTCGCGCTCTTCTTGCGCATCGTCTCGCTCGAGTAGCCGGCCAGCTCCTCGCTCCAGCCCTGCATCAGCTCCTCCTTGGCCTCGCGCACGGCGTCGACGCGCTTGCCGTGCTCGCGCGCGCGGCCGGCGCAGGCCTTGACGGCGGAGGCGAACTCCTTGCTCAGGCGCTCCAGCTCGACCGCCTGCGGCGCGCTCAGCCGCTGGTAGAGGGTGAAGGCCTGGCCGAAGTCCGTGCGCGAGCGCTCCAGCTCCTTCTCCGAGGCGCGCACGCGCGCCACCAGGTCGGCCTGGGGTGCGTCGGAGCCGCCGAAGACCAGGAAGGCCGAGCCGGTCGAGCTGCAGGCCGGGACGAGGACGAGGGTGAGGGCGAGCGCGAGGGTGCGGAAGGGGGAGGCGAGCATGGGGGAGCGACTTCGGTGGGGAACCGAGCCCCCCTCGGCCCCTCGCGCGGGCGGACTTGAGCCGGTCTCGGATCCCTGGGCGGTCGCGCGGACGGCGAGATCAGTGGCCGATCCGATGGTCCGCCAGGCGCGTGCCGCGCTCGAACGCGCACAGGGCCCACAGGGCGAGCGGCGCCAGGTAGTTCGTCAGCATCTCGCCCCAGGCGAAGTGCCAGGCCATGCGCAGCGCGCGCAGCCCGGCGGGGGAGAGCGCGAGCCCCGGCCGGCCCTCGACCGTGGACTCGGCCCAGGTGTAGAGCACGGCCACGGCCAGCCGCCCGAGCAGGAAGGCGTGCAGCGCGAGGAGCGCGACGAGCAGCGGCCCGCGGCGCGCGCGCCAGGGCCGCGGCGTCGCGGCCAAGAACAGGGCCAGCAGCACGCTGGTCGGGAGCCAGCCGTGGAAGAAGGTGCTCGCGCCGAAGGTCCCGGTGCCGACCAGCTCGCGGTGCTCGACGCGCACGGTCGTGTCGGCCAGGATCTGGTCGCGGGCCAGCTCGGCGCTCGCGCCCGGCTCGAGGCGCACGGCGAGCGGCGCGGGCCAGGGCGCGGCGATGTCGAGGGCCACCTCCGCCAGGGCCCGGTAGGCCGGGGCGTAGAGCGGACGCAGCAGCGGCCAGGCCACCACCAGCGCCGCGTGGACGAGCAGCGCGAGGCCCGCCCGCCGCGCCAGCCCGCCCGGCCTCAGGCGCGCCGGCGTGTCCACAGGCACCAGCCGAAGAGCAGCCCCAGGGCGGCGGCCACGAAGACGAGCGGCAGGATCTCGAGGTGCATGCGCTCGAACAGCGCGTGGTCGTGCTGCCCCGCGCGCAGCAGGACCGCCAGGCGCAGGAGGTTCAGGATCTGGAGACTGGCCAGGCCCACCGTCGCGCCCCACAGCCGCTGCGCGGTCGTGGCCGGGAAGGCCAGCACGCCGGCCAGGAGCACCGCCCCCGCCTGGTAAGCGTCGCACCCGGGGCGGACCTGGACGCTGAAGGTCGGGCTGGTCAGGAGCCCGCCCGCCGCCGCGACCCCGTCGAGGAAGGGCGCCAGGAGGAGCGCCGTGACGCGCGCATTGACCGCCGCGTAGGGTGCGAACCAGCGGTCCTGCCACAGCACCAGGTAGACCAGGACCTCCAGCCCGGCGAAGGCCAGCAGGAAGCGCAGGACGAAGGCGCGCACCGACAGGCTCGTCCCATGGGCGGGGGGCTCGGCTTTCCGGTCCGGCATCCCGGCAGGATCGCCTGGGGCCGGCGCGGCCCGCAACCCGGGGCCGGGGGGGAGGTGACTTGGCACCCCACGAAAGGGGCGGACAGGGATAGGCTGGGAGCGCGGCTCCGCCAGGCGCCGCTCCCCCTCAAAGTCCATCTCAGGAGGTTCCATGAAGTCCCAGCGCTTGCCCGCGACGCTCGCCGGAGCCGTCGCGCTGTTCTCCTTGCTGCTCGGCGGCGTCGCCGCGGCCGACATCCGCACCTATGGCGTGAACCTCTCGGGCGCCCAGGAGGTCCCGCCGGTCGTCACGGGCGGCGTCGGCGGGTGCCTCGTGACGCTCGACGACGTGACCGGCATGGTCACCGTGAACGGGTCCTACCAGGGCATGAACGGCAACGTCACGGCCTCGCACATCCACGGACCCGCGCCCGCCGGCGCGAACGCCGGGATCCTGATCGGGCTGACGCCGACGGGCGGCACGAGCGGCAACATCAGCGGCGGCGGCACGCTCTCGGCGGCCAACGTCACGAACATGCTGAACGGGCTGACCTACGTGAACGTCCACTCGACCACCAGCCCCGGCGGGGAGATCCGCGGGCAGATCGTGCAGCAGGTGCCGAGCCTGTCGCCCGTCTTGCTGGGCGTCCTGGCCGTGCTGGCCGTGGCCGGCGGAGCCTTCGTGCTCACGCGCCGTCCGGCGTAGCCCGAGCTCGCCACGCGACCGCGGCGCCGCCGCGGAGACCCACCACGAGCCGCGCGCGGAGCCACCGCGCGCGGCTCGCTCGTTCTTCCGGCCCGGGCGCGGGCCGACTCCGTCAACCCGTCGGGGCGCGTCCGATCAGCGAGGTCTCGCCGGGCCGACGACTTCTCGGGAGGCACGGCAGCACGCGTCCGTCCTCGCCGCGCTGGGTGGGCTACCTTTCTTCGCACGGCTGCTTCCGCGGGTCTGGCCAGCGTCGGACCAGGCCCGGAAAAGCCTGCTCGGTACAGCCCTCCCCACGATCATGCGTCCCGCACTCCTGGCCGGCCTCGGCCTCGGCCTCGGCTCGTTCTTCCTCACGACCTCGCTCACCGCCCAGTGCGAGGTCCAGGCCCTGCGCGGCCTGAACACGACCACGAAGGACTTCTTCGGGAAGTCCTGCGACCTGGAGGGCGGCCGCCTGGTGGTCGGCGCCTTCGCGGCCACCACCGGCCGTCCCGGCTCGGTGCACGTCTTCGAGCTCGTCGGGGACGAGTGGGTGCAGAAGGCGCGCCTGGTCCACTCCGACGCGGGTGGGGGCGACGAGCTCGGCAACTCGGTCGGGATCTCGGGCGACTGGGTGATCGCGGGCGCCGAGTACCACGACGGCCCGGCCGGCAGCAACTCCGGCGCCGCCTACCTGTGGAAGCGCGGCGCGGACGGCAAGTGGACCCAGGCCCAGAAGCTGCTCCCTGACGACACGGAGGCCCAGGACAACTTCGGCGAGTACGTGGCCATCGAGGGCGACGTGGCCGTGGTCGGCGAGCGCTTCGACGAGGCGCGCGGGAACAACACCGGTGCGGCCTACGTGTTCGAGCGCGGGCTCGACGACGTGTGGGTCCAGACCGCCAAGCTGGTGGGCAGCCAGGCCGCGCGCAACGACCTCTCGGCCGACACCCTGGCCGTCGAGGGCGGGCGCATCCTGATGTCCAGTTACCGCAGTGACGCCTCCGGCGGCCATAGCGGCTCGGCCTACCTGTTCGAGAAGATCGGTGGCGCCTGGACCGAGGTCGCGCGCCTGGTTGCGAACGACGGCGCGGGCGAGATGTCGCGCGGCGTCGCGATCCACGGCGACCGCGTCGTGCTCGGCGCGCGCCTGGAGAGCACCAACGGTGGCGCGGCCGGCGCGGCCTACGTGTTCGAGAAGTGGAACGGGAGCTGGATCCAGACGGCCAAGCTCGTGCCGGCCAGCGCCAAGGAGCTCGACTGGGTCGGCGAGGCCGTGGCCGTGCAGGGCGACCGCATCGTGCTCTCGGGCCACCACCACGACCAGGTCGGCTCCAACTCGGGCGCGGCCTTCGTCTACGAGCTCAAGGACGGCCAGTGGGTCGAGACCAAGAAGCTCGTCTCCAGCGCGATCTCGCCCAACGACGAGTTCAGCTTCGCGCTCTCGCTGTCCGGCGACCGCCTGCTGGCGACCTCGCCCTTCGACACCAGCAACCGCGGCTCGGCCTACGTCTTCACCTTCGACCCGGTGCTGTGCGACTGCGCCGACGCCAGCGGCGGCACGGCCGTGGCCTACGGGGAGGGCCTGGGTGGCGCGAACATCGGCACCCTGGCGGCCCTCTCGCCGCCGAACCCCGGCTCGATCATGCAGTTCGCGATCGGGGGCATCCCCAGCGGGACGACGGGCACCCTCTTCATCGGCACCCAGAAGGTGCGCCGCCTGTCGCTGGGCGGGACGCTGCTGGTCGCGACGGGCACGGCGCCGATCCGGCTGCCCTTCCGCCTGAGCCAGGGCCAGGCGCTGGTCGACTGGAACATCCCGGTGGGCCTGTGCGGGCGCATGCTCTACGCCCAGGGCATCGCCCTCGACGCGACCCAGCCCAACGGGCGCGCGCTGACGAACGGGCTCGAGCTGGTGCTCGGCAAGTAGCCGCCCGGGCTCAGCGGGTCGAGAGCGCGCGCAGGAAGGCCAGCAGGTTGCCGGCGTCCTGCGCGCTCATCTCGAGCGACGCCAGCGCCGGATCGAGGTTGTCGTTGGGCCGTCCGCCCTGGCGGTAGAACTCGACGACCTCCTCGAGCGTCGCGAGGCTCCCGTCGTGCATGTAGGGGGCCGTCAGCGCCACGCCGCGCAGCGTCGGCGTCTTGAAGCGGCCGCGGTCCGCGGCCTGGCCGGTGATCGCCGCGCGGCCCGCTTCGGGCGCGCCGTCCACCGCGCCGACGCCGGTGTTGTGGAAGTCCTCGTCGCTGAAGTTCGGCCCGGAGTGGCAGCGCCAGCAGCGCCCGCGGCTCTCGTAGAACCACAGGCCCGCGCGGGCCGCGTCGTCCAGGGCCTCGAAGTCGCCCGCCCGGAAGCGGTCGACCGGGCTGTCGCCGAGGACGAGCGTGCGCACGTGGGCCGCCAGGGCCTGGCCCAGACCCTCGGCGTCCGGCGCGCGTCCGAGCAGGCGCTCGAAGTCGGCGCGGTAGCCCGGGTCCGCGGCCAGCAGCGCCAGGGCGCGCGGCAGCGGCAGGTCCATCTCGAGCGGGTTCTCGATCGGCAGGAGCACCTGCTCCTCCAGCGTGGCCGCGCGCCCGTCCCACATGAAGCGCGTCCCGTAGGCGCGGTTCACCAGGGTCGGCGTGTTGCGCTCGGTGCGCCGGCCGTGGGCGCCACGCGAGAGCGGTTCCGCGTCCGCGAAGTGGTGCTCGGCCCGGTGGCAGGCGGCGCAGGAGACGCTCCCGTCGGCCGAGAGCCGCGGCTCGACGAAGAGGCGCGCGCCGAGCTCCGCCAGCCCGGCCTCGCGCGCGTCGGCGCCCGGACGGAGCGGCAGGCCGAGCGGCGTTCCGGTGGGCGTGGCGTCGGTTGCCTCCTGCGCCAGGAGCAGCGCGAGCAGCGCGAGGGCCGTCATCGTGGCCAGGGTACCTCGGCGCCCGCGCGGAGCCGACGCCGGCCAGGCGGCCGCCGGGCAAGCCTCCTGTACGTGGAGCGCCCCGCGTGCGAGGCCCGGAGCGATCCGGGGCCGCCACACGCGGGGCGCGGGAGGTTGCTCGGTTACTGCTGGAAGTCCGGCGAGCAGGCCACGTCCCCGAACTCGTCGAGCTCGCCCGTCACCGGGTTCGCGCCGAACGGGTCGGCGTTCAGGAAGGGCACGATCGCCTGGCTCGCCGCGCGGCCGTTGCGGCCGATGGCGGCGAGGTCGAGCAGGATGTCGGTCCCGTCCGGGAGGCTCCCGTTGGGGACCAGGAGCTGCGGATGGTCGAAGGGCTGGCTCTCGCGCGCGACGCGCGGGTCGGTGAGCGAGATCAGGAAGGCCACCAGGGCCTGCTTCTCGGCCAGCGAGAGCCCGATCGGCTGGATGTCCGGGTCGAGGTCGGCCCGGTTCAGCCGGCAGAAGTTGCCGCCGCGGTCGTAGAACTCGACCACCTCCATCAGCGTCGCCATCGAGCCGTTGTGGAAGTAGGGCCCGGTCAGGGAGACGTTGCGCAGGCCCGGCGTCTTGAAGGCGCCGTCGACGGCCACGCGCTCGAGCAGGATGTCGTCCTCGGTCCCGCAGTTGCCGTCGCCGTCCAGGTCGCGGCACACGGGGATGAAGTCGCCCGTGACATCGTCGTGGACGCCGAGGACCCCGCCCTGCTCGACCAGCTCTCGCACCGGGTCCCCGATGATCTCGAAGGGGATCTCCTGGATGTCCAGGGCCTCGAACAGGAACTGGCGCGAGCTGGCGAGCGGCTGCCCGAACGGGTTGCCACCGCCGCGCCCGAGGTCGTCGAGCGTGGGCGTGATGCCGATGTTGTAGAAGCCGTTGTCGTAGAAGGCGGCGCGGTGGTCGCCCATCAGCATCGGCTCGACCACGTTGGCCCCGTTCGCGCGCGAGTTGCGGATCGAGGCGTTGGTGAACTCGGGCCCGCCGTGGCAGTTCACGCACTTGCCCTTGCCGACGAACACGTTCAGGCCCGCCAGCTCGCGCGAGCCGAACTGCGGGACGGCGGCGCCGGAGCCCTCCATCCAGCGGTCGAAGGGCGCGCGGTCGGAGATCAGCGTGCGCTCGTAGAGCATCACCGCCACGCCGTAGAACAGCGAGAAGTTCGCCTCCATCAGCGTGAAGGTGCGGGCCGGATCGGTCGTCCCGGGGTTGACCACGAGCGGCTGGCCACCGGGCGGGAAGTACACCATCTTCGAGGAGTTCCAGTAGCGCGGGTGGAAGGCCGCGCGCACGAACTCGGCGTAGTTGCGGGTCAGGCCCTTGCCCGAGGGGTGGCGCAGGTTCGCCAGCAGGCTGTCGGTCGAGGACACGTCCTGGATCGAGAGTGCCTGCAGCGGCAGCAGCTTGCGGCCGAGCTCGGGGAAGCTGCGCGCGTTGGCGCCGCCGTCACCGAAGGACATCTCGAAGTGGGAGAGGGGCGGTCCGACGGCCTGCGAGGCGAGGCTCGCATTGTCGAGCAGCAGCCGCTCGCGCACGATCGTGGTGCCCTGGGAGGCGAAGATGCGCGCGTCGGGGTCCTGGACGCCGAACGGGTTGATGCCGTTGAAGTAGGGGTTCGCCCGGCCGTCCCAGAAGTTGAACAGGTTCAGGACGGCGTTGATCATCGTGGGCGTGTTGCGCGGCTCGACGCGCCGCACGGTGTGCCCGTTGGCGTTGAAGACCGGGTCGAAGCGCGGGATCCCCTGGTCGACCAGCGCGCCCGGGGTCACGCTCACGAAGTCGGTCAGGTGGATGCCCTGCGAGGAGGCCACGTCGTTCGAGTTGCCCGGCGCGGGCTCCTGCACGCCGTTCACGGTCACGACGTTGTCGCCGTGGCCGATGTCGCGCACGAAGGGGAAGTCGCCGCGCACGAGCATCCCGTTCGGCGGGCGCACCTCGAAGGTCTCGTCCGGGGCGGCCATCGCCTGCGAGAAGCCGAGCACGTCCCCCTGGCGCTGCCCCTTCGAGCGCACGAGACCCGGGCTCGCCTGGTTGCGACCGCGGCTGTCGGCGCCCGCGTGGAAGTGGCAGGTGGCGCAGGCCTGGATCCCGTCGGATCCGACGCCCATCTCGAAGAACAGGGCCTTGCCCATGCGCGTGGCGATCGTCTGGTCGCGCACGACGGTGCCGAGGTTGCTCGGCAACGGCACGCCTTCCTCGCGCAGGCGCAGGAACAGGGAATCGAGGCCGTGCGCGCGCGCGTCGGCCGGAGTGGTGATCGTCGAGGGAGGTTCCTGGGCGCTCGCCGACGAGAACGCGAGCGCGAGGAGCAGCACGGGGGCTGCTTGCCGGACGGTGGACATTCGTGACCTCTGATGACTCTCTTGACCCCGCCCGGGGGGGCGCTTGCGTGGCCGGCCCTGCGGGCCGAGACGTCCCACGGTTTGACCCCCCGCGGACGCCGGGGATAGTACATGGCAATTGTTTCCATGGCCGGTAGCAGGAGTTCGTATTCCGCTGTCCATCGCCGCAGCGATTTGAGAGCTCCTGACTTGGGTCAGGATGACAACCAGGAAACCCATCTCGATATGGGCCCTTGAGCATGCCAGACCAGATTGGTGACCGAGCTCGAGTGGGCATCGATCTCCATTTCGGAGTTGTTACGCGATCGATCCGCGCCAGCGGTGGACCCCATTCGGGAGGACGGGGACAATCCTCGCCCCTGATTCGAGTCCCGGCGGCCGACCCGCGCGGCTGCCCACAGCGGAGATCCCGATGCGCCTGATCGCGAGCTGTCTGATCCTGGTCCTCGCCACACCCCTCGCCCGCGCCCAGGAGAAGGCCGAGGAGCGGAGTCCCGACAGGCCCGAGAAGGCCGACAAGTCCGAGAAGGAGAAGAAGCCCGACTTCCCGCCCTTCGACGAGGTCGCGAAGGACTTCGAGAAGGTCGTCTCGACCGCCGAGGGCACCAGCTTCTACGGCCTGTGGCAGCGCAAGAAGGACGGCCAGATGCTGGCCGAGCTGCCGGCCGGCTTCGAGAAGCAGAAGCAGTTCTTCGCCCTGACGGTGCCGACCGGCGAGGAGTTCGCCGGCCTGCAGCTGGGCGAGCGGCTGGTCACCTGGAAGCGCTTCGACAAGCGCGTCGCGCTGGTCGAGCCCAACCTGCAGGTGCGCTCCTCCGGCGACCAGGCCTCGAAGGACTCGCTCGAGAACCACTTCGCCGACCGCGTCCTGGTCGACGTGCCGATCGTCTGCATGGGCCCGGGCGGCCAGCCCGTGATCGACCTGGACGAGCTCCTGGTCGGCAACCTCGCGGCCTTCTACGGCGAGGGCCGGGTCAACCGGGCCCTGGCGACGATCCGCACTGCCAAGGCCTTCCCGAAGAACATCGAGGTCGCCTTCGAGGTGCCGACGACCACGCGGCCCGAGCGCGCCGGCCTGCTGCAGACCTTCCACTACTCGATCAGCGAGGTGCCCAGCAACCCTTCCTACAAGCCGCGCAAGGCGGACGGGCGCGTGGGCTACTTCACCACCTCCTGGCGCGACCTCGGCAAGTTCCGCGACGACGAGGTGTGGCAGCGTTCCATCACGCGCTGGCACCTGGAGAAGGCCGATCCGAGCCTGAAGCTCTCGCCGCCCAGGGAGCCGATCGTCTTCTACCTCGAGCACACCGTGCCCGTGCGCTACCGCCGCTTCGTCAAGGACGGCGTCCTGGCCTGGAACGCGGCCTTCGAGAAGATCGGCATCTCCGACGCGCTGGTCGTGCACTACCAGGACAAGGCCTCCGGCGCGCACATGGAGAAGGACCCCGAGGACGTGCGCTACAACTTCATCCGCTGGCTGTCGAACGACATCGGCACCGCCATCGGCCCGTCGCGCGCGCACCCCGAGACCGGGCAGATCCTGGACGCCGACGTGGTCCTGACGGACGGCTGGATCCGCCACTTCTGGCACCAGGCCAACGAGTTCCTGCCGCAGGCGGCGATGGAGGGCATGAGCGCCGAGACGCTGCGCTGGCTCGACCAGAACCCCGACTGGGACCCGCGCGTGCGCCTGGCCGGCCCGCGCGAGCGCGACGCGCTGCTGCTGGCGGCCGAGCGCCGCAAGCTGCTCGGCCCCGCGGCCTACGAGGCGGCCTTCGGCGACGGCACGATCCTGGCGAATCCCGAGGTCTTCGCGCTGGCCACGAAGCTGCCCACCGCCGCCAGCCTGTGCATGGCGGCCGAGGCCAAGGCGCACGGCATGGCCTTCGGCGGGCTGGCGCTCTCCGTGCTCGGCCTGCTGGACGGCGAGGCCCCCGAGGGCGCGAGCGGCGAGACGATCGACGGCATCCCCGAGTGGTTCCTCGGGCCGGTCCTGACCGAGCTCGTCAGCCACGAGGTCGGCCACACCCTCGGCCTGCGCCACAACTTCAAGGCCTCGAGCATCTACTCACTGGCGGCCGTGAACAGCCCCGAGATCAAGGGCAAGAAGCCCTACGCCGGCTCGGTCATGGACTACCTGCCGATCAACGTCGTGCTCGGCGAGGACGGCAAGCTGAAGGGCGACATCGACATGATCGCCATCGGGCCCTACGACCACTGGGCCATCGAGTACGGCTACACCTTCGACGACCCGGCCAAGGTGCTGGCGCGCGTGGCCGAGCCGGAGCTGGCCTTCGCGACCGACGAGGACACGGGCGGCCCGGACCCGCTGGCGCGGCGCTACGACTTCGCCGGCGATCCGCTGGACTTCGCGAAGAGCCGCATGGCGCTGGTCGAGCTCGCGCGCGGGCGCATCCTCGACACGTTCGTCAAGCCGGGCGAGCCCTGGGCGCGCGCGCGCTGGGGCTACCTGATCACGCTCCAGACCCAGGTCGGGGTGATGAACATGATGGCCGGCTGGCTGGGCGGCTCCTTCGTGAACCGCGACCACAAGGGCGACCCGGGCGAGCGCCGGCCGCTCGAGCCGGTCCCGGCCGACATGCAGCGCCGGGCGCTGGCCTTCGTGCTGGAGCACTCCTTCCCCGACCGGGCCTACGGGCTCTCGACCGAGCTGCTCGGGCGCATGTCGGTCGAGCGCTGGTGGGAGGACGGCAGCGCGCGCCAGGAGCCGACCTGGGACGTGCACGACCGCGTCGCGGGCGTGCAGGCCACGGTCATGACGCTCCTGCTCAACCCGACCACGCTGCGGCGCGTGCACGACCTCGAGCTGGCCCAGGCCCAGGAGGTCGACGTGCTGACCCTGCCCGAGCTGCTTGACACGGTCTCGAAGGCCGCCTGGGAGGAGCTCGGCTTCGGCGGCAACTCCGGGCGGCCGCGCGAGGCGGGCTTCAAGGGCACGCGCGCCTTCACCGTGCGCGCGCCGGCGATCTCGAGCCTGCGCCGCAACCTGCAGCGCGAGCACCTGCAACGCATGATCGACCTCGCCCTGCAGCGTGGCAACTCGGCCTCGACGCGCTCGATCGCGCTGCTCGCGCGCCTGACGCTCGAGAACCTGGCGAAGTCGATCGACGGCGCGCTGGGTGCGGAGCTCGACGCCTACACCCGTGCGCACCTCTCCGACGCCAAGGCGCGCATCGCCAAGGCGCTCGACGCGACCTACAGCTACGGCCCGCCGGCCTCCGGGTCCGGCGGAACGGTCTTCGTGCGCGGCGCCAGCGAGGCCGAGCCCAGGTAGCCCGGGACGCCACGCTCCAGCGAGGCCCCGGGGCCGCCGGGCTCCGGCCCGGCTCTTCTCTCGGCCAAACGCGGAGTCCCGGAGGACGGACGCGGAGACGCGCAGCAAGAAGGCGAGGGAGGAAAGAGCGGAGCCACGCTTTGGCATGGCGGTCCTAGGGCCGGGCTGGAGCCCGGCGGTCCCGGGTACACTTGGGGCATGCTGCGCCGTGCCCTCCTGGCCTCCCTCTTCGCGGCCCTGCTGGTCGCGCCGGCGCGCGCCACCTGGTCGATCGTGGTCGTCGACCGGCGCACGGGCGAGGTCGCCGTAGGCGCCGCGACCTGCATCCAGCGCATCAACCTGCTGTCCGGGCTGCCCACGCTCGTGCCGGGCGTCGGCGCGGGCGTGATCCAGGCCTCGGGCGACTCCTCCGACCTGCTGGCGATGACCGCGGGCTTCCGGATGGGCCTGTCCCCGGCGGACATCCTGGTCCTGGTCCAGGCGGCCGAGCCCTCGGTGGCCCAGCTCCAGACCGGGATCGTCGCGCTCTATCCGGGCGCCCCGGTGACCTTCACGGGGCGCACGGTCGGGCGCGCCAAGGCCGGCGTGGTGGGGGAGGTGGGCGACCTCGCCTACGCGATCCAGGGCAACGTGCTGGCGGGCGTCGAGGTCGTGACGGCCGCCGAGACCGCGCTGCTGACGGCGCGTGGCGACCTCTCGCAGCGGCTGATGGCCGCGATGGTGGCGGCGCGCGAGCTGGGCGGCGACGGGCGCTGCTCCTGCGACTTCGGGCGGCCCGACCGCTGCGGCGCGCCGCCGGCCAGCTTCGAGAAGTCGGCCCACGTCGGCTTCGTGGTCGTCGCGCGCATCGGCGACGAGGTGCCGCCCTGCGCGCAGCCGAGCGGCAACGACTGCTCGCAGGGCCGCTTCCACCTGCGCCTGAACATCCGCGGCGCGGACGCGAGCATGAACTCGCCCGATCCGGTGGACCAGCTCGTCGACCTGTACGCGCAGTGGCGAGCCGAGCGCGCCGGGCGGCCGGACGGCCTGCTCTCGACGGTCGACGCGCCCGACTCCATCCCGGCCGACGGGCGCACCAAGCGCAGCGTCACCGTGCAGCTCGTCGATCTCGAGGGCGTGCCCCTGCGGCGCGGCGGGGCGCGCGTGACGGTCGAGCCCGCGACCGGCCGGCCCCTGGCGGAGGTCGGGCCGGTGCTCGACCTCGGCGACGGGCGCTACCGCTTCGCGCTCTACTCGACCACGCGCGTCGGCACCGAGCGCCTCGTGATCCGCGCCGAGGACGAGCTCGTGCGCGCCACGCTCCACCCCTACCTCGAGCTGCGCTCCGAGCCCCCCGCGGCGCTGCACGTCGGCGTGGACGAGCTCTCGGCCTCGGCCGGGGGCAGCGCGCCCTTCTTGCTCGCGCGCCCCGACTTCCCCGGCGCGCGCTACGTGATCCTGGCCAGCGCCGCCACGGCCCCGCCCTCGCGCCTCCCGCCCTTCGGAACGGTGCCGCTGGTGCAGGACCGCTGGTTCCAGCTCGCGCTCCAGCACGCGGGCGACGCACGGCTCCTGCCCGGGATGCTCGGGACGCTGGACGCCGCGGGCCGCGCCGAGGGCGCCTTCCACGCTCCGCCCGGCGCCCTGGTCGGTCTGATCGGGCGCCGGCTCTGGTGGGCCGCGCTGCTCTCCGACGGCCGGCGCGCGGCCGTGACCGGCGCGGTGAGCTTCGCGGTCGTGCCCTGATCCGCGTGCTGGCCGCGCTGCTGCTCCTCTCGCTCTCGCTGCAGGCCTGTACGCCAGGCGAAGAGGCGCAGCCGGCCCTCGCGTTCGCCCTGGACCGCAGCCCCTTCGAGGGCGTGCCGCGGCCGCCCACGGGCGAGGCCTTCACGATCCTCGCCGGCGACGCGGACCTCGACGGCGATGCGGACCTGCTCGTGAACTGGCACGTCTTCGCGCCGCCGGCGCTGCTCCTCAACGAGGGCGGGCGCTTCACGGCCGACCCGCGCGGCTGGTCGCTGCCGGAGCAGGCGGCGGCACCGTTGCTGGACGGCGAGCGCTGGTCGATGCTGGAGAGGATCACGCAGCGCGCGGAGCCGGGCATCTACCTGTGGCACTCGGACGAGGCCTCGCTCTGGTTCGTGGCCCTCGTCGGGCCGCTCCCGACCACGGGCCCGGCGACCCTCGTGCTCGAGTTCTCGCGCCCGGTGTCGCGTCTGCAGGGCCGGCAGGCGAGCCACTACGAGCTGCGCGACGAGCGCGTGCTGCGCGTGCCGCTGTGGAGCGCGAGCGGGCCCCAGCCGGGCACGGGTCGTCACGGGCCGCGCAAGGTGGTCGAGCACGCCTTCCTGCGCACGGCGGACGTCGGCCTGCAGGTCAAGGCCAGGATCGAGGGCCCAAGCGGGGGCCCAGTAGAGGGCGCCGTCGAGGGCGTGCCCATCCCGCTCTTCGTCGGGCCCGAGCTCGTGCGCCACGAGGGCCCGCTCGAGCTGTGGGGGCGCGACCCGCACGGCGTGGCCTGGGTCGACGTGGCCGGCAGCCCGCTGCCCGATCTCGTGCTCGTGCGCGGCGCGCTGCGCGGGCTCCTGCAGCCGCCCCAGGACGGCAAGCGCGACGACCTGCTTGTGGCCGAGGGCGGCGCGCGCCCGAGCTACGCGCGCCGCGAGCTGCCGCGCAACCACGCACGCGGGCGCAGCGTCCAGTGGGTCGACCTGGAGGGCGACGGGCGGCTCGAGCTCTACGTGGGCAACAAGGCCTCGCCCAACCGCCTGCTGGCCTTCGACGCCGAGCTCGCGCAGGCGACCGACCGCGCGACCGAGCTGGGCCTGGCCCTGTCCGGGGCCGATGCCTTCGCCTTCCTCGACCTCGACGGCGACGGCGACGAGGACCTGATCACGCTGGACGCGGGCTCGGGCCTGGGGTGCCTGGCGAGCGACGGCGGGCGGCGCTTCGAGGCCCTGGAGGCGGCCGCCCTGGGGCTCGTCCTCCCGCGCTCGGACCTGGTGGACGGGGAGCAGGAGCCGGAGGAGGGCGGGGACGGCGCCCGCGGCTCCTCGCCCGGCATCGACCTGCACGACCTCGAGCTCCTGGACTTCGACCGCGACGGCGACCTCGACCTGCTCGTCACCGGCTGGGGCAGCGCGGCGGCTGCGCACCTCTTCCGGGCCGAGGGCGCGCGCTTCGCCAGCGCTGGGGCCGAGGCGGGCCTGGCCGGGCTCGCGGGCGTGACCCAGGCGATCGGGACCGACCTCGACGCGGACGGCTGGCTCGACCTCGTCTGCCTGGGGCCGACCCTGCAGGTCCTGCGCAACGAGCGCGGGCGCTTCGCGCGCGTCGCGCCGGGCGCGGGATTGCGCGGAGCCTCCGCGCCCGTCGGCACCGCCTGCGACGCGGACGGCGACGGGCGCGTGGACGTCGTGCTGGCCTCCGGCGAGCTCGTCCTGCTGCGCAACCAGAGCGAGCTGCGCGGCGAGTGGCTGCGCGTCGACCTCGCCGGGCCGGGCCGCGCGCCGGTGGGCGCGCTCCTGCGCGCCCGCTACGCCGACGGCACGGTCCAGGCCGTGCGCGCCGGCTCCTGCCAGCGCGGGCACCTGGCGCAGGCCTTCGGCGAGGTGTGGCTGGCCTCGCCACGCGACAACCCGCTGCGCGAGCTCGAGGCGCGCTTCCCCGGCGGCGCGACGGTCCGGCAGGCGATCACGGGACCGGGTCCGGTCCGCCTCGCGGCGCCGGGCAAGTGAGCCCGGCGGTCAGCGAGCCGCCAGGTCGAAGCGCGTCTCGCTGCTGGAGTGCACTTCCAGCACGTGCTCCTCGGGCGGAGCGCCCGAGCCCGGGTTCAGGATCAGCCGGTAGCGACCGGGGAACATCCGCAGCGACACCCCGTCGCGGACCCAGTCCTGGGCGAGCATCAGCGACTCGCGTGGCTGGCCCTCGTCCTCGATCTTGTACAGCGCGTAGGAGGACGGGTTGCCCGCGGCGTCCATGGAGCCCTCGAGGCGCAGGGAGCCGAGCTCCGGCAGGAGCAGGTCGCCCAGGTCCATGCGCGAGCCGGCGCGCGCGACGAAGCGCGCCAGGCGCCCGGCGCTCTGCTCGGAGCGCAGGACGAGGCAGTACCAGCCGGGCGGCAGTTGCTGCTCGAAGCGGCCCTCTCCGTCGCGCGCGAGGATCGTCTCCTGGCTCGTCTCCAGCGAGATGGCCGCCAGCGTGCCGCCCGTCTCCGCGACGCCGGACGAGCTCAGCACGCGACCGGTGAGCATGATCCCGCGGCGCGAGTCGAGCACGACGCGCTGCACCTCCGAGCTGGGCGCGAGCCGCTTCCAGCCGAGCGAGGCCGTGCCCCCCGGCGGCTCGAAGAAGTCGAGGAACAGGGTCTCCGCGGGGCAGTCGAGGATGCGGATGCGTCCCGCCTCGTCGGTCAGGAGCCGGCGGGTCCACCAGTCGCCCTCGTGCTGACGGCGAACGTGGGCGAGCAGCCCGGAGAGCGGCCGGCCGTCCGCGTCCACCACTTCGAGCTCGAGCCGGGGATGCTCGTCGAGGTCGGCGTCCCACACGAGCACCTGCTCGTCCTGCTCGAGGCGCAGGGTCGTCGTCGCCATGTGCCCGCTCTCCTCGTGGACCGCCCAGAGCGTGCGGCGCCGTCCCTGGGCCGACACGGCCTCGATCCGGTAGCGGCCCAGGGCGTCGGTGCGGGTCCCCTCGAAGAAGCCGCGCCGGCGCGCGTCGTAACCGGGCAGGCCGGTCGACCACTTCTCGGTCTTGCAGATCGACTCGAGCGTGACGGACACGCCGGCCGCCGGGCTCCCGTCCGGATGGCGGACCGTGCCGACGATGGTCGCGCCGCGCTCGAGCACGATCTCGATCCCGCTGGCCGGGAAGGACTCGAAGTTCTGGGACCTCAGCGCGAAGCCCGGCGCGAAGCAGGCCACGACCCCGCCCCGTCCCGCGGTGTTCGGCAGCTCGAAGGCTCCGTGCTCGTCACTGGTGGTGGTCAGGTACGAGGACGTCGCGAAGTCGCCGGCGGGGCGCAGCTCGACCGGATCGTGCGGCACGAGCCAGGCGATCAGAGCGTCCGGCACGGCCTCGCCCCGGGTGCTCCGCACGCGGCCCTTCAGACGCTGGTCGGGCCCCCCCACGGTCAGGCGCACCTCGTGGTCCGGCGTGAAGGGCGCGGCCGCGTGCACGAGCTCGGAGAGCGCGCGGCCGGGCGCGAGCGCCCGCAGCGAGACCCGTCCTCTCGTTTCCTCGAGCCCGAAGGCGCCGAGGTCGCTGGCCGCGGGCACCAGCCAGGCGCGCCCCGCGGCGTTCGTGCGGGTGCGCAGCTCGTAGCGGCCGGCCAGGGCCACCTGGATCCCGGCCTCGGGCACGGGCTCACCGTCCTCGGTCACCACCAGGACCGCCAGTCCCTCGGCCGGCGGAGCGACGGCGTCGGCCGGGGGCCGGGCGCCGCTGGAGGGCGCGCCGAGCGGCGTGCGCTGCGCGGCCGAGCCGGGCGCGAGCGTCTCGAACCGGGCCGAGTCGAGCTCGACCACGCTCGACTCCGCGGCGCGCAGCTCGGCCCGGGGCTCGTCGCCGCCGCGCAGCAGGAGGAAGCCCAGGAGGCCGCTCGCCGCCAGGGAGCCCCACAGGAGCACCGAGCCGGGGACGAGCGGTCCGGTGGGCTCAGCGGCCGTGGCCGGGGGCGGATCGGATGGCGGCGAGAAGGCGAGGAGCGCCGAGACCCAGCGCGAGCGGTCCCCATGGGAGCGCCGGTCGAGCTCGCCGCGCAGCTGGTCCAGCCCGATCTTCAGCCGCCAGCGCACCGTGCCGGCCGGGATGCCGAGGCGCTGGGCGATCTCGACCGAGGTCAGGTCCTCGTAGAAGCGCTGCAGGACGACGGTCCGGTAGGGCTCGGCGAGCTGCATCAGGCGCTCGCTCAGGAGCTGGTGGATCTCGTCGCGCGCGATCGACTCGAAGGCCTCGCCGCCCTCGCTGGCGGGCTCCGTACCCGGGCCCGGCTCGTGCCGCACGCGGGCCTGGCTACGCCGGTGTCGTTCCCGGGCCAGGTTCAGGATCACCTTGCGGATCCAGGCCTTGGCTCCGATCGCGCTCTGGGGCGGGCGGCGCAGGGCCGCCATCCAGGTGCGCTGCACCAGGTCCTCGGCCTCGCTCTCCTCGCGGACCAGCCGCCGGGCCATGCGCAGGGCCCAGTTCTGGTGCGAGAGCAGGCTCTCCAGCGTGACGGGGGAGTAGGTCATGGAGCAGGCGTCCGGCCGCCTTCACAGGGCCTGGATGCGGGCCAGGCCCGCGCCGTTGGGGGCGACCGCCCCTTTCTCTACCTCGATTCTATGCGCTCCGCCCGCCCTGCGCCGGAGCGGGGTGGAGGACCCGCGGGGGCCCCGCCGGCCGCAGCCCGGACCCGCGGCCATCCCCGGGGCCCCGGGCGCTTGAGTTTCGGCGGCGGCGGGGCCGATGGCTGGCCCCCGTGGCTCCGCCCTCCCCGAGCGCCGCCCCCGCCGCGCGCCACCTGCCGCAGCTCGACGGCCTGCGGGCCATCGCGGTCCTCTCCGTGTGCTGGCACCACTGGATGCCGCGCCGCTACCACGCCGGGATCAACTGGGGCGCGACCGGGGTGGACCTCTTCTTCGTCCTCTCGGGCTTCCTGATCACGGGCATCCTGCTCGCGTGCCGGCGTCCGATCGAGGCCGGGACGCAGACGGTGGGCTTCACGGCGCGGCGCTTCTACGCGCGGCGCTTCCTGCGCATCTTCCCGCTCTACTACGCGGTGCTGGCGCTGGCGAGCGTGGCCCTGGCGCTCGAGCCGGGGATCCTCGTCTCGCTGTGGACCTACACCTTCAACCTGTGGGGGGCGTGGCGCGGGGCCCTCTCGGGCTCCCTGATCTCGCACTTCTGGTCGCTGGCGGTCGAGGAGCAGTTCTACCTCCTGTGGCCATGGCTCGTCCTGTGCGTGCCGCGGCGCGCGCTGGTGCCGGTCGTGGTGGCCACGATCGCGATCGGGCCGCTCTCGCGCGCGCTCCTGTTCGCCGCGGGCGCGCCCTTCGACGCGATGCGCATGGTCACGACCTCGTGTCTCGACCTCCTGGCGGCGGGGGCGCTGGCGGCGGTGCTGGTGGAACGCGACGGGCTCGTGCAGGTGCTGCGCGGACGCTTCGGGCGCGCGCTGGGCCTCGGCGGCGGTGCGCTCTTCCTGTGGGGGCTCTGGATCCAGCGTCAGGGGCACGCCGACGGTGCGACCCAGCTCGAGGTGCTCGTCGTCTACACGCGCTGGCCCTTCTTCACCTGGCTCGTCCTGCGCGCGGCGCAGGGCTTCGGCGGCCTCCTGGCGGGCCTGCTCGAGTCGCGCCCGCTGGCCTTCGTCGGCAAGGTCAGCTATGGCGTGTACGTGTTCCACGCCTTCGCGCTGGCCCTCGACCGGGTCGGCCTGGCCGGCCTGCACCCGCTCCTGCGCTTCCCGGTCTACCTGGCCTTCACCCTGGTCGTGTCCTGGCTCTCCTGGACGCTCTTCGAGTCGCGCCTGAACGCGCTCAAGGACCGCTTCCCCTACGTGGAGCGCGCCGGCGGCACGGCCGAGCGGCGCGCCGCCTGAGCGCGGCGCGCTACTCCTGGCGCTCGAAGCAGTAGAGCGCCTCCTTGGCGCGCACGTAGACGGCCGAGCCGGCCAGGGCCGGCGAGGCCCACACCTCCTCGTCCTCCAGCGCATGCGAGGAGAGCTCGCGCCACTCGGGCTCGGCCGTCACCACGGTGAGGATCCCGGCCTGGCTGGCGAGGTAGAGCTTGCCGTCGCCCGCCACGGGCGAGGCGAAGTAGGGGTCCGGCTGGCCGACGCGCTCCTGCTTGATCACCTTGCCGGTCGCGGCCTCGAGCGAGGACAGGATGCCGCCCTCCTGGATCGTGAAGAGCGTGTCGCCCACGACCACCGGCGAGGTCGTGTCGGACAGCGTGCGCCGGTCGTCGACCTTCCACTTGACCTTGGAGGCGGTGACGTCTCCCTGACCGCCCAGGTCGAGCGCGAACAGGCCGCCGGTCGCGGTGTTGCTCTTGATCGCGAAGCCCCACTCGGCCTCGTCCAGCAGGCGGTCACGGTCCTGGTCGAACAGGAACCAGATCTCGTGCAGCTTGGCGTCACCGTACTCGCTCTGCGCGACCTTGCCGTCGTCGTCGGCGTCGTGCTGGGCCAGGATCTCCTCCCACTCGCCGCTGAAGCTCGGGTACTGCATCTCGCCCAGCGAGGGCATGAACGAGTTCAGGTAGCAGCGTCCGTGGGCGAAGACGGGGATCGACTTGGTCTGCCAGGCGGCGCCGTCCATCCACCAGCGCTTGGCCCCGTCCGCCAGCCCGTAGGCCGCCACCTGGAACGTGCCCGAGACCACGATCTCGGCCGGACCGCCGGCGGGGCGGTGCACGGCCGGCGTGGCGTAGCTGTGGCTCACGCCCGGCCGCTCGGTCCTCCAGCGCTGCGCGCCGCTCTTCCGGTCGTAGGCCACCAGGTAGGCGCCCGCGTCCTGGTCGACCTGCAGCACGACGAGGTCGTCCACCAGCAGCGGCGAGGTCGACATGCCGTGCGGGATGTTGAAGGGCCCGAGCGGCTGCTTCCACAGCTCCTTGCCCTCGAGGTCGTAGGCGAAGAGCCCGAGGTGATGGAACAGCACGACCACGACCTCGCCGTCGGTCACGGGCGAGGGCGCGGCCGGCGAGTTCTGCCCGGGGCGCGTGCCCTTGAAGGGCTGCTCGCGCTCCCAGCGCGTCTCGCCCGTGAAGGCGTCGAGCGCCAGCGTGACGAGCTGGCCCTCCAGCTCGCGGCCGTTCTGCTTGGCGCGCGCGCCCGTCAGGAACAGGTGCTTGCCGACCACGACCGGCGAGGAGTAGCCGGACGGAACCTCCACGCGCCATTGCAGGGTGCTCTCCGGGTCGAGTGCCTCCGGCAGCCCGCGCGCGTCGCTCAGGCCGGCGCCGTTGTTGCCGCGGAAGCCGCCCCACTGGGGGGCCTCGCCGCCGGGGAGGAGCCCGCTGCCGGGCAGGACGAGGAGCGCAGCGATCGAGGAGAGGAGCACGCGAAGATCCTGGAGAGGGTGGGAGAAGGCGTCCGCCGGCTCGCGGCGGACCCGCCAGGGCGCCGAAGATATCCCGCGCGCAGGCGGGACGCTGTTCGGGTCCTGTAGGCTGCGCGCCTCCACCACCGAGAGCGAACATGCCCACCCGAGCCCTCTTCCTCGGCCTTGCCCTGCTGGCCCTCGGCGCGCGCGGTGCGCGCGAGGAGCTCACCTTCGCCGTGCCGGCCGCGACCACGCTCGAGCGCGCGCTCGAGAGCGCCTTCACGCTCGACCTGGCCGAGATGTCCCTGTCGATGGACGGCGAGGAGATCCCGCCCGAGCTCCTGGGCGAGTTCGACGTGCACATCGAGCACACCGAGCGCTACACGATCACCGACCTGTTCGAGGCGGTCGACGGGGCGCGTCCGACGCGCCTCCTGCGCACCTTCGACGAGCTCGGCGCCGAGGAGCGCTCGCGCACGACGACCGAGCAGGGCGAGCAGAGCGACGACAGCGAGTACGAGAGCGCGCTCGAGGGCCAGAGCGTGCTCTTCACCTGGGACGCGGAGGCGGAGGCCTACGAGGTGGACTGGGCCAGCGGCTCGGAGGGCGAGGCCGAGCTGCTCGAGCCGCTGCGGGAGGACCTCGACCTGCGCGGCTTCCTGCCGGCCGAGCCGGTCGCCGAGGGCGAGTCCTGGGACGTGGACGTGGCCTACTTCCACGCCGTGCTCGAGCCGGGCGGCGACCTGGCGCTGCTGGATCCCGAGGCCGAGGCGGAGCCGGACTCCTCCGAGGACCAGGCCCTGCGCGAGAACCTGACGGGCAGCGTGCGCGCGACCTTCGCGGGCGTGAGCGAGGAGGAGGGCCGTCGCCTGGCGCGCATCACGCTGGCGGTGGAGGCGCAGACCTTCGCCGCCCAGCCGCTCGGACCCGAGGACCTGCCGGAGGGCGGCGAGGGCACGAGCCGCTCGGACGTCGAGTTCCGGCTGCAGGGCGAGCTCACCTGGGACCTCACCGGCGGCCACGCGCACGCGCTCGAGCTGAGCGGCGAGTACGAGGTGCGGAGCGTCTTCGAGCTGCGCGGCGAGTACGAGGGCGAGTCCTTCGAGCAGCGCCAGACGATGGAGTTCGGCGGCGAGATCCGCTTCGGGCTGCGCATCACGCGGCGCTAGCCCGCGGCGCTGGCCCTCTGCTCCGCGTCCTCCGCGTCCTCGCTCCGCGTCTCCGCGCTCTTCTTCCTTCCTCGGATCGGAATCGGAGGAGCGCGGAGACGCGGAGCGAAGACGCGGAGGACGCGGAGAGAGAACGAGAAAGGAGGAGCAGTGGAAGCGGCAAGCGTCCCCCCCAAGACAGCAGGGGGCGCCTCCCAGCGGAGACGCCCCCTGCGGTTCCGGCCGTCGAGCGGCGCCTGGACCGTGGCGCGCGCGGACGGACGTGCTTCGAACTAGACCATCTTCTTCAGGCCGCGCATCGGGCGCACCTTGACGACGTTGCGCGCCGGCTTGGCCTTGAAGATCGTCTTCTCCTTGGTGAAGGGGTTGATGCCCTCACGCGCCTTCGTGGCCGGCAGGCGGCGCACCATCACCTTCATCAGGCCGGGGACCTGGACGACCCCCGGGCCCTTCTTCGAGAGGTCGGCCGCGAGCAGGGCCTCGAGGCCCCCGAACACGGCGACGACGTGCTTGCGGTGCACACCCGTGTGTCCGGCGATGGCGTTGTAGATCTCGCTCTTCGTGCGGACCTTCGAGGAGGAGGTGATCTTCGTGAGCTTGACCGGCGCGGCCTTGGCAGCCTTGGCAGCTTTGGCCTTCTTGGTAGCCATGGTGTTTTCAGCTTGGTTCCTAGGGTTTTTCGGTGGAACGACGGTTCGACCGTGCACGGATACCACGGGCTCCACGGAGCGGAGTCAAGCGGGAAATCTCGGGGTTTTCGCGCCATCCCGGTCCGAGCGCGCGCGCGCGACGACGGATGGGGCCTCGTCGGGGGTTCCGCCGGACCCCCGAAAACGCCGGGGAAAGGGGGGTGGGGGACGTATGCTGGCCGCCCGACCGGAGGATCCCGATGCGCTCGAACCTGCTCCCGCCCCTGCTCGTCGCCCTGGCCCCGCTCGCCTCCGCACAGGCGGAGCGCTTCACGCCGGAGCTCGTCGCCGGCCTGCGCACGGTGACCTCCGCCGTGCTCGCCCCCGACGGCGCGACCAGCGCCCACATCCTGTCCGTGCCCCGCAAGGCGGGCGTGGACGAGGACGGCGGGCCGTGGACCGAGCTGTGGGTGGTGGACGTCGCGAGCGCCCGCGCCCGGCCCTACGTCGCCGGCAAGGGCAACGTCGCGCAGCTCGCCTGGACCCCGGACGGGCGCGAGCTCGCCTTCCTGGCCAAGCGCGGGGGCGACAAGGAGACCGCGCTGCACCTGATCCCGCTCGACGGCGGCGAGGCGCGCCCGGCCCTGGCCCTGGGGAGCGCGATCCAGGCCTACGACCTCGCCCCGGACGGCAAGCGCGTGGTCTGCATCGCCGCGCCGGGCAAGGACAAGGCTCGCGAGGCCCTGCGGGAGAAGGGCTTCAAGCAGGAGATCTACGAGGAGGACGAGCAGCCGAGCGAGCTGTGGATCGCCCCCCTGGACGGCAGCGAGCCGCCCCGGCGCGTGCCCTTCGAGGGCCATCCGCGCGACGTGCGCTGGTCGCCCGTCGACGAGCGCCTGCTGGTCGCCTGGACGCCGACGACCCTGGTGGACGAGGACTACGTGCAGAAGCGCGTGGCGGTCCTGGACGGCGCCTCGGGCAAGGTCCTGGCGCGCATCGAGAACCCCGGGAAGCTCGGCAAGATCGCCTGGAGCCCGGACGGCGAGCGGGTCGCCCTGATCGCCGCCGCCGACGCCAACGACCCCAGCGCGGGGCGACTGTGCCTGGCCCCGGCCAGCGGGGGCGTGCCGGTCGAGGTGCGCCCGGGGATCGAGACGGACACGGCCGACTTCGCCTGGCAGGGGCCCGGCGCGCTGCTCGTCGTGACCCACGCCGGGCTGTGGAGCCGCCTGGAGAAGCTGACGCTCGCGTCCGGTGCGGCCGAGGCCAAGGTCCTGGTCGAGACCGGCGGGCCCGTCCTGACCAGCCTGGAGCTGGCGCGCGATGGTCAGTCGGCGGTCCTGGTCGGGAGCTCGCCCGAGCACCCGCCGGAGGTCTTCCACCTGCGCCACGGCGAGACGGCGCCGCGGCGCCTCACGCGCTCCAACCCCGAGCTGGAGGGCCTGCGCTTCGCGCGCCAGGAGCCCGTGCGCCACGCCGCGCGCGACGGCCTGACCCTCGAGGGCGTGCTGATCCATCCGCTGGAGCGCGCCGAGGACGCGCGCGTGCCCCTCATCCTGGTGGTGCACGGCGGCCCGGAGGCGCACGTCTCGAACGGCTGGCTCACGAACTACAGCAACCCGGGCCAGGTCGCCGCCGCGCGCGGCTTCGCGGTCTTCTACCCGAACTACCGCGGCAGCACCGGGCGCGGCGTGGCCTTCAGCAAGCTCGGCCAGGGCGACCCGGCCGGCAAGGAGTTCGACGACCTGGTCGACGCCGTCGACCACCTGATCGGGACAGGCCTGGTGGACGGCGCGCGCGTCGGCGTCACGGGCGGCTCCTACGGCGGCTACGCGACGGCCTGGTGCGCGACGCGCCACTCCGAGCGCTTCGCCGCCGGGGTCATGTTCGTCGGCATCTCGAACAAGATCTCGAAGGTCGGCACGACCGACATCCCCGAGGAGGAGTTCCTGGTGCACGCGCGCAAGCGCCCCTGGGACGACTGGCAGGGCCTGCTCGAGCGCAGCCCGATCTACCACGCCGACAAGAGCCGCACCCCGCTCCTGATCCTGCACGGCAAGGACGACCCGCGCGTCCACCCGGGCCAGTCGCGCGAGCTCTACCGGCACCTGAAGCTGCGCGGGCAGGCGCCGGTGCGGCTCGTGCTGTACCCCGGCGAGGGCCACGGCAACCGCAAGGCGGCCGCGCGCCTCGACTACGCGCTGCGCAGTCTGCAGTGGTTCGAGCACTACCTGCTGGGCCCGGGCGGGGAGATGCCGGCGCCGGAGCTGGAGTACGCGGGGGCGGGGGCGGAGGCGGACTGAGTCGGCGAGACGCGGAGGGCAGTGGCGGAGCCCGTCGAAGAATCGCGCCGCGGATCGCCTGGCGGGCGCGAGCCCGCCCGGCGGACCGCGGCGGTCACGCTGACGGCGAGATCAGTGGGCGATCTTCGATCGCCTGGGAGCCTGTCCGGGAATCCGCGCACCGGATCACCGGGCGGGCGCGCGCCCGCCCGGAGAACCGGTGCGGTCACGCTGACGGCGCAATCCGTAGGCGATCTTCGATCGCCTAGCGCTTCTCGCGGCTCACGACGACGCCCTCGATCACGACGCCCAGGCAGTGCGTCGTGTACTCGAAGGGATCGCCGTCGTAGAGCGCGAGGTCGCCGTCCTTGCCGACCTCGAGCGAGCCGACGCGCGCCTCGATGCCCAGCAGGCGCGCGGCGTCGAGCGTGATCAGCCCGAGGGCGTCCGCGAAGGAGAGGCCGTAGGCGGCGGCCTCGGCCGCCTCGAACAGCACCACGCGCGTGCGCGGCACGTAGGACTCGTAGCCGCCCTGCAGCGCGACCGTGAGGCCCGCCTTGCGCAGCACGCCCGGGGTCTCGAGCGAGAGGTTCTCGGTCTCGCCGGCGGCGCGGAACATGGTCGGGTGCACGATCACCGGGACCTGCGCCGCCTTCAGCTCGTCGATCAGCCGGTAGCCCTCGGCGGCGCCGTCCAGCACCAGGCGGAAGCCGAACTCCTTCGCCAGGCGCAGGGCCGTGGCGATGTCGTTCGCGCGCTGGGCCGTGACGAGCAGCGGCACCTCGCCGGCCAGCACGCGCGCCAGCACCTCGCGCCGCAGGTCGCGCTCGAGCGGCTTCGACTCGGCCTCGGCCCGGCGGCGCTTCTCGAGCCAGGCCTGGGTCGCGGCCAGCTCCTGGCGCAGGAGCGCGGCCGCCTTGGCGCGCGTGCCCGGCTGGCCGCGGTCCTCGGCGTGCACCGCTCCGCCGCCCAGGGTCGCGGCCACCATCGCCAGCGGCACGAGCACGGCCTCGTCCACCGTCTCGCCGCGCGTCTTGGCGATCATCGTCTGGCCCGAGATCACGGCGCCCGGCGCGTGCCCGGTGTGGATCGTGGTCACGCCGAAGCCGCGCGCCCACTCGATCAGCTCCTCGCGCGGGTTGTAGGCGTCCAGCGCGCGCAGCTCGGGCTGCACCGCGGCCGAGCGCTCCAGCTCGTCGCGGTCGTGGGCGTAGTTGAGCGCGCCCGCCAGGCCGAGCGAGGTGTGCGCGTCGATCAGCCCGGGCGTCACCACGGCGGCCGTGAGCGTCTCGACGCCCGGCGGGACCTGCACGCTGCCGGCGGGGCCGACGGCGGCGATCTTCCCGCCGCGCACGAGCACGATCCCGTCCTCGATCGGCGGTCCGGCCTGGGTGTGGACGATGCGCGCGCGCACGGCCAGGTCCTGGGCCAGGAGCGGGGCGGCGAGCGCGAGGAACAGCAGGGGCGTCAGGGCGAAGCGTCTCATCGGTCCTCCTCGCCGTCGCAGCACAGCGGCGCGCGCGGACCGCCCGCGCCCCAGCCGCCGACGGCGATCAGGCGATCCGCGGGATCGGAGCGGTCGAAGACGCGCTGGCCCTCGACCCAGGTCTCGAGCACCTGCGTGTAGACCGAGAAGGGCTCGCCCGAGAGCACGACGAAGTCGGCGTCCTTGCCGACCGCCAGGCTGCCCAGGCGCCCGTCCAGGTCGATCATGCGCGCCGGCGCGAGCGTCAGGGCCTCCAGGGCCGCGTCGCGCGCCATCCCGGCGCGCACCGCCAGGGCCGCCGAGCGCAGGAACAGGCGCGAGTCGGTGATGTAGTCGTCGGTGTGGAAGGCGACCGCGGCCCCGGCCGCGACCAGGGCCTGCCCGTTCTCCCAGCGGATCGTGCGCGCCTCGAGCTTCCCGCCCGGGCTGTCGATCACGATCAGCGAGCTCGGCACGCCGGCCGCGGCGATCTCCTCCGCCACCTTCCAGGCGTCGCTCACGTGGTGCAGCACGACGCGCAACCCGAACTCCTCGCGCAGGCGCAGCACCGTCAGGATGTCGTCGTGGCGGTGGGTGTGGTGGTGGACCACGCGCTTGCCCTCCAGCGCCTCCACCAGGGCCTCGAGGCCGAGGTCGCGCTCGGGACGCTTCTCGGCGTCGGCCTCGGCGCGCTTGCGGCGGTACTCCTGGGCCTCGACGTAGCGCGCGCGCACCAGCGCGGCCGACTTGGCGCGCGTGCCGGGGAAGGGCGGATCGCGGCGCGAGTTCGTGCCGTTGGCCATCTTGATCCCGCCCGCGACGCTGCCGTCGGCGAAGCGCAGCGCCAGGTCCTCGATCGTGCGCCCGGCGCGCAGCTTGAGGTACACCGTCTGGCCCGAGAGCAGGTGCCCGGAGCCGGGCATGATGTTCACGGTCGTGATCCCGCCCGCGCGCGCGCGCTGGAACGAGGGGTCGAGCACGTCGATCGAGTCGAGCGCGCGCACCTCGGGCTGGATCGGCTCCGAGCGGTCGCCGCCCTCGACCGAGCCGATGTGGGAGTGCGTGTCGACCAGGCCCGGCACGATCACGCGACCCGTCAGGTCGCGCACCACCGCGCCGGCCGGCACGGGCGTGCGGTCCGCCGGGCCGAGGTGCGCGATCAGGCCGCCCCGGACGACCAGCACGCCACGCTCGATCGGCGGGCTGCCGACGGGCTCGATGCGCGCGCCGACGAAGGCCAGCGCGGCGGGATCCTGCGGGAGCGGGAGGGCGAGGAGCAGGGCGCCAGCGAGGGAGAGCGGCAGCATCGCGGCGGATGATAGTCGATCGTCGGATCGACTACTGATTTAGCTGTCCGCGTGACCGCACCGGTTCCACGGGCGGGCACCGGCCCGCCCGGTGATCCGGTGCGCAAGTTCCTCGGGCAGCTCCTATTCGCTCCCCGTCGCGTCGCCCGCCCGCCAGGCGTCCTCGAGCGCGGCCGAGAGCGCCGCCACGGCCCGGGCCGCGTCGGCGTCCGGGGGCGCGGCGTCGGCCGGGAACTCGAAGTAGGCCGCGATCACGTCGGGGCGCAGGCCGTTGCCCGAGAAGAGGCGCCGCCCGAGCTCGAGCAGCGAGACCCGGTCCTCGTCCGGTCCCGGGCGCTCGAGCCAGTGCACGACGCGCACGGCCTCGCGGGCACCGTCGGCGCCCTCGCGCTCGAAGAGGCGCGACCAGGGGCGATGGGCCTCGTCGAGGCGGTGGGCCTCGCTCTCGCGCCAGCCGGCGGCGGCATAGCAGAGCTCGAGGTCGTGCGGCCGCCCGCTCCAGCGCTGCGCGCGCTCGTAGTAGGCCAGGAACAGGCGCCCCTCGCGGCCCGCGGCGTCGCGCACGGCCTGGAAGGAGTGGCGCTCGGGCGGCGTGGCGCCCAGGGCCGTCGGATCGAAGTCGAGCTCCGCCAGGCGCGTCAGCGGCCCGAGCTCGCGCGGGAGCCGCGCGAGGTCCGGGGCCCTGGCCGAGGCGAGGACGCCGCTCTCCATGAGGCAGGCGAGCAGCGCTCCGGCGTAGCAGAGCGACCAGCCCAGGGCGCGCAGGAGGATCACGCGTGCGCCTCGCGCGCCAGGCGCGCCTGCGTGCGCTCGACCGCCAGCACCAGCGCGGCGGCCCCGACGATCACCACCGCCTGGCCCAGGAGCTCGTGCGCCAGGCCCTCGCCGGCCGCGGCACCGAAGCGATCGATGACCAGGGCCGAGCTGGCGATGCGCAGCCCGTTGACCCCCAGCGTGACCGGCAGCGAGAGCCCGAGCAGGAGCGCCGTGGCCAGCGGACGCAGGCGGAAGAGCGCCGCCAGGAACGCGCTCAGCGCCCCCAGCATCAGGAACGTGCCCGAGCCGCTGCAGGCCTCGGCCACGATCAGCTCCCAGCCGCGGAAGGAGAGCGTGGCGCCCGCCCAGGCGGCCTCGGCGTCGAAGGGCTTCAGCAGCGTGACCGCCGTCCAGCCCGAGGCCTCGATCAGGAACGGGTTGATGCGGTCCAGGACCGGCATCGGCGGCGGCACCATCAGGAAGCCGAGCGCGAGCGGCGCCGCCAGCGCGCGCAGGCCGGCGCGGCCCGTCCAGCGCGCGCACAGCGCCACCGCGATCAGCGGGACGGCGAGGAGCGAGAGCGTGAAGACCCCGCTCAGCCCGCCGGCGACGAGCGCCAGCCCCGCCAGCGCCGCGACGGCGGCCGCGAGCGTGCGCCCCGGCCCGTCCGGGGCCCAGGCCGCGCTGCTGGCCCCGTTGCTGGCCTCGTTGCTGGCCCCGTTGCTGGCCTCGCGCCGGGCGCGCCAGGCGAGCCCGAGCGCGAGCACGGGAACGAGCAGCGCGTAGCTCAGGCGGGAGGAGGCGCTGGTCGTCTCGAACCACTCGACGAGGAGCGGCGAGGTGAGCGCGACCAGGAGCGCCAGCTCCAGCCCGCCGGTGGCGGGGGCGGAGCGCACGGATGCTGGGCTACTTGGCCTGCTTGCGGCGACGCAGCAGCCCGCCGGCGACCGCCGCGCCGCCCGCCAGGGCGACCAGGGTCATGGGCTCGGGGTTGGTCACGGGCGGCGCGTTGCGGCTGATGTCGCGCGGGCGCACGCCGCTGCCGGGGTCGACGGGGCTGCGCTGGGCGGAGGCGAGGGCGCCGAAGAGGGCGAGGAACGCCAGGGGAAGAAGACGTTTCATGACTGCGAGGTCCGGGAACGGTGGGAAGCGGGGGAACCGGCCCGCCGGCGAGGGATCGCCGCAACCGAGCACGGTTCGACCCGAAACCTACCCCGTGGTGGAGCGGCGCGACGGGCGGGTCACGGGCGCTCCGCGTGCTCTCTCGGAGCGCGGAAGAAATCGGCGCACCGGATCACCGGGCGGGCGTGAGCCCGCCCGGAGAACCGGTGCGGTCACGCTGACGGCGCAATCTGGGCCGATCTTCGATCGGCCTAGCGCGCCGTCTGGGTCGCGTTGCGGCCCTTCTTGGGCATCGCCTTCTCGCCCAGCCACTTGGCGACGCGGCTCGGGAGGCCCTTGTCCTCCAGCGGGCTCGAGAGCTTGGGCGGCGAGATGAACAGCTCGACGTAGGGATTGCCGGAGGAGGCGTTGGCTTCCTGGGCCATGCGCTCGCCCTCGGCGTCCTTGGAGGTCACGACGTAGGTCGGCAGCCCCTCGATCGACTGGATGTCGGCCCGCACGTCGAAGCCGTAGTCCTGGGCGTTGGGCGCCATCAGCACGAGGCACTCGACGTTCTCGTCGGCCTTGGCGTGGCGCACGACGAGCGCGCAGCCGGCGCCGTAGCCGACCAGCGAGAGGCTGGTGCTGTGGATGCTCGGGTGCGCCAGCAGCCACTGCGCGGCGGCGTCCACGTCCCGCTGGGCGAAGGACCAGGTGGTCTTCTTGTCGTTCTCGGAGAGCTTCTCCCAGCTCAGCTTCTCGGAGCGCCCCACTCCGTGCCCGCGCAGGTCGATCGCCAGCACCCCGAAGCCTTGCTTGCCCAGGCGCTCGGCGACCGTGTCGAGCTGGGCCCGATCGCTACCGGCGTCGTGGATCAGCAGGACACCCGGCGAGCGCGGCGCGCTGGGCTTGTGGAAGGTCCCGTGCACGACCTGCCCGTCCGAGGCCTTGATCTCGACGGCCTCCTGCACGGCTCCCCCGCGGGCGGCCGCTGCGGTGGGGCTGGTGAGGACGATCGGGGCCGCCAGCAGTGCGGCCGGGATCAGGGCTCTTCGCATGCTCGTTGGATCCGTGGGGAAGGGGGTGCGAACGAACCCCACCTGCCAGGCCGGGCCTGGAAGTGGGTCGGCGCATCTTCCATTCGCCAGGAGGGGGAAATGCCCTTCAGGCGCAGGGGATGGGAGGGAGGGGGCTCCACTCGGGCAGTGACGCCCGGTGGGGAAGGGGCCCAATCTAAGCCTTTGCTTCCCACGGGCAAGGCCTTGTAGCGCCCCGGTTCGGGCCGGCTACCGGGGCAGGGGGAAAAACCGCTCCCGGGCCGCTCAGCCGAGGGCGAGCTGGCGGCGCGCGTCGACCTCGTCGCGGTTGACGCGTCCGAAGGCCTCGTCGAGGCGCGCCGCCAGGGCGCTCGGATCGCGCTCGCCCTCCAGGGTGCGCCGGACCGAGCGCATGAGCTGGAGCGCCATGCGGAAGGTGCGACAGATCTCGCCCGGGGTGGCGGGGGAGAGCTCCTCGACCGCCTCGAAGCCCTGCCCGTCGTACCAGGCGTCCAGGGCGCGCGTCAGGCCCCAGCTCGGCGTCTTGGAGGGGGTCGGGATGCCGCTCCTGTGCTCCAGCTCGAGGATCTCCTCGGCCACCTCCTCGACCCGGCGCCGCAGCGGGCCCCACAGGCGCCCGGGGACGTGCTCGGCCGGGCCGCGCCCGCGCTCCTCGTGGGCCAGGCCCACGAAGACGACCGCCAGGGCCTTGGGGGGCAGGGGCTCGAGCACGCCGCGGAAGAGGAGCTCGGTGATGACCAGCTCGTAGCCGTAGAGCAGGCGCGCGACCTCGCCGCGCGGCGTGAGGCCGCCGGACGGCTCGAGGTAGCCGAGCTCCGCCAGGAGCCCGAGGTGCGCGTCGACCAGGCCGTGCTGGCGGCGGCGCTCGGCGGCGCGCGCCTTGGGTGACTTGCGGCGCTGCTGGAACTGGTCGAAGGACTTGTCCCAGGCCTCGAACAGGCGCGCGCGGCCCAGGCGCGCGTAGAGGTGCAGCAGCGAGGAGTAGGACAGGCGGAAGCGCGACTGGACCGGCTCGCTCTTCCCGGCGATCAGGCGCTCGACCGGGGCCTCGGGCACGTCGCGCTCGTCCAGGTGCGCGATCACGAGCCCGGCCTCGTCGATGCCCTGGCGCCCGGCGCGCCCGGCCATCTGCAGGTAGTCGCGCGTGCGCAGCCAGTCGAAGGCGATGCCGTCGAACTTGCGCAGGCCCGAGAAGACCACGGTGCGGGCCGGCATGTTGATGCCGAGCGCGAAGGTCTCGGTCGTGAACAGCAGCTTGATCAGGCCCGAGGTGAAGAGGCGCTCCACGACCTCCTTGTGGATCGGCAGCATCCCGGCGTGGTGGTAGCCGACGCCGCGCGCCGCCAGGGCGAAGAGCTCGCCCTCGGCCTCCTCCGGGCCGAGCTGGAACTGGCGCACGAGCTCGGACGAGAGCGTGCGCATGCGCGCGCTCTCGGCCTCGTCGAGCAGCTGGCGATGCTGGTTGCGGCGCGCGAGGCGCTCGCAGTCCTTGCGGCTGAAGGAGAAGCACAGCACCGGCAGCAGGCCCTTGCGCTGCAGGTGCTCGAACAGGTCGTCCAGGTCGCCCGGCACCAGGCCCGGCGGCGGGCGGAAGTTGCGCCGCCCGCGGCGCGCGCGCTGGCGCTCGCGCTCCAGCTCGCGCGCGAGACTCCGGCGCACCCAGTTCAGGCGGTGCTGGTCGAACAGCCCGTGGCGCGTGGTGTGCAGGCGGTGCTGCAGCGGCACGGGCCGGTCGACCGAGCGCACGACCTCCAGCGCCTGCGGGCGGATCTCGCGCAGCCAGGAGCCCAGCTGGTCGAGGTTCGAGACCGTGGCCGAGAGCGCGATCATGCGCACCTCGGGCGGCGCGAAGATCAGGCTCTCCTCCCAGACCGTGCCGCGCTCGGCGTCGTCGAGGAAGTGCACCTCGTCGAAGATCACGTAGTCGACGTCGTGCAGCTCGCGCGGGTCCTCGAAGATCGAGTTGCGCAGGATCTCGGTGGTCATGATCAGGACCTGGGCCTCGGGCCGGATCGTGACGTCGCCGGTCATCAGGCCCACGTCCATGCGCGGGTCGTCGCGGAAGTCGCGGTACTTCTGGTTCGAGAGGGCCTTGATCGGCGCCGTGTAGACGCAGCGCCGCCCGCGCGCGACCGCGTCGGCGATGGCGTACTCGGCCACCAGCGTCTTGCCGGCCCCGGTGGGGGCCGAGACGAGCACGTTGGAGCCCGCGCGGATGGCCTCGACGGCGCGGATCTGGAAGTGCGAGAGCTGGAAGCCGTGCCAGTGCGTGATGCGCTGGGTCGGTGAGGGACCGGAGGCGCGCTCGCTCATGCGCCTCGCATCGTCGGGAGCGCCGCGCGGCAAGGGAAGGAATTGCTCGGATCCTGGCGTGGGGCGTCCCGGAGAGCCCTGACCGTGGCCGCGCACTCCTGAGCGCGCCGCTGTCCCCGCCTGGCTCCTCGCCCGGCTTCTTCTTCTCCGCGCCCTCCGCGTCTTCTTCCGCGTCTCCGCGCTCTTCTACTCTTCACGGCCAAGAGGAAGAGGGGCGCGGAGACGCGCAGGGAAGACGCGGAGGACGCGGAGAGGAGAGGAGGGTGGGGGAGCGGGCGATGGAGCGTTCCCGGCCTCCTCCTCGGCGACCGATACCTCGTCGGGCGTCAGCGGCGCCGCGCGCGCCAGGGCTATACTCGTCGGATGCACGCGCTCCTCCTCGTGCTCGTCCTGGGCCCCCAGACGGCTCCCGCCGCGCCGGTGCGCGCGACCTACGGCGAGCCCACGGCCGAGGAGCGCGCCGGCCACGCGGCCATGCTGGCGCTGCTCGAGGACGTGCGCCAGAAGACCCCGCGCCAGAACGCCTACCTCGGCGACCAGCCCCTGAAGCGCCTGCTCGAGTCGCGCGCGGAGCTGGATCCGGGGCGCACCTCGCCGCTGACCCTGGCGCGCTTCGACTACGACATCGGCATGCAGCTCCTGCGCCTCGGTCGCACCGACGAGGCCATGACCAGCCTGCGCGCCGCGCACGCGCGCCTGGAGCCGCTGCCGCGCGCGAAGTGGCCGCCCTTCGCGGCGCGCCTGGAGTACGACCTCGGCGTGGCCGCCATGAGAAAAGGGGAGACAGACAACTGCGTCGCGCGCCACACGGCCCAGAGCTGCCTCCTGCCGATCGAGGGCGAAGGCGTGCACGCGGACAAGAGCGGCTCGCGCGAGGCCATGGGCTGGCTGCGCGCGGCCCTGCGCCAGTCGCCGGACGAGGTCGTGCGCCTGTGCGCGCGCTGGCTGCTCAACATCGCGGCCATGACGGTGGGCGAGTACCCGGCCGGCCTGTCGGAGGAGGAGCGCATCGCGCCGGCCGTCTTCGCCAGCGAGGCGCCCTTCCCGCGCTTCCGCGACGTGGCGCCGGAGCTCGGCCTGAACGACTTCGACCTGGCCGGCGGGGCGGTGCTCGAGGACCTGGACGGCGACGGGCTCGTCGACGTGCTCACCTCGAGCTCCGACACCTCGACCGCGCTGCACTTCCACCACAACAACGGCGACGGCACCTTCGAGGATCGCAGCGCCGCCGCCAACCTCGCGGGGCTCTACGGAGGCCTCAACCTCGTCTCCGGGGACGCGGACGGCGACGGCTGGGTCGACGTGCTCGTCCTGCGCGGCGCCTGGCTGTTCGGCGCGCGCGGGCAGATCCCGCGCTCCCTGCTGCAGAACCGCGGCGGCACCTTCCTCGACGTGACCCTTCGCGCCGGGCTGAACGAGGCCTTCTTCCCGTCCCAGGCCGCGGCCTTCGCCGACTACGACCTGGACGGCGACCTCGACCTCTACGTCGGCGCCGAGGCCAACCAGGAGAACCTGTTCGCGGGCCAGCTCTTCCGCAACCGCGGCGACGGCACCTTCGAGGACGTGGCGCGCGCCGCGCGGGTCGAGAACGTGCGCTACTGCAAGGGCGTCGCCTGGGGCGACCACGACGCCGACCGCTACCCCGACCTCTACTGCAACAACCTCGACGGCCGCAACCGCCTGTACCAGAACCGGCGCGACGGCACCTTCGAGGACGTGGCTGAGAAGCTCGCGGTCACCGCCCCGCACAACGGCTTCTCGACCTGGTTCTTCGACTGCGACAACGACGGCGCGCTCGACCTGTGGGCCTCGCCCTACGAGATCGTCGATCCCTCCGCCAGCCTGCGCCTCTACCCGGTGGTGGCGAGCTACCTCGGGCTCCCGTACACCGGCGACACGCCCGTGCTCTACTTCGGCGACGGCCGCGGCGGCTTCCGCCGCGCGGGCCCGGAGGCCAACCTGAAGCGCCTGAACCTGCCGATGGGCGCGAACTTCGGCGACCTCGACAACGACGGGTTCCTCGACGTGTACCTCGGTACCGGCTATCCGGCCTACGACGGGCTGATCCCGAACGTGCTGTACTGGAACCGCGGCGGGAAGCGCTTCCTCGACGTCTCCGCGGCGGCCGGCGTCGGTCACCTCCAGAAGGGCCACGGCGTCGCCTTCGCCGACCTCGACCAGGACGGCGACCTCGACCTCTTCGAGCTGATGGGCGGGGCCTATCCCGGCGACGGCTTCGGCGACGTCCTGTTCGAGAACCCGGGCTCGGGCAACCACTGGCTCGAGGCGGCCTGCACCGGCGTGCGCAGCAACCGCTTCGCCGTCGGCACGCGCCTGCACGCCGTGTTCGTCGACGGCGAGGAGCGCCGGCACCTGTGGCGCTGGGTCGGGACGGGCGGCAGCTTCGGCGCCAGCCCGCACGCGCAGCACCTGGGGCTCGGCCAGGCCAAGGTGGTGGAGCGCCTGGAGGTCTACTGGCCGGCCAGCGACACGACCCAGGTCTTCGAGGGCTTGCCGGTGGACCGGCGCATCGAGATCGTCGAGGGCGTGGCGGAGCCGCGCATCGTCGAGCGCAAGCCGGCGCGCTTCGGTGGGGCGCGCTGACCCGCGCTTGGGCGGCTCCGCTCGAGGCCGCGGCGCTCCCGGCGGCGCCGAGCGGCGCACGCTCGACCGGCTGCTCTCGCGCCTGGGGCTGTGCTCGCGCGGCGTGGCCGCGGAGCTCGTGCGCGCCGGGCGCGTGCGCGTCGCCG